>CAZFNA010000010.1:9520-36253 GCA_964520465.1 uncultured Pseudomonadales bacterium | reverse complement strand
ATTGACCCCCGCTTTCGGTATTGACTAAAGGGATAAGACCGTATCCGATTTCCAGAGAAATTAAGTCTACTTGACTTACATCTTCCCACTGGACATCTTGCTCCTCTTTTGGCTCTTTTTTCTTGTCTTGTTCTTTTTCCTTTAGCGTATCAGTGTCGTTGTTTCGTTGGCGTTGGACTACAAACCCGATTCCAGCTGAGAAAACCGCTAATGAAATGAAAACAGTTGAGGGCATTCCTGGAATTATCCCCAGCAACAGCAGTATTATGGCAGTCACATATAGTGCTGTTGGATTGCCCAGTTGGGATGTTGTCTGGTCGGTCATTGATTGGCTGGTTGTGACTCGAGTGACTATTATCGCTGTAGCTAGAGACAAGATTAAAGAGGGAATTTGAGCAACGAGCCCGTCTCCGATTGTTAAAAGTACATAAATTTCACCGGCGTCACTAAAGGACATATCGTATTGGGAGACGCCAATAGTCAAACCGCCGATTATATTTATGATTAAAATCAACAGCCCGGCGACTGCGTCGCCGCGGACAAATTTGCTGGCACCATCCATTGAGCCAAAAAAATCGGATTCTTGGGAGATTTCAGCCCGCCGAATTTTGGCTTCTTCTTGATCAATAACCCCACTGTTCAAGTCTGCATCGATTGCCATTTGTTTCCCAGGCATTGCATCAAGCGTGAACCTTGCAATTACTTCTGAAACTCGCCCAGCACCTTTGGTAACAACAATAAAATTAATAATCATCAAAATGCCAAAAATGATAAAACCGACCAGGTAATTTCCACTAATGACAAAATTTCCAAAGGCCTCTATCACTTCGCCGGCAGCATCGGTCCCTTCGTGCCCATTGACCAAGACAATCCTAGTAGACGCTACATTTAGAGATAGGCGCAGCATTGTTGCGAATAAAAGGACTGATGGAAATGAGGAGAAATCCAGTGGGCGTTCAGTATGGATACTGATCATAATCACAATTAACGCGATCATGATGTTTAAAGTAAACAAGATATCAAGTAAAACGGTTGGCAGCGGGAGAATTAACATCGCAATAATCAAGAGGACTAGTGCAGGGATTCCCATGGCCTTTAAATCCAGCCGAGGAACCCACTGTCCCATCTGCGGAAGCTTTTGACGAATATTTGACAGGGCGATTTGCAAAAAAAATCCTCTAATTCAGTATGTTACAGGTCCGCTAGAAGTGTGACGTGTTTTACCTCTAAAAGTTAAGCAAAACTAATGCCAAGGCGTATAGATATGCTACCGACAACAGCCAGTAGCTGTTTGGCAGGGGTCAAAATATTGAGCCAGCGGCGAAACTGGTAAAGCTTTTTGTAATAGGCCATATATTAATTCGAAGCTAGGCCTAACAGTTGGCATCAAACGTGCTTGTATCTCGGGGAGTTTTCTTTTACAGATTCGGAGAATAAATATGCGATTACTAACAACCATCTTGTCAATTCTGGGTTTAAGCTTGGTTTCGGGATGTAGTTTACCTATGCCATCATCCTGGCAAGCTTCTGCCGCTAATACCGGCAATGCCCCCTCAAAAGCTCTCCCAGTAGTGGAGCGCAGAAGTGCTATTCGGTCAACTGGATACGCTGTGATCAGTGTACAACCATCAGACGTAGATGCGCAGCAGCGATTATTGGCAATCCGCGCATCCAAATTAGATGCCTACAGAGGTTTGACAGAACAGGTATATGGTCAATATCTTGACGCGTCTACTACTATAGCGGACATGTCTGTCCTGAGTGATACGTTTAGGACTCAGGTTGAAGGTGTAATTTATGGTGCCAAGGTGGTGAGCATTGCACCAGTCGGCGATGACACTTACGAAACTACAATGTCGCTGGATCAATCAGTTGTTGACGATTTGAGGACTTTGTATCTCTCATCTTTGACGAGTCGATCTTAAGTGCCGGTGATTATGAGTCCGTTCATTTCGATTTTGATTAGCCTTGGAATGAGCGGTTTTGCTTACAGTGCATCTCATGCTCGGCCAAATGCTGATCCTACAACCGATGATGCGATTCTAGTTCAAATCAAAGAGCAGTTGGTCGTCAGTGCACAAGCTGCTGAGACAAATGTAGTAAATACATCTTGGCTAGATGGAGAAGGCCAACTACATGAAAGTACTTTGATTAGATCGAAGGTCCGTGTTAGAGGTGTCCAAGTCAAACGATATCTTGAAGAAATGAATCGTCCTAAAGTTGAAATTTCGTTAGATGAGAAGATGGGCGCCCTTCCGGAATGTTTTATGGAAGATGATCATCTGACGCGCACGGTCGTGTTTGAACCATCCCAATTTAATGGTCGTTTTGACGTGGATCAATTTGGAATTGTCAAACAGATTGGGGATTTTTCTGAACAGCAACTAAAAAAGCAACTAGCAAACAGCTCGTTTTGGAGTTTGGTGGATATATCAGCCGCTTTGAACCCTTATTTACGAGTGGTAACCGGTGTAGTTCCTACAGTAGCTCAATATGGGTTGACCGTAAGTATATCCCCTGGGACCGCAATTCTCGGACATAAGCCGGAGAGAATTCCTGGATCTGATCCTGTTAGTGCGTATTTTAAAGGTACTCCCTCATGGTTTGACGAAGCTTGGGTAAGAATCTCTGTAGCGCTACGAAATGAAAATGATGGGAGTCTTGTTTGGAGTGACCAGAAACAAGTAAGGATTCCGGCGAGAAGAGTGGAATACAGTGAGGAGTTATTAGCTCACGATCTGCGGCTGGTACTTGCCAGCCTAACCGAGAGCTGGAGCAGTGCCTTAAATCAATACGCACGATGTGAACCAATCCATTTTAATGTGACCAGGCGTCCGGACGAGTCCTACCAAATAGACGGTGGTCGTGCCTCGGGTATCAATGTGAATGATCGTCTATTACTTGTCGATCGGGAAAATGTTCCTAAAAGGGCTTTAGATCCTGGAGCTCTCTCCGATTTAACTCTATGGAAAGTTATTTATTTGGAAGAAAATAGTGCATCAATTGAACTTGCTGCTGGACCTGAACTTAAAGAGATTGGTGGTAAGGTTGCACTACCTTTTTAACGAGGAATCGTCATGCGTAGATTAATTTGGCTCTTTATAGTTGCAGTCGTTACACCTGCTGCTGCAAACGAGATGTCTATTGACCAAGCCGTATCAAGACTATTGAAAGACATAGAAGGTGAAGTTGAGGTGTTGAGGGTGCCGGTTCCAACCGTTGGACTCCAATCTGACTCTAAAAACATAAAAGAAAAAATGCCTACAGCTAAGGTGGTCACCGACGGAACTTATCGAGTGCGTAGAGGTGAGACTCTTGACATGATCATCCAACGTTTAGCGCCGAATACATCAATCAAGATTAAAATTTTGCGACAAGCATTCGTTCGAGCAAATTCTCATGCATTTCGCCGAAATAACCCTAATTGGCTCTATGCAGGCTCTGTCCTTCACGTTCCAAATATTGATCACCTGCGCCAAGTTATTTTTAAAAAATCTCCAAATCGGCTGAAAAAAAATATTGCTGGGGTAAAAGCAAACTGGATTCGGTTCCCTTAAATGGTGGCGGCGATTCCGAGTCAGATCGGATCGGAAATCGCGCAGCAGATCGTTTCACGTGAGCTCCGATCTTTCTACTTCGATAGGAGGATAAGTTATCCCCTTACGTCTCATGAGTTTGAATTGACTTACGATAAGGCCAATAATTCCATAATATTATTAGCATCTGGTATACCTAAGAGTCCAGCTATTATGGTCGAATCTAATCGCGATTTAATTTTACTTTTAGCGACCACGGGGCCAATTCACATGAAGGCATTGGTCTCTGAGACTAACGGCTTAGTTTTTACTGGAACGGTCAAAGCTCCATCCGCGGTTCGGATACGTATTGTTTCTGATAGATCGTTGAATTCTGGAATATTTTCGGGCAGAGCGATCGAGGCTGCCACCCTTCTTAAAAAGCAGCACCCAGTTGTAAGAGCGTTCACTAATATTGATTCTCGAAGAGCGACTCAAATACTGTCGCACAGGCCGACATTAATTCAATATGGTAAAGTCAAAAATGTTGAGGAGTTGCCAAAAAGCCAGACTGAGTTGGTTCGTTCAGTGGTAGGTTCTTTTAGCGGACTCGAGAAGGAAAGGGGTATGTTAATTCCTGATTTTAGTTTGGCTATGCCGCGTCCTATTGCACCGGATGCCTTACCAAATTCTATTCCAATTACCCAGCCGATTGCTGCGGAGCTCGGCCTCAAGGCTGGCCAGGTGGTTCAAGCGCTAGTGGGTGGCGCAGGAAATAAAATGTCGCTGCAACTTAATGACAGAGAGATTCCTTTGCCTCCCGGCACTCGCTTAACCGAGGGACTAGTTCAACTGAGGGTGATGCAAGGGCAAAATGGCTTCAGTCTTCATGTGCAGGCGCTACCTGCTGCGTCGCAGGGCCAGGCAGCCGCTATGAGTGGCATATCTGCTGTGCTTGCAGAGGTGATAGCAAGGCCAGTCAATCGTTTGCAAATAGCTAACTTACTGGCTCCACGAACTCTGGACTCGCTGTTGGAAAATGCGGGATTTGACAAGCAGGCGCAACAATTGGCCGGTAATCGACTAAATTCTACGAATTTGAACTCGGAGCTGATTGCTCGAGCAGTTCGATTTGGTGGGCTAAATACGGAACGAGCTTTAATGGAGGGGATTTCATTGTCTTCTCAAACGTTGAAGCCCTGGCTGAGGCAAATATTAAGACTACTTCCAGGTCAATCAGACTTGTCCTCACGTATTGGAGAATTAATTGGAGATATCGAAAGTTTACAGTTGGATGCGACACCTAATAATACAAGTCGCGAGCAGCAGGGCTTAGCTGCTTTACTATTGTTTCGTGATCAAGCGCCTGTTGAACTGATTTTCGAATATAAAAATAAGGTCGATGGACTAGATGGTCATATCTGGGTTATCAATCTACACACATCAATCGATCGTTTGGGTGAGGTATGGCTTAAATCAACGTTTAAGGGTTCTGTCGTGGATGTTGTGATTTGGGCTGAAGAGGCCCAAACTGCCGCTCTGGCTAAAAAGTCAGCCATTGATCTAAGGGACGCTTTCTCTGAAATTGGGTTGACTATTGAATCATTGCAAATCTTAAATGCAGTGCGATCTGATTTCTTAAATAAACAAGCCCCGAGCAATATAAATTTGGATGTGGAAGCATGAAGCGTCGGTACAAAAAAGCGGTCGCTTTGGAATATGGCGCGCAGGAATCCCCAACGCTTATTGCTAAGGGCTCCGATGAGCTCGCCGAAGAAATTATTGCAGAGGCGAAAAAGCATGGCATTTTCATCGCTGAGGATACTCAGTTAGTTGCTGCTCTTTCAGAAATTGGTTTATCGGAGGAAATACCAGAAACCCTATATCAGGCTGTCGCAGTGATGCTCGCCTGGGCATATTGGTTGAAAGGCCTAGTTCCCGAGGATACCTAGTTCATTAAGTGCTTTTTTGATCACTTAGATTGTCAACTGAGTTCATCCGCACAGGTAAACTTCTGAAAATATTTACGATACTCGATTGACTTACCAACTAGACGGAGCCATCCCTTGAGGGCTTCGATTGGCTATATATAAAGTATTAAAATGTGTCGTAAGTTTTCCTAAAAACCAGATGTGTATAACAGTAATCAAAAAGAATTCAGTCAGCCGCTCTAATTTTATAACTTACTTATGAGGGACTGAAATTAATGGCCTGGCGTGAGGTGGAAGGTCTTGGGTTTGCAGCAATAAATTCATTGCTCTACCGATCCATTTGGGCTTTGCCTGACAAATGATTAAGCCCCCTGCACCCAAGACAAATAGAGCCAAAAACGTGATCTTCATCTGGAGGGATAAAGGTTGATTAGCCTGAAGAGTAACTAGTCCTGAAGAAATCCAAATCTCCGATCCAGTATTCGGCTCATTAATACGAGCCCATACGCCAAATTCACAAATAACTGTAACTTCATCATTTCTGTTTTTCTGGGTCAATACGTTAGAAAAAACAGTCGGTAAATCTCGAATATTTACTCGATTTGCGGTTACATATGCGAATTGATGAGCTTCATCTCCCTTATCGCATTCAACAGAAGGCCTTGTCTTCCATTCAGACCAGTCACTTTTAAAGATATTTAAAGATGCAACGCAAAGAAAAAGTGTCGAAATAACGACGAAAACTCTAACTAGTCCTCGATCGATTTCTTTTTCCATGGCCACTATCTTAGGCATCGCCAGATAATATTGACCGGCGGGTGGCACGTTTCTGCCCAAGCTTTGTGTACAATTCTAGAGTCGAGGACGGGTCCTGGTTTTGAAGAGCAGAGAGCGCTCCTCGAATTGTGTCAAGTTGTTTGGAAATGAGTAACTCGTTTCGCGAATGAGCCTTTTTGCATTTTTCGAGAGTGGTGGTAATTTGGTTCCAAAGCGAGTTATTTACTAATTGCTGTAGTTCTTTCGGATTGCCATTTACGCCTGGAAGTTTGAAGCTTTCTATGTGTCTAAGCAAACCAATTTTTTCAGTCTGTGCGGCTTCAAATTTATCAATTTTTTGGATTCTCAGTGCCTCAAACTCTTCACCCAGAATCGCTTCTAGACCCTGGATCGATCTTAGTAGAGGAGCTAAATCATCGTTTCGCATATCTTCAGGCTACAGCAATTTTTCAAACTCCGTAAAGCCTTCTGCAATTCGCCTAGTGTCTATAGGGTAATCTCCATCGGCTAAAGCTTGTTTTATTTGAGCAACTTTCTCCTCATCGAATCCGGCTCTGTCCAGTTCCGCTACTACTTCATTACTTAACTGCACGCGGTCAACAGAACCATTTCCAGGATCCTCGACGCTTGGATTTGGTCTCACGGCACCTTGATTATCAAGAGATACTTCGCTCTCTTTTTGATCAGCTTTTTTTGCAGAAATAAAATTTCCGCCTACTCCTAAAATCGGATCTGTCATGGCAGATACCTCGTCACTTAATTTCATTAAAGGATAATCGACTCTTTACCAGAAAACTTTAACACTCTTTTTTAAAGATATCAGTTAAATGGTTCAAAGACCCTTCGCCTCATTCCTGCCAGTCACAATCCCTTGTACTTGTCGTCCGGACTCAGGATTAATGAGATTCACTTGCTCTCCCATTTTAGCATTTTCGAGCGCTATCGCTTCAAGGGTTATTTGGATAAGACCCCGTTGTATTTTTAATCGGACCCTCTCATTCTTTTTTATTAAGTCCGCAACAACTAAATCGCTGAATGTTATTGTGTCGCCTTTGCGAAGTGTTCTGCTCGCCGCCAGTCCCAAAACAACAGCCATGTCTTTAATTGGTTTGGCCCCAAATGCTTTTATTGGCTCGAGTCTGGTCTCAATTAGGTCTGGAGTGATTATTTGACCGTTGATCACAGTCTTCTTGGTGACAACCACATAATTGGATGCTTTTATATCATCCTCTGAAAGGCGGCGGCCAGCTTCAAGAGGAATCGCAGCGGTGACAGGTCCTGTGGGCCAATTATCTAATAGTTTATTATTGGTATTCTTGCCTATATCGGAGACTACAGATAAATCTTTTAGGTAAATTTGCTGCCCTGGTTTATATAGGTCTTTTGTTATATATACGGTAATTATATCGGCCAGTAATTTTTCTGTAACTACGTCGCCTTGCTGCACATCATTTTTTAAGATGCGCTCTAAAATCGACGATAATTCATTAATTTTGCTCGAATTGTCCGACGAAAAATCCATTAGGGTGAGATGAGATTCTTGTAGTTTTATGCCAGCCCGCAGATCGCTAGAAAATGCCCAGCGTTGTATCGAGTCATTGATGTTGACTCTAAGATACCGTTTCCAGCTTGGTTGCTTACACAGCACTTCGATGGTTCTCTTGTTGCCGCTGAACGGAAACCGAATACCTGGCTCTAACTGACAAGGTTTTATGGGCACCCTTAGATCTGGAGGCTTGATCTCAATTCTTGTAATAACCGTGTCGGTTTCAGTGGCCACCCAATCCTGCGCCAGCTCGATCAAAGCATCATGACCACCTTGAAATGCAGCGCTCTGGGCGAACCCGGAGAAAGCTAACGCCATTACTAAAATACAAGTTCTCATGACTGCAGTATGCGACGCAATCCGGCGAAAGCAAGGCCTAGGGAGGCGATTTATTGCCGAAAAATGGTACTTTTTTGCCGCTAAAATTGAGCGTTTGGTGCGACGCCGTTCATTTTCTCTAGTTGGCACACAGCTTGCTTGCGCTAAACCGTAAATCAATTATCGATAATTATCGGTATGTGAGAAAAAAACTTTAGAGGTTTTGTATGAAACTGCTGGAAAACCCATTCGGGATACATGAAAAGGCTGTGTCTCTCCGAAACGAGAGAATGGAGCTTATTTCAGCAAACATTGCCAATGCTGACACTCCGCATTTTAGGGCTAAAGATCTTGATTTCCAGAAAATATTATCTGGGTTAAATCCCAGCCCAATGGCGTCTACCAATTTTCGACATTTTGAGACAGGTGAGCCCGAGGGGGCGAATGGCCTAGTTTTCAGAACTCCATACAGTTCTTCAGTTGATGGTAACACCGTTGAAATTAACGTTGAGCAGGCCGCCTATGGTGAGGCGGCTGTCCAATACCAAGCGACTCTTCAGTTTTTGGAGTCAAGGATTTCAAGCATTCGGAAGTCTTTAAGAGGCGAATAAAGAGAGGATCTTTTTATGTTGAAAAATATATTCGGAATTGCTGGCACGGCTCTCAACGCCCAAACCATTCGGATGAACACAACCGCATCAAACCTGGCAAACGCAGGCTCTGTAGCTCCGACTGAAGATGAAGCCTTCAGGGCAAAGCGTCCAATTTTTCGGGCCTTGGTTGATCAGGCGGATTTGAACGCTGGATTTTCCAAGTTAGGGGGCGTGAAAGTTAAAGAGATTATTGACAGCACAGAACCTGTTCGGCAGGTCCATGATCCGGGCAATCCAGAGGCAGACGAGGATGGTTTCGTATATCTGTCCAATGTTAATGAGGTAACAGAGATGGTGGAAATGGTAGCCGCGTCTCGTTCTTTTCAAAACAATGTTGAAGTCGTTACAACTGCTAAACAGTTGATGATGCGCACACTAGAAATAATTAAGGCTTAATTATGGATACTGATATTTCACTCGCATCGACTGGCATTTTGACCAAGCGAGAATATGACGAGGACCAGTTGGTTCAGTCCGGGGATGATACGTTGGATCGCAACGCGTTTTTGCAATTGCTCACCACTCAGCTACAGAATCAAAATCCACTAGACCCTATGAAAAACGAGGCCTT
This sequence comes from uncultured Pseudomonadales bacterium, assembly GCA_964520465.1. Classification (GTDB taxonomy): domain Bacteria; phylum Pseudomonadota; class Gammaproteobacteria; order Pseudomonadales; family Litorivicinaceae; genus HIMB30. The sequence goes on along the minus strand of CAZFNA010000010.1, from coordinate 26,942 downwards.
TGTAGCTCAGCTTGCTCAGTTTTCTCAACTTGAAGGAATAACCAACATGTCAACGTCGCTCGACGATGTGGCAGGGGTGATCAAGGCTGATCGCTTAATGACGGGTTCAAATCTAGTCGGCAAATCAATTTTCGGTCAAACCGGTCGGATTGATACTGACGGGGCAACCTCATCATCAATTGAAATTGATCTCCCATATGGGGCGGAGAATGTTGAGTTGAAAATATACGCTGCCGACAGTGGGGCTTTGATCCGTTCGATCTCGTCGGGCCCCCAGGGTTCTGGCGTTGCAAAATTTGCTTGGGACGGCAGGGATACTGACTATGACCCGGTGCCTTCAGGAAGCTATGTGATAAGGGCAAAGGCAACCATCGATGGCGCTGAAAGTCCTGTACAACCTTTTACCGAATCTAAAGTTGAATCCGTTTCATGGAACGGTCAATCAGGTGACCTCGCTGTCAACCTGGCTGGCGGAGCTTCCTTACCGCTGAGTCAGGTGGCACGTATCAGCGACCCGAAAAATAACTTTGCCACTGCAGATATAGCTGAAGGTGAGGGCGATTCTAGTGAGAACCCACAGGTGGTTGATCTTGCAGATATTATTAGTAAATATTCAATTGGAGAATAGCGAATGTCTTTCTTTACCTCCCTTACAGGCTTAAACGCAGCGACGACCCAATTGGCGGTCACCTCTAATAACATCGCTAACGCGGGTACCACTGGATTCAAGCGATCTCGTTCTGATTTCGGTGATATTTTTGCTACATCACCATTGCAAAAAGCATCAACCGTAGTAGGCCAGGGAACTGCTTTGAAGCAAGTGACTCAAGAGTTCTCACAGGGAAACATTGAGCTGTCTGGTAATTCGCTTGATTTGGCGGTGACCGGAGAAGGATTCTTTCCATTAAGGTCGGGTGATGGACAATCTCAGTTCACACGAAATGGCTCATTCTTATTGGACGAGCAAAATACTGTTGTGAACTCAGCAGGGCAGTCATTGCAGGTCGCGTCTGTTGACTCTTTGGGAAAGGCAGATTTTGAGGCTAATCTCGTTCCTTTGCAGATTAGTCCAAACACTGTTGGTGAGGCGCTAGCAACTGAAGCCATCGATTTAGAGATTAACTTTCCTGGAAATTCTAATCCAGTTTATCAAACTAATCCTGAAACAGGCGTTCAAACGATAGTAGCGTTCAATCCTAACGATCCAACTACATACTCAAAATCCGCGGCGATCACTATTTTCGACGCCAACGGTGAGGATTTTCTTCTTACTTTTTATTATCGTCGCACTCAAGTAGCTAGTGCTGAAAGTCCTGAAAGTAAATGGCAAACGCACATACTACTTAACGATACAGAGCTCGAGCCAACTCTATCTCAAGCTACAGACTCGGCTGGTAATAAACTATTTGTAAACAAATACGGTGTGATAAAAACCGAAAACGAACAAGAAGTTAGTGGTTTTACAACGAAAACCTTCTTTAAGAAATATAATCTAGATGACTTGGGTCCTATTTTGCAATCTACGCCCGCAACGGCCGTTGGTTCTGTGGCGGCAAATCAGCCGTACCAGAAAGGTGCTGATGGCGTGCAGTTCAATGCTACCCCGGCGACTTTTACATTTAACGCGGCAGATGTTACCCAAATCGATGTTGGTGAAAACATTACGGTGAGTGTGCTCATTAACGGCGTTACAAACACTGTAAATACAGGCACATACACTGTGGCCCCAACTCTGGCTCAGTTAGCAGCCTCTATCGATGATGCTCTGGCTTCAAATTCGAATACAGAGCACTTGACAGCAGCCGTAAGCGGAACAACAGTCCAAATTGGGTCATCAGACGGAACAGACTTCTCCATTTCTGCACTTGGTGGGACGGCCGCGGCTGCTCTAACTGGAGTCGGAGTAGCGACTGCAGGCACGAAAGCTTTAGATTTTTCAAATGCTTTTAGCATGTTGGTCGATGAAGACCTGACGAACCCCATCGCAAATCCGATCCCAATCGATTTATCAGATCTTAACAAAAGTACCAAAAATTTGAGTGGTCAGGAGGTTGCTGAAGTTATGACTTCAGCGATCAATCGACAGCTAGGTGATGGCAGAAAGTTTGATCTGGCTTCAACCGCTACCTTTCGTCAGTTTACTACGACTTTTAACGGAATCGATCATGCCATTGATATTCCCTCAGGAACCTACACGCCAGAGCAGCTAGCTGAAGAGATTCAGAGCGACCTTCGTTTCAGCGCAAAAGCAAGAATTGATGTCAAATACAACTATTCTCTTAAGCAGTTCACGTTTAAGACTGCAGATTTAACCGACACGATCAGTCTGAAAAATACTGGAACTAACTTGAACAGCTTGTTTGGTCTCGGAACCTCTGGAAAAGTTCTCTCGGCGGATGTCGCCACTGGCGCTCCGGGTGCGGAGGTTATCCCTCAAGGTGATCCAATTTTGCCTGAAGTTCAACAGCGTTCAGGAGTTACCGTTGAATTTGTTCCAAATACAGCAGCTGGTTCGACGGATGGTCATTTCACAATTTCGTCTGGAGCAACCGGTGACGATTCGTCGATTGCTCTGAGTACTATCTCCACAAATGCTGCAAGTTTACTTGGGTTTGATACGACGGCTACGTCTGTTCAAAGACCTCTTTCTGTAGGTCGCGAGGCAGGCGACGAGTCCGTACGTGGCGTTTCTTCGACAGCAGCAAAAGTGTTTGGAACGCCCATACAATTTGATCCTGATGAGACTTTTAGTGTCGACGAGTTATCTAATCAATTTACAATCACTATTGATAATGTGACCGAGACTATTGCGCTGTCAGTCGGCGATTATAATTTAAACTCTTTCATTAATGCCCTCGAACTTCGCATTAATGCTATGGAGAATTCAGATGGCCAATCTATTTCAGGCGTCAAGATTGAGTACGACGAGACGCTTGGCGTTTTTACAGTAACTTCAGGCACAACTGGCGACGATTCTTTTGTGCAAGTTACAGGATCGCCTAAATTTGGCTTGGAAGACTTGAGCTCGTCTGTTGGGTCGACTGGAACTTACCGTCGACCAATCGCAGAAATAACTGATCAAAATCAGACAGTATACGTGCAGCTTGATCAGGCTGCCGAAGGAGATCAACAGGATCGGATCTTCCTAGAGTACGACACGGATCCCAATACCGATAATCCGGAAATACCCGCTGACGGCGCTGGCTTGGACGAAGAAGCAGCGTGGCGTCCACTATTCTTAGACAAAGGAGAGTTGACCTTCGATACTGCTGGCCGACTCGTGTCACCGTTGAATGGTATCAACCTTCAAGATGTTGTTGTTGGTGCAGATGCAGTCTCGATAGATTATCAGGGGTCAACCCAATTTACTGGTGATTTTTCGGTTAACACTCAATCTCAAAACGGACAGCCAAATGGCTCTCTTGTCGCAGTTGATATTGCAGACGACGGTCTTGTGACAGCGTCATACTCAAATGGTACGCAGGATTTAAAAGGAAAAATCGTCCTTGCCACTTTTTCGACACCTAATGGATTGAGACAGTTAGGTGACTCAACCTTCTTGGAGTCCAATGAATCCGGTACTCCAACGCTTGGTGAGCCAGGTGGTGCTGGATTTGGCACAATTCGTGCTGGAGCAAGGGAAAGAGCGAATGTTGACTTGACGTCTGAGTTGGTTGATTTGATAACAGCCCAACGGAATTTTCAGGCGAATGCTAAAGCGATTGAAACATCTTCAACGCTGACGTCGACCATTATTAACATTCGAAATTAAGAAATAGTTAAGGGACTCTTAAAATGGATCGGTTAGTTTATACAGCAACCCAAGCGATGACGGAGTATCGGCTAGATCGTCAAACTCTCACTCATGAGCTTGCTAATGTATCAACGCCCGGTTTTAAAAAGGCCTTTCAGGTTGCTAATCGAAGTGTCCGAGTTGAGGGCGATGGATTTGAGTCAAGGTTTTTACCCAGGGCAAGTACCTCCCCAAAAATTGACTTAGCGGTTGGACCGCTGCAAGTGACAGGACGTAACCTAGATGTTGCTATGAATGACGAGACACTCCTGCCCGTTTTATCCGAAAATAATGAACTGGCGTGGACACGTCGTGGCGATTTACGGACGGATGAAGGTGGCTTCCTTAAAACTGGTGAAGGATTTTCAGTTTTGGATGACACCGGCGCTCAAATCCAATTACCACAAGGGGCGTTTGGATTCGAAATTGATCCCGACGGAACAATAAATGCTACGGACCGCGGAAATTTAGCTGCAGGTGCCCAACCAGTGGGTCGAATCGGCATAAAAGATGCGACCGGAGTCGAAATTGGTCGTCGAGAAGATGGCCTATTTAAGCCAATTACAAATACTGAGGATGGACTGGATTTTACTCCAGGAAGCGGTGTTGCTTCACTTACATCTGGAGCCTTAGAGGGCTCAAACGTAAATGTTGTTCATTCCCTAGTAAAATTTATAGATCACGTTCGCTCGTTTGAGATGCAGACAAAAGTTATTAAAGAAATGAAAGACAACGATGCATCAGCTTCGGCAATGATGCGATTGTCATAGGAGTCTAGAAATGGAAGCGTCACTTTGGGTATCTAAAACTGGGCTTGATGCGCAGCAAATGCGGATGACAGTTATTTCTAACAACTTAGCGAACGTAAATACTGTTGGTTTTAAGCGAGATCGGGCAGTTTTTGAGGATTTGCTGTATCAGAATATAAGACAGCCAGGTGGCTCGACAGGCGGCGATAACGCGGCGCCTACTGGTTTGATGATGGGTACAGGAGTGCGAATCGTCGCTTCCGAAAAAATGCATCAGCAGGGGTCGATGATTCAAACGAAAAACGCGCTTGATCTTGCGATTCAGGGTGAGGGAATGTTTCAGGTACTTCAACCAGATGGGACTTTTGCCTACACGCGTGATGGCTCGTTTAAGCTCTCGGTTGATCGGGAGATGGTCACCGCAAACGGAATGCAACTGCAACCGGCGATAGTAATTCCTCAAAATGCCGAAAGCATCAGTATTGGTGAAGACGGGACAGTTTCAATTCAACCGTATGGCAATGCGGACGAGCAAGTTTTGGGACAGTTGCAACTGGCACGATTTGTTAATTATGCCGGTTTGGAGCCTATGGGCAAGAATCTTTATCGAGAGACTGCCGCCTCCGGGGCGCCTCTTGTGGGCCAGCCAGATGCTGATGGCGCTGGCCGAGTCGCTCAGGGCGCGCTCGAGGCGGCGAACGTGAACGTGGTGGAGGAGATGGTTAATATGATCGAAACGCAGAGAGCTTATGAAATTAACTCAAAGGCAATTTCGGCTGTCGATTCGATGCTTCGCTTCCTTAACCAGAATCTGTAGGAAAGTAAATGCATATTTTAATGATAAGTTTTTTTCTGGTTATATTAACGGGGTGTGCAGCGCAGCAGGTTGCTGGGCCTTCCCCGGAATATGCTCCAGTGATCCCGGTTGCAACAGTTGGAAGTGTGCTTCCAACTGGATCTGTATATAACCAAGCCCACTCAGATAGCTGGTTTGGAGAGAAAAAAGCATTTCAAGTTGGCGATATCATCACGGTTGTGTTGGATGAGTCGCTAGATGCTGACTCGAATTCGTCTAGTGAAACTTCTCGGAAATCAAAAACGGACGTTCTATCTCCACTCCAGTTAGCGAGGTTGGGTAGTGCAGGCGGTCTGTTTTCATCAGATTTCCAAGAGGAAAATGAAATATCAGCTGAGGGTTCAGGATCACTCGATCAGAGCGCAACGTTTAAAGGAACAATGACTGCACAGGTCGCAGAGGTCTACCCAAATGGAAATCTCCTGATACGCGGCGAAAAAATAGTTCATTTTACGAGTGGCACAGAAGTTGTTCAGGTTAAGGGCATTATTCGGCCTCAAGATGTTCAGCCGGATAATACCGTTCAATCTAAGCGATTGGCTGCTGCACAAATTACTTATAAGGGCGTCGGCGCAGCCGCTAACGCGCAGCGGGTTCCCTGGGGAAGTGGCTTTTTGTTAAGCCTTTGGCCGTTCTGATGCGGAGTTATTTGATGCGTCGTTTTATCTTGATCTTTCTAGTGATAGTTGCCCCTAATGTGTTTGGCGATCGAATCAAAGATCTTACGAATGTAGCCGGTGTGCGCTCGAATCAGCTCATCGGATATGGCTTGGTTGTTGGACTGAATGGAACAGGGGATGGTAGTTCCGTTCCCTTTACAGGCCAATCTTTGCGCTCAATCCTCGGAAGGCTGGGCGTCAATGTTGACGGCGTTATTTCTGACTTCGACGTTGCCGGAATCCAGGCGCAGAGCATAGCTGCAGATAATGTTGCGGCGGTTATGGTCACAGCAAGCCTTCCACCTTTTGCAAAACCAGGTCAAACAATTGACATCAATGTTTCTACGATCGGCGCAGCTGATTCGTTAAGGGGCGGCATGCTGATACTCACGAGGCTGCGTGGTATTGATGGCGAGGTTTACGCGATAGCACAGGGAGCTCTGACATCGACTGGGTTAGAGGTCAATGCGGCCGGTGATGAGATTACAATTGGTGTACCTACATCTGGACGTGTTCCGAGCGGCGCGACAGTTGAGCGGATGATCGAGAGCCCATTTGGCAGGTCAAAACATATCGTCTTAAATGTAAACACAGGCGACTTTACAACTGCAAAAGAGATCGTTGATAAGGTCAATACTGTTTTTGGCGCGGGTACTGCCTCCGCCATTGACGGTGTGTCGATCGCTATTCTTGCCCCAGAGGATGCTAACTCAAGGGTTTCTTTTGTCTCTCTCATCGAGAATTTAGATGTCATCCCGGGCGAGCCTTCAGCAAAAATTGTCGTAAATAGTCGAACTGGCACAGTGGTAATTAGCCGCAACGTGAGAGTCACTGCTGCGGCAGTGACTCACGGCCCAATAACCGTGACGGTTGACGCAACCAATGAGGTCAGCCAGGCGAATCCGTTCGCTGACCAGGGTGAAACTGTTGAATTTCAAAATGCTGACATTGCTGTGGAAGAGCCCACCAATAAGATGTTTTTGTTCCAACCTGGCGTTGACTTGAGACAAATTGTCGATGCAGTAAACGAGACGGGAGCAACCCCATCATCTTTAATCGCGATTCTTGAGGCGTTGAAATCTTCGGGAAGTTTGCGGGCAGAGTTAGTGGTGATCTGATGGATTCCATCGAAGGACCAAAAACTGCTTTCGATTTTGCTGGGCTAGGTGCCTTGAAGGCCAGTGCTGCGAAGGATGGCGGTGATCCAGAAGCTGCAAAAAAAGCGGCGCAGCAGTTCGAGTCTATGTTCCTGCAGATGATGTTGAAATCTATGAGAGACGCAGTTCCAAAAGGCGGTCTTTTCGAATCGAAAGCTACTAAAACATTTGAGCAAATGTTTGATCAGCAGGTAGTTCTTGCCTTGGCAGAACGGCGGTCGACAGGCTTAAGCCAGATGATAGAAAAGTTTATCACTCAATCCCACACGTCGTTGGAGCTCGGCGAAAGTAGTCCTGAAAAATTTTCTCTAGAAAACAAAGAGGCGACGTACTTACCCGTAATCAAAGAATCGGAAGGTTTTTCGATTCCTGAAGGGTCGGTTAAAAATTTTTTGCTGAACCGAGAATTCAAGTTCTTGAAGGGCGGTGATTGATGGTTGATCTAGTCGCAATTGGGGCAAGTGGAGTCAATGTCTATAAAAGAGCGTTGGCTACTGTCTCAAACAATATTGCGAATATGGGAACTGAGGGCTATAGCCGACAGGTGACTGATATTCGCCAAAACACTCCTACTGCTGCCGGGAAAAGTACAATCGGAAACGGTGCATATTTTGACAAGGTGTCAAGACAGTATGACGAGTTCCTCGAGGCATCATTGCAACAGGCCACTTCTGACCTTGAGTCTCAAGGAGCTACTGTAGAATTTGCCAAGCGCCTTTTAGATTTAATCGGAGACGAGAAAATTGGGGCGACGTCGGCATTAACAAAGTTCTTTGGCTCCGCGAAGGCCCTCTCGACTGATGCGGCGTCGCTGGCGCTTCGAAATGCGATGCTGCGTGACGCAGACGAGCTTGTGTCTCGATTCAATGGATTATCGGAACAAATCGATTCACTAGGCGATCAGGCGATGTCTGCCCTTGAAGCTGATATCAGAGCTTTGAACGGGCTGTCGAAGCAGATAGCGTCCGTCAATACTAATTTGTTAAAGAAAAAGTTAGAAGTAGATCAGCCTCCCCAACTACTGGATCAGAGAGACCAACTCCTGAGGGATTTAAGTAAATTTGTTGGAATTAAGACTCAAGTTGATAATCAGGGGCTGGTCAGTATTTCATTAACCCAGTCCTTAAACAAAGGGTTGCTAGTTGACGGTGTTCAGGGATACGAGTTAGCCCTGATCCAGAATAATGTAAAGGCTGACGGTGTATCTTTTGAAATTAAGGGAGGCGCAGAAAATGTAGCGCTTTCTGGAGTACTTTCTGGAAGCGTCGCCGGGTATACCACCTTTATCGACAATACAATGTCTAATTTAGGCCAGCGCCTAAACGAAGTGGTTACGGTCCTAGTTAGTGAAGTGAACACTGTTCAAACAACCGGCCTCGATCTGAGGGGTGATGAGGGCACAATCCTCTTCGAACTTGAGCCAGGAATAGAAATCGATAAAGGGGCCTCGCGGGGAGATTTTGACGTCAACCCAGTGATCCAAGACTTGAACTCAGTCGTCAACGGCTCTTATGCATTTACCTACGAAAAGGCAAATTCTTCTTGGATACCGGGATTGGGCCAAGCACTGAATTCGGACGTGGCGCTTGGTATTCCGGGTGTCGAGTTTCGGATAGCTGGGGAGCCCTTGGATGGTGACCGATTCATCGTTAATATTTTTGATGATGCAGCGCGAGGAATGCGGTTAGCTATTGATGATGGCATCAAAATTGCCGCCTCATCACTTCTTCGGGTGACCCCGGGTGTAAATAATATCGGCGCGTTGGAATCAACCGTAAGCTTCAAGAAACAGCCGACGTCTTCATTGTACTTAGGGGCTGGCCCTGTAACCTTGGGATCTCCGGCGACTGAACCTGTTGGCGTCATACAAGCGGGCCAGTCAGATATTCGAGTCCAAGTTAACCCGAGTAATTCCTCATCAATTTCAATAGATGTATTGACTAAGGATGGACGCCACTTAATTGGTGAAGCAGATACTGCTGGCCTGACTAACGTGGTGAGCCAATCCGATTTCTTTGATCCTAACGCAACCTATTCGGATGCCTACTTAAACAAGAGCGGCTCCGCGAGTAACAGTTACAAGCATTTTGAAGTTGGTTACGGAGCATTTGGACAGACGAATTTGGTGACACAGCTGAGTCCTTTTGTTGGGGACGTTGTCACAGCTCCCTCAACGACTGATTTTAGCGGGGGTTATCTTGATTTTTCAGTGGGATTGTTCAACCCAGATAGCCGTGTGTCGCTTACAAGAGATGCAGCGATCAATACATCTAGCGGCGCGATTTCAATCGTAGGCAATGCTATTTATCGTGGAACGGGATTAGCTTCCGAAAGACTTGCAGACATAGTGTATCCACAAGGACCCTCAAGCCCTAACTTTGACTCCCTTAGAGTAAACTTTTCCAATGCAGTTTCTGGTGTAGATGTCTCAGTACTTAACTTTTTGGCCACTAATCTTGCTATATCCAATGGTAGGGATCTGACAACCTCACCCTACCCGGTAATTTCTAGAGTGAGTATTGAGGCGGTCACTGAATCGGGTGCGGCTCAGTTTCAGCACGTCGCTGAGTTTGATAGTGATCAATTGATTAGGCAGGGTTTGGTAGAGACATCGAGTTTGTACCGATCAGAACTCATTGGTGGAGATATTCCTCTTTTCTCCGGCGATGGAACGGTGGTGGTTGAAGCGAATAAGCTGGCCATCAACGGCACTAACCTAGGTGAACTAACGGTCGGTGCATCAGGAATTGAAAACTATGGGAGATTATCAGCTGTAGATATCAAATCCTGGGTCGATGCCGCGGGCGCTGCGAACGTAAACGTGTCAGTTTCAAACGAGATCTTGATTCCTACCTCAAGCGTTTCACTCACTGGTTCCGGTCTTAACATCAATAACGTTGATATCACGTCCTTGGGTACTGGCACCACGACGATTTTTTCCGATATCAACGACGTGGTCCAGTCAGTAAATTCTCAGACAGCCCTAACGGGCGTGGGCGCCGCGGTCGGAAGAAATGGCGAGATCCGGCTTTCAAACACAAACGGTGCAAACATTAAGATTGGGTCTTCTGTGGGCCCTGTTGCCTCAAATCTATTGGGGGTATCTAACGGAACCTTTACAGGTTCTTATCGTATCGTTCAGGAATCACAATCAAACGCTGATTTGGCATTAAAAATATTGAGCTCTGGGAGCGCGGTTGATTTGAATTCTGTAGGCCTTGATACCGTGGTCCAGATCCGAGGCGAGATAGACGAAGACTTGGCTGTATTTATTCGGGGTTCAGGAGACAGCCAGGTATCAACAACTCAAGTCTCGAACGGTAAAACATTTGTATCCGGTCTGCGGAATCGGGTATTCGATATTGAATTCGTTTCTGATACTCGCTACCAGATAACAGACCGTGCCACCTCAACAGTGGTCGCAGACAGAACATATGCTGGTGAGAAACTGATTGAGTACCAAGGCATAGAAATTGCCTTAGAAAGTGCTGCGACTGAGGGTGATCTCCTTACCTTGGATGGCAATAATACAGGCCCTGGGCAGGAATTTGATGCACATGGAAATAATTCAAATTTAATGCGCATCTTAGAGCTGGAGTCGGCTGGTGTTGTCAGTGGGCAAAGTCTAACACAGGCCTACCTTGACCTGGTGGGAGATGTAGGTAATGAGGCAACTCAGGCTGAAATATCTTATGAGGCCCTGGGCGTATTGGAGGAACAAGCCATTGAGGCGAGAGATCGTGTTTCTGGCGTAAGTCTGGACCGAGAAGCGGCCGACTTGATTCGTTTTCAGCAAGCTTACCAAGCATCAGCACAAGTCATACAGATTGCCACGCGCATCTTTGATGACATTTTGCAGATTCGATGAGGTTTAAACTATGACGATTTCTACAAGTTTATTTTTCTCTAAGGCTGTCAGTCTGATGTCTCGAAATCAGTCGGACCTAGCCACGATGCAAGAAAAAGTGGCAACTGGGAAAGAGATTATAAGGGCTTCTGATGGAGTCGATAAGGCTCTCAATATTTCGAGGTTGAAGTCTAATATTGGCAAGTTAGATTCATACGAGCAGAGCTTGAATCTAGTCGGTGATCGACTGAGGATTGAAGAAAGCTACCTGCAAGGGACTTCAGACATACTCACACAAATCAAAACGCTGACAATTCAGGGTGCGAATGCCACGTACTCCACGAGCGATCGAGCAGTTATCGCCCTGGAAATTGAAGAGCTAGTAAAAGAAATTCAGTCGCTCGCAAATGGAGCTGATGTTAATGGGAACTATACCTTTGCCGGGACTCGTGTCAAAACCCAGCCCTACCAAGAGGATGAGTCCGGCATCGTTCGGTATCGGGGCGATCAAGTTGAAACAAGTATCAATCTGACCGATACAAGAACGACCACCATTGGTCGCTCTGGCCCTGATGTTTTCCAGTCTATTTTTACGGGGGATCGGATCAATGTTGTTCCTGGCATTTATGACCTGTCGATGGGCTCAAATATCACGGTAGGTGATCGATTCTCAATGACCATAGACGGGCACGAGTTTCAGTACACTGCTCACGCAGGTGACAACGGATTCAGCGTTGCGCAGCAATTCTTTAATTCGATTCAAAACAAGATTGATTTGTCTGAATTAGATAATTTAACGGTCGCTCTCGATGGCACTAGTCTAAAAATTACGACAACCGATGGATCTGCGAGAGATATTACGAGGTCATCCACCAAGATTATTGGCGGGACCAGTGGGCTCGCTATACCTGTAGATCCAACGCAGGCGCCTGAGATTGGGCGCCCTGAGAAAATGGAATTTTTTGAGACGTTACACTCCGTGGTCAGCGCCATGCGGGTAGGTTCGCAGGACGACGTCCAAAGTAAGTTGAACGACATTGATCAAATGATTGATCAGGCGACCCTGGGGTTGGCTGATATTGGCGTCGAGCGCAGCTCAATCGATTCTGAGCTCGATCTCAATGGAGAACTGAAGGCAACGCTGAAAGCGAGCCTGTCGAGTGAAGAAGATCTCGACTACGCAGCAGCAATTACTAAGTTACAGGCCAAGATGATGGCGCTGGAGGCTGCGCAGTCAAGTTTTGCGAAGATCTCTAACTTATCCATTTTTAACTATTTGAGGTAATACGATGACAAAAGCGGCAAAAGTATGGCCGGCAGCATCAGTTGCCGGAAAATTGACAGCCACCGGCAAGACACTGCAGGCGGCTCTTAAGGGGCGGTGTACAAAGTGTGGAAAACCGCGCTATAGCTTTGTTTCAGGGATTCCTAGAGTAGTTGGCACGAGTAATGCTTATGGAAACTGGACTATGAAATTAATGGCCTCCAAACAAATTGATGGGGCTAATGTAAGGAGAGAAATCTCATGCCATTGACAGTTAATACAAACATTTCGGCGATGAACGCTCAGCGTGCAGGCTTAGATGCAAATAGCGAGATGGCAACCGCAATGGAACGGTTGGCATCTGGCAAGCGGATTAACTCTGCTACGGACGATGCTGCGGGGCTTGCTATTAGCGCCAGGATGGAAGCACAGGTTTCTGGCTTGAATCAGGCTGTACGAAATGCAAATGATGCTATATCACTCGTAAACACTGCTGAGGGTGCTCTCCAAGAGTATGGAGAAATATTACAACGGATCAGAGAGTTGGCAATCCAATCTGGCGGCGGTGCTCCATCGAATTTAGACAGGGTGAATTTGCATCAAGAGGTTGCACAATTGCAGGAAGAACTCGCTCGGATAGCTAATTCAACCAGATTTAACGGCGAGATTCTCTTAAACGGTACTTTTTTGTCTAAGGACTTTCAAATTGGTCAGTCCAACCACGAAGAAGTTCAGATTACAGTCGCTAACATGCGGCCGGAAACAGTTGGTGCTTATACTCAAAATTTGATTGAAAACGTCGGTACGATTAAGGGTGCAACCAAGACGAATATAGCGTCCGAGGGTGTTGCACTCGATAATGGCGTCAAGGCTCAGCAAATTACTGTGGCCGTTGGCACCGAGACACCACGAACATTTACAATTAATAAAGGCGATACAGCTCGTGCGATTGCCGACAAGCTCAATCAATCAGGTGCGGCGGTCAATAGCCGGGCGACCACAACAATGAACGTGTACGTTGAGGATGTCGCCAACACTGGTGAGTTTAGTTTTAAGATTTCAAATAGTAGTAATCCTGATTTCGAACAAAGCATTCGGGTGACCTCAGGCGCGGGCAGTAAAACGCACGCGCTGGCGTCTCAGATTAATACTGCTTATCCCAATCATAATATTACTGCGACTGTTAAAACCGACGCGGCTGGGGCCACTTATGTGCAACTTTTCCAGGCCAATGGTTACGACATAATCATAGATGAGTACGCGACAACCCCTGGGGCCGCTATTAATCTCGATCTTGGTGGGCAGGATGAACTAGTTTTGACCGGCTCTTCCGGCGCAGGAAAGGTAGTCATTGGTGGATCACTAACTGCTGACGCGCCGTCATCATTCCTTATGACCTCAGACGATACATCGAACTCTATGTTGGTGGGCAGTCGAGCCAAGCTGGAATTCCAAGATATTGGTATAACACTGGCCGATTGGACCGACAAGTCATTCACGCTGGGGATAAACGGTGGCGCTGCCATTACTGTGTTTACAAACGGAACACACGACGGTACTACTGCAGTAACAGGGCAGGTGGTAACACCAGCAACTTATTCAGATATTGTGACAAATATCAACGCGTCGATAGCGCACCAATTAAATACGGCCGGGACGGGCACACCAGGAGCTGGTGGCGTACTGGCCGCTGATCACGCCGCTTATGGTCTAAACCTTTCAGTTGTCTACACAACGGGATCTGACTCTCTTGACTTCTTACTGAACTCAGGCGTTTCTAACGCAACTAGCGCCCTAGTTCTGACTGAAACTGCAGTTGGGGGAGATTTAGACTTCTCGCAGGTGAAGCTGAAGGACGCGGAGGGTAACGATCAAACGACGCATTCTGATACTGGGGGTGAGACATCGCCTACTCAAACTGTCAGATACGTTTCTCAGATTGATATATCGACTCGTGAGAAAGCCTTGCTTGCCATGACTGTTGTCGACGCATCGTTACAGACTGTTGCATCAGCACGAGGCTCGCTGGGTGCTGTCGCTAACCGCTTAGAATCGACAATTCAGAATTTGATGACGGTCTCTGAGAATACATCCGCCTCACTATCGCGGATTATGGACGCTGACTATGCTGCGGAATCCACCGCTCTTGCGAAATCACAGGTACTGCAACAAGCGTCGATCGCAATCTTGGCCCAGGCGAATTCTACTACGCAACAAGTGCTAAGGTTATTGGAATAGCGTCCGATAGGTACCATTGAACAAATAATTTGAGTGAGGCCGAGATGGCGGACGTTGATTATCTAGGTGCATTGGGCGTTGGCTCTGGCATTGATACTCAAAAAGTAGTGAGTGCCCTAGTAGCAGCCGAGCGCGCTCCACAGCAGTCCTCTCTTGATAGGTTAAAGGAAAAATCCGACGCGCGCTTGTCAGCATTCGGCATCGTTAAGTCAACGTTAGAATCTGTGCGGACTCAGTTTCGCAAATTAAACGACGTATCAGATTTAAAAAGTTTTACTACCTCGTCTTCAAGCTCTACCTCCGTATCAGGTTCGGCTACCTCAGCAGCACAGGCCGGAGTTTACTCTGTGACAGCGACAGCCCTGGCCGAACGTGATTCTTTTAGCTTCACTGGCTTTGCTTCCACTACAGGCTCGTTGAATAGTGGAAACACATTGACCGTGTCGGTGGTAAAGGGGGGAGTTACAACTAATCTCAGCATTCCTTCTCCAACCGTTACAAATATTGCCGAGACGATTAACGATAGTAATCTCGGATTAACAGCCAACGTCATTGATACAGGCCAAGCGAGTAATCGCTACGTCTTGAGCGTCAGCAGCGAAACTGGAGCGAGTAATGCGTTTACTATCTCGAGTTCTGTTTTAGCAGGTTCGACCAAGCAGACCACCGCGGCGGATGCTGCGCTGCAGGTTAATGGCATTGACATACTCAGCAGCTCGAACACAATCAGTAGTGCTGTTGCCGGGTTAACGATCGATTTGAAGGCGACCTTCTCGAATCAGAAAATTACCGTATCTAATGATACTTCTCAGATCAAAACTGAGATAAAAAACCTAATTACATCCTACAATGATGCTAAGGCAATTTTTAAATCGCTCAGTTCTTCAGGTACCAGTGCCGATGATCCATTGGTTGGATCCATGGCGAGTGATTCTGTGTTCAGATCTATAGAGACGGCATTTCGTCGACAGTTCACGACCGTCAGCTCAACTCCCTCCGGGAATATTAACTACTGGGCAGATCTTGGCGTGAGTATGCAGCGGGATGGGACCCTTTCACTGAAGGAAGACTTGTTGGACACTGCTCTAGCGTCTTCATTGAGTGATGTCATTACCGCGATCACCGCAGATACCGAGGACCAGACAGATATAGGTGACGCAAATCGCGGTCTTGCTGGTGACATGAGTGCAACTATTCAAACTTTAGTGAAGGCCAACGGTTCTATCGCGAACGCAATGACTAACGCACAGGCCGGACTGTCCCAGCATGAAACCAAACTAATTGCTTTAGATGCTCGCATGGAGCGGATTGAACAGAGATATCTCCAGCAGTTCGCATCGATGCAGCAAATCGTTGATTCTATGAATTCAACCAGCGAATTCTTGAAAAATAATCTAGAGGCCATGCAAAACTCAGATTAAAGTTCTATGGTAAGCGTCCGATACCCTCAATTACAGTAGTTCTAATAGGAGGATTGTCTGATGGTAGAAGATGTTGCAGGAGTTGGCGCCGATAGAATCGTAAACGTCGGCGTTCGCGAAAATATTAAACTTGATGTTGCGACCAAGAAGAATGAGTCGTCTGAAGCATCAGTCGACAGTCTAAGATCGTCAGCTATTAACCAGGCATCCAGCGAGTCAGCAGTCTTGAAAGCGCTCAGCAATGTTCGCCTGTCGATCACTATTGACGAGTCCGCAGATTTACCTGTGATTAAAATTTTCGACAGCGAATCCGGCGACGAGATCATGCAAGTCCCAGCTGAGCACTCCCTGAATATCTCTCGATCAATTAAAGCGGCAGTAGGCTCAATTTTTGACAAGTCTGCTTAAACGGCGCTGATTTGAACTACTTTGGCGATCAAAAGCTCGGCAATAACCGAGTTTTTTTTGGCCCAAAAACTAGAGCTACCTATGCCTTTCGGATGTGGGCTTAATTCACGTATTTAGTTTTTTACTTTTTTTATTATATTTAGTCTCAGTTGTATGCGGCTAGATCAGTTACTAAACCGTCTCCTAATCTTTATAAAAAGATTGCTTTGATCTCCATTAAAACTGGTGTCGCTTAATATCAATCTCACCAAAATAGCGGCAATACCTTGCCGCTTCTTAGACTATTAGAATCTTTTTACGGCAATAAATTGCCACTTCCGGCAATCTTTTTCCTCAAAGCGGCTAAAGTTTGCCGCTTTCCTGCCGATCCCCTATGCCGATGGCCAAGTAATTGTGCTTGCTCCATTTTGGATATCCTAGGAGATCACGATGTCTGTGGTAATTGGAACAAACGTGCCAGCACTGCTAGCTGCGCACAGCCTGAGTCAATCGCGCAATGATTTGACGACGGCGATGACACGTCTTGCCTCAGGTAAGCGAATGAATAGTGCCGCTGATGATGCTGGCTCCCTCGGCGTCGCAGCCAATTTATTGGCGGGCATTAAAGGCGCGGCGATGGCGAAGCAGAATGCGAATCATGCAATTGCTGCGACACAGGTCGCAGACAGCGCTCTAGTTGAGGTTGAGTCGATGCTTCAGCGAGTCCGAGAGTTGAAAGTGCAGTCATTAAGCACCGGGACGTATTCAGCGACTGATATTACCAACATGAATAGCGAGATCACCCAGCTTGCGTCTGAGATTGACGCCATTGCTGCCAACACGAAATTTAATGGTACCGCAGTGTCAGGGATGGACCTGGATCCAGCGATTCGCCAAGACGGTACAACCGCAGATTTGGCGCTTCCTGCCTTTTTAAGCGGCGCTGTTGCCTCGGGTAGCACGGTTGCAAATATTGATACTGCGATTAATTCAGCGGCAGCTGCCCGGGGAAGCCTCGGTGCGTTTATGAATCGATTGGAGTCGGCGGTGA
>CAZFNA010000010.1:0-9420 GCA_964520465.1 uncultured Pseudomonadales bacterium | reverse complement strand
AGATCACCCAGCTTGCGGCTGAGATTGACGCTATTGCTGCCAACACGAAATTTAACGGTACCGCAGTGTCAGGGATGGACCTGGATCCAGCGATTCGCCAAGACGGTACAACCGCAGATTTGGCGCTTCCTGCCTTTTTAAGCGGCGCTGTTGCCTCGGGTAGCACGGTTGCAAATATTGATACTGCGATTAATTCAGCGGCAGCTGCCCGGGGAAGCCTCGGTGCGTTTATGAATCGATTGGAGTCGGCGGTGAATAACCTGTCATCAATCCAAGCGAATACTGCAGCGGCCTACTCAAAAATAATGGACACGGACTACGCGGCAGAGAGCGCTGAGGTTGCAAAGGGACAGGTACTGCAGCAGGCCGGCGCGGCGGTACTCGCACAAGCAAATGCAAGCACTCAGTACGTGCTCACACTTCTCCAATAAGTCAGTTTCAGATCACTGGTTTGGGCGGTAGCCATAGCGCTTAAATCAGAGACCGGACATGGGGTTGCCTCCACATGTCCGGTCGCATCTGGATCAGATGAGATTGGTTTTAGGGGTCAAGAGTAGTGTCATTAGTAATTGGAACAAACATAGCAGCTCAGCTTGCAGCACATTACCTGAGTCAATCTCGCAATGACTTCACGAGAGCGATGACGCGTCTTGCTTCAGGTAAACGAATCAACAGCGCCGCCGATGACCCCGGATCAATAAGCCTGGCGGCGAATCTGATGTCTAGCGTTAGAGGCGCAGCGATGGCGAAGCAGAATGCGAATCATGCAATTGCTGCGACACAGGTCGCAGACAGCGCTCTAGTTGAGGTTGAGTCGATGCTTCAGCGAGTCCGAGAGTTAAAAGTGCAGTCACTAAGCACAGGAACATATTCAGCGACTGATATTACCAACATGAATAGCGAGATCACCCAGCTTGCGGCTGAGATCGATGCTATTGCTGCCAACACGAAATTTAATGGTACCGCGGTATCGGGGATGGCGCTAAATCCAGCGATTCGACAGGATGGTGCGACAGCAGCTATGGCACTTCCCGCCTTTTTAAGCGGTGCTGTCGCCTCCGGCAGCACGGTTGCACATATTGATACTGCCATTAATTCGGCCGCTTCAGCCCGGGGAAGTCTCGGTGCGTTTATGAATCGATTGGAGTCGACGGTAAATAACTTGTCGTCAATCCAGGCGAATACTGCAGCGGCCTACTCAAGAATAATGGACACGGACTACGCGGCAGAGAGTGCCGCCCTTGCCAAGGCGCAAGTAATGCAGCAAGCCGGTGCGGCGGTGCTTGCGCAGGCGAACGCAAGTATGCGGTTTATCCTGATATTGTTGCAGTAGTGCCGAAAATACGCCGGAGAATTTCGGCAATTTACTGCACTGTTGCCGGCGAATATTGTCGTTATTGCCAGTAAATACCAAATTATTTCCGGCAAAACATTAAAGATTGGCGAGATAGTTCCGATTTTTACTTCACAGGCGGTCAAACCAGACCGTTTGAGAGGCAAAAAAATTGGAGTAATGCTATGGCTATTGTTATAGGTACGAATATCCCATCGTCGATGGCGGCGCATCATTTGCGTACAACTAGAGACGGCATGGAAACCGCTATGGAGCGTCTCGCTTCTGGCAAAAGAATTAATTCTGCGTCTGATGACGCGGCGGGTACGGCGATCGCAGGGCGTTTAATGGCCCAGATTCGCGGTACAAAAATGGCGATGCGTAACGCACAAGACGGCATCTCGATGGCGCAAGTTGCTGAAGGTGCGATGATTGAAGTGCAGAATATGTTACAGCGGATGCGGGAGTTATCAGTGCAGAAGGCCAGTGCCGGTACTTATAATGCGACTGATATCACCAATATTAATAGCGAAATTACGAACCTGTCTTCTGAGATCGATGCTATTGCTGCCAACACAAAGTTCAACAACAAGGCCGTTTCAGGTCTGGGCATAGACCCCGCAGTTCGATTCGATGGAACTACTGCCGACATGGATATTCCTGCATTTTTAAGCGGGGCAGTGGACTCTGGTAGCTCAGTTGCGAACATCGATACAGCAATTAACTCTGCAGTAGCGGCGAGGGGGAGTTTAGGTGCGATCATTAATCGTCTTGAGTATACAGTTAACAACCTCTCAAACGTCTCAGCCAACACGGAGGCAGCCCATTCTCGCATCATGGACGCGGATTACGCGGCAGAGAGTGCTGAGGTTGCGAAGGGAACCGTGCTCCAGCAGGCTGGGGCGGCCATGCTTGCCCAAGCTAACGCGAACACCCAGTACGTTCTTTCACTCTTGCAGTAAAAAACAACATTAGTTTGCCTTGGGGGCGGGGTTATACGCCCCCACTTAATTAATCGGAAAGCATGTTTTTATAAGCTTTTTCAATTTCTTGGGTGGTCCAACTTATGTTGTACGGATGCCTGGGCCGGTCGAAGTCGGTTAAAAAAGTCTTCAGTTCAGCGCCACGTTGTTTTGTATAGCTGGTGTAAAAATCCTGTGCTTTTGTACCAAACTCTTCCCACGAATCTGCTCTGTAGTCTTCAAGGCCAGCGTGGTGAATAATCGACCAGGCAACTCTTGACTGAAATGAGCGTCCAGTTCTAGCCAGCACCGGAATACCATTAAAGATGGCATCACTGGCTGTTGTATGCGCTCCGTAGGGAAAACTGTCCAGAAAGAGGTTGGCGTGCTTTACCCGGCCGAGATGCTTTGAAATCTCTGCCATGGGGGCAAAAAACACTCTGCTTTTGATGGCCTTTAGCTCGTTCAGTAGCTCTTGCCTCATCGCGTCGCCAGGATCGAGCAGCCAGAGAACCGAATCAGAACACTTGCTTAAGATTTTCTCCCATGCTTTTAAGGTTTCACGATTCAACTTCTGGCGAGTATTGAAGTTACAGAACACGAACGTGTCTTTAGGCAGTTGGGTCTCTTCAAATGAGACTTTGTCCACGCGTCTTGACGGTGAATTTGGCTGGTAGCAGCAGTCTAGTCGTATGACTGCCTCTGAAAAATATTGATCGGTTGTTTGTGGGGTGACTATGGGGTCGCCAAGAATGTAGTCATATTGCGGGTGGCCGACGGTCCCTGGAAACCCAAGGTAATTGACTAAAAGAGGGCCGCTTATCCGGTTAAATAAGGTCCCGAGCATGCCAGTCGTGTAGCCGCACAGATCAATGCAGATGTCGAGGTTGTCTGCTTCAATACATTTAACGACCTCGTGTGTTGTATGGTTATGTAGGCTATGAAACTGGTCAAAGTTTTTTATGATTTTCTCTCGGTATTCGGAATTGTCGTAGTAGGAGATTCCGTAACCGTATACCTCAAAGGTAGTCCGGTCATGACTACCTATTAGGTCGCTGACGAGGTGGCAGACGGCATGGTTACGAAAATCGGGTGACACATAACCAATTCTAATTTTGCGATCACTAGGTAGCCTTGGCCGGCTTGAGCTGCGCGACCGCCGCTCCTTCCCTTTGACTAGCTGCGTCCAGTCGGCAAACCCCAAGCAGTCTTTGTAAAGAAACTGGGGGTCATCCGTTAACAATAAAGTTGCGAAGGGTGCCTTGCTGTCTTGCTCCTCGTCGGGGTTTGCAAGCCAATATTTGCTAATTCTTTCCTGCTCCTCAAAAGACCCAGATTTAGACACCGCAAAAAAGTCTTGTGCGATTGACTTGTACTTATAATCTGGATTGATCTTTTGGATAAACTTAATGTGGTCAGCCGCGAGATCGTAGGCTCGAAGCCTACTTAAAAAATTCGCTACTTTATTATGGAGTCGTTCATTAAGGGGGCTTGTTTCAAGCGCTATTTCAAAAGTCTCGAATTCCGACTGGGTGTCGTCATTGGCGTGAAAAGTCTTGGCCATGATTAACAAGAACTCAATGAATTCATCGTCATTGTCGAAATTCTTAAAGCATTGGTTTAGGAGCTGGAGCGTTTCATCGAGGAGTTCAAGCACGATAAGAACGTCGCTAATTTTTTTAACGTCGTCTAACGTTAATTTTTGGTAATTGATTTTAGAAATATTTCTTACCCAGACAGATCGCGATGCGGTAGCGTTTCCGCAGCGGGCCAGTAACGCCATGATTGAAGTCAGCTCTTCAAAGTCGACATGTCCCGTAGAATTTATCGATAAGTGACCACTAGAAAGTTCGAGATGAAATGCTGCGGTTACATAGTCGCCCATATCAAACAGGAGTCTTCCAGCCATAAACTGTATGTCAGCCGCTTGAGGAAAGCTTAGAGCAAGCTCGCTCGCTAGCTTCGCCGCATCGTCCAGCTTTTCCAGCTTTTCCAGCTTTCGTATTTCCCGAATTTTTCGCTTTAAATTTTCAGACTCTGTCATGGGGAGCTCAATTAGTCAGTGATTTGAAGTAGTGAATGGTCCTCTCAAGTCCCTCTTCCAATGCGACTCTGGGTTCCCAGTTCAGAGCAATCTTGGCTTTGGAAATGTCTGGCTTTCGCTGTAACGGATCGTCTTTTGGCAGCTCATGATTTCTGATTGGGCTTTTTGATCCGGTCATTTTGAGTATTAATTCTGCTAATGCTTGAACAGTGACCTCGTGCGGGTTTCCCAGATTGATTGGCCCAACCAAGTGATCGGGTGAGCCCATTAGCCTAATGAATCCTTCTATTAAGTCGTCAACGAAGCAAAATGACCGGGTTTGTGTTCCATCCCCATAAATTGTAATCGGGTCTCCGCGAAGTGCTTGTACGATAAAGTTAGAGACGACCCGACCGTCGTTGGGGTGCATGTGAGGCCCGTAGGTGTTGAATATGCGGGCAACTTTCACTAAGAGATTGTGCTGGCGATGGTAGTCAAAAAAGAGAGTCTCTGCGCATCTTTTTCCTTCGTCGTAACACGACCTGATGCCCACGGGATTCACGTTGCCCCAATAGTCTTCTGTTTGTGGCGAGATGGCAGGGTCCCCATACACTTCGCTGGTCGAGGCCTGCAGAATTTTTGCCTTTGTACGCTTCGCAAGGCCTAGCATATTGATCGCCCCATGGACGCTAGTCTTGGTGGTTTGTACTGGGTCGTTTTGGTAATGGATCGGCGATGCTGGACAGGCAAGGTTATAGATCTCATCAACTTCAACGTAGAGGGGGAAGCAGACATCATGACGAATTAATTCGAAATTTGGGTTATTCATGAGGTGTTTGACGTTTCTTTTTGTGCTGGAATAAAAATTATCGACGCATACCACGTCCATGTTTTTACTTAATAAGCGCTCGCACAGGTGAGACCCTAGAAATCCAGCCCCTCCGGTAACAAGAACTCGTTTATGTGAATCTAAGTTGGCCATTTGTGATCCGTCCGCTAACTTTGACTATACTGATGCAATTCAAGTGCCAACAAATTACTATTGAGCGCTCGATTAAATGACCAATAAGTTTAAAGTATAAGTTTCATGTCGGCACGGGGAGGTTACAGGAAATGACAAGCGAAAACGGCTACAGGTTCTCTCAAGACTGGTTTGTCTCGAATGGCACTGAAAAAGACTGGGCTGACTTAGAGCCAATCAAGGCTGCAAGAACTTACTTGGAGATTGGGAGTTATGAGGGGATGTCGACGTGTTGGATGATCGAAAACACTGCCGTAGAGTCCTTAGTTTGCATTGATACTTGGGAAGGTGGTGAAGAGCACGCCAACTCACAGGTAGACATGGAGGCTGTAGAGGAGCGTTTTGACCACAACGTCTCGGTAGCGGGCGACCGCGTCTCGAGGGAGATTGATCTCACCAAACTTAAAGGCCCATCGCTCACGAAAATGGTAGAGATTCTTGCCAAAGGCGGCTCGAAGCTCTTCGATTTCGTGTACGTTGATGGATCGCACCGGCCGAAAGATGTCTTGGCTGACGCAGTTCTAGGATTTGAATTACTAAAGCCAGGTGGGATCATCTTATTTGACGATTATTGCTGGTCCGATACCAGCACTGGTGATGGGATCAGGTCGTCTCCAAAGATCGCAGTAGATTCATTTTCTTCATGTTTTTTTGATCAGGTCTGGTTTTTGAAGCTTCCCTTGATGCAGGTGGGATTTGTAAGGCGCGTGTAAGCTGGCTCAGGGGCGATGAAATGGATCATGTCTCGCTGGCCCTCGACTTGGTCTGGGCGGTAGACTGCTCACTGGCGGCGGGCTTCGTTTTTTATGCTAGTGATCACGACGGCCCTGAAACTTGGCTTCGGTGTTTGGGGTTAACCATCTTGCAAAGCTCTAGCAATCCAGCTGCGCAAACCCCAGGATTGTGAATCATCGCAATCCGAATCATACCGACCGCTGGGTTTACGTTGCCAACTTTTTTCGCGAGCAGTTGCCCAGGCATCACCTTGACCCCAGTCCGTCCGTAAGCTGTTACTGCGAAGGCCATGTCATCCCCGGGCACGCGGATCCATAAAAAATGACCGCAGAGCGGGTCACTCGCAGGAAGAGTCGTACTGCAACGTTTGGGCGCGTCCTTGAACTTACCCGCATAGCGTTTATTGTTCTCAGTCACGTGTTCTTCATCCATCCAGGCGAGTTTCGCTGCCTTCTGATTTGGAACTGGAATGTACAGGCCGTGGTAGGCGCGATAAATATTGGCTTTTTTGATGAATTCCTTATCCCCTAGGATCCAGCCTGACGGCATGCCGGCAAGATTTGACCGATACGTGAGGTCGTTGATGACCACGCACCTGTCAAAGCCCTGGTTGTCATTCGAATCCGCCATCTCGAGCAGCCCAACGGGCGGCTTACCACGGTAAATAGAGTTGAGACGTTCATCGGATAGGATAAAGAAACCGTACTCCTCTGATTGTTTGAGTAAGAACTCCCATGTCAGAACGGGAAGCTCGCCGCCGTATGGGTCAGCCGGTGAGTTTACGACGACAATTTTTGTCTTCTCCCACTGCTCTTCCGATACATCTTTATAGGTCGGCTGCTGTGATGACATGGTGGAGCAGTAGACAAGCTCCAGGCCGGCAATTCGTGCCGCGGTCTCATAAATTGCGTCAGCAGGATTTGGTATGATGATATTTCCTTCCCGTGCGCCATCCGCGAGAATCTGGATCGTCGAGAAGATGGCTTCTGCTCCGCCATTGGTTATCACTATATTGTTTTCGTTGAATTCTTTCGACTTGAGGGCATGACGTTGCTTGGCGTAGTCGTACACTGCCCCCCTCAACTCTCGCATACCAGAAAAGCCGCCGGCGCCAGAAAGGGCCTTGCCTATGGTTGGAGCATACTTTTTGTACTCTTCAACAACGAAAAGAGGCGGCTTGTGCAGTGGCTCCGAGACGCTAAAATCAATGATATCCTTTTCGGGCTCTGTTACCCGGGAGAGGAGATGATTTAGTCTGACGGATGATGGCACATCAAGTGAGGTCCAGAATGTTTTTTCCATGAGCTTCCTTTATTTTCCACCAGTGTATCGGAAGAAACACATTTTTTTTTAATATGATGCCAATCATTTCACGTTTTTCGGGTGCGCCGGATATCATTCAATGATATTAAGTCTCCGTGGGCTTGACCGATAAGTATAGCCGAGGTGATCTGGCCCCATCTAGTTGACGGAGAGAATTTATATTTTGGTAGTTTCACACGCTGCGACATGGATCATAAGTAGTCTTACAGCATCTTCGGTCGTTGTCGGTGGCATGTTGCTCTATTCTCTGTCAGATGGAGGTGGGCCGAGTCACCACAACAGAGTCAGTGATTACAGTTTGATCCCAGGCCTCTGGGTTTGTCGCAAGAATACCAATGCTCGCGGCCATGAGTACAAGTACGCGGTTAATCTCATTAATGGTTCGACTGGGCCCGCGCGGATGGCCTGCGAAGGTGTCAAGCCGATCAATGTGAGCCCAATGGCGGCGAGGGCACGAAAGGGCCCCAATGGACCCAGGCCGCCTTACATGCGCGTCGAAAAGTAGCAAAGAAGGTGCTTGGTTTAGCCGGCACATGTCACAGCCGAACCTAATTAACCCCGCGGAAATTTTAAGTGCATTATCCCCTGCGATCAGTATCCCCTGCGATCAGTAGCCTAGGGCAATGGATGCGGAGCTGGCTCGATCTTTGGGATTCAATGCGTGACGAGACCGGCGCGGCAGAATCGAGTAGGGGTAGGATCCTAGACAATGAGTCACGTTGCAGTGAAGGGTGGTCGAATCTGTCCCCGGGACTAATTAGGGTTTTCGGGTTCAGATTGATCTGGATTTTCGACAAGCATTTTTTCAAAGATGACCTTGTGGTACAGACCGTCTTGCAGCTCAGCAATTGGCTTGTTGCCTTCAATGTGCTTCAGGTGTGGGATATTGGCGACGAGATCTCGATGCGGTGAGTTCAGCAGTCGATCAATCACCTGATGATCGCTTAATGGGATCAACGACTCTCTTTTTTCTCTCAGTGAGCGGTTGATCG
Organism: uncultured Pseudomonadales bacterium; assembly: GCA_964520465.1. Classification (GTDB taxonomy): domain Bacteria; phylum Pseudomonadota; class Gammaproteobacteria; order Pseudomonadales; family Litorivicinaceae; genus HIMB30. The sequence continues at coordinate 1,031 of CAZFNA010000010.1, read as the reverse complement.
AGCGAATGATTTTTTTTAGGGATACCCCTGCTTCTGGGTGGTCTTCACCCGCTAATAAACTGATTTTGTCAGCGAGCTTTGGCAATAGCCCGTGTTCGGAAACGTATGTCTCTTGTGATTGGTCGAGTGCGGACAGATTGGATGCAGTCTGAATATTTGCTAACGCCTCGCGTTGGAGGCGGGCAGCTTCTTCGATAAACCCTGCGAAGGTCAATATTGGTTTTTCGTAAAGCGTTTTGAATTCGGTTAAGAGCAGCGCAGACACAATGGCGTATCCGACGATCCAGGTTCCATACAAGACCCACAGCTCTATCGGCATACAGGATTCCTAAGGAGTCGCTGTAATGCTGGGCCCAGACCTAGACCAGGGGTTTTAATAATCCGGCCTTGTAAAAGAGAGCATTGAGAAGTCATTTCTTTCAAATCTATTGAGTTTGTCGCGGATCGTTAGGTTAAGCCATCGGCCGATCACATAATTTCTGAAGCTCGTTAAAAACGGCCCTGTCCCTTCGGACTTTGGGCGTCCCGGCACTTAAGGCCCCGTTCAAGACTAGCTTCAAATCCTATCGCTAGTTGTGCGCCTGAGTCAAACCGTGTGACTCATTTTCCTAATAGGCACGATGGTTGCTTAAACCTTGAGCCAAGAGTGGATTAATTTGTAGAGGAGCAGATTTAAAAAGTGAATGAGCGCCTCATTTGATGTGTCAAGTTGTTGAAAATAGTGGGAATATTATTACGCAGTAGAGGTACGTTCCGCTTTTATTGATGATTGACGCATCGACTTTGATTGCTCACACGGCATGAGATTGCCGTTAAGGATAGCCGCCTTTGATTCATTGGATCTCATTTGGATTAAAGAATCGAAAGCTGGCGTCGATAAGTGTACCACAAGGACAAACTGAGATTGATATGCAGCACCAACAACGACATGTGATCGAATCAATGAGACGCTCAGCATCTGCAGCTAAGATATGGGACAGCGCTCGAGTTGCCCAAGTATTTGCGGACGGCTTTGTTAGTTCATCGCAAGT
>CAZFNA010000009.1:35689-36657 GCA_964520465.1 uncultured Pseudomonadales bacterium | reverse complement strand
AGATTAAGTTGTCGGCCAACTGGATGTGTTCGGCTGAAACCAAAGGTGAAGACGCAAGCTTATATCAGGCAGTAGAAGCGGTTGGTGGTGCCTTTTGTCCTGAGTTGGGTTTGTGCATTCCAGTCGGCAAAGACTCGATGTCTATGAAGACCAGATGGTCTGATGACTTGGGGACGCATGAGGTCATTAGTCCAATTTCTTTAATTTGTTCAGGATTTGCTCCGGTAATGGAAGTCGAGAAAACTAAGACTCCTCTTTTAAGCGGGCAAAAATCAATGCTAATCGCAATCGATTTAGGCTGCCAGCGTATGGCTGGGTCGATTGCATGTGAAGTGACATCCCAATACGGCGATGTTACTCCCGACATTGATTCAAAAAGTCTCAAAAATTGTTTCGATCTGATTCAGGCATTGTTAGCAGAAGGACGTCTCCTTGCTTATCATGATCGGTCTGACGGAGGTCTTGTGACAACAGTTTCCGAAATGTTGATTGCCTCGCGCATGGGGCTCCAGGCGCAAACACCTCAAGATGTAGACCCGGTTAGCTTCTGGTTCAACGAAGAAATCGGATGCGTGATTGAGGTTAATTTAAGAGATGTTGATACGGTTTTGTTGCGCTTCCGGGCCAAGCATCTGACAGCCCATATCTTAGGGAGGCCCAACGATTCTTCTGAACTTAAGATTCTCCAGGGGAGTGAGTCTTTGCTGACCGACACCCGAGTTGCCTTAGAGCAATCATGGAGTGCAGTAAGTTTCGCTATGGCTCGGTTGAGAGATAATCCAGATTGCGTTGATCAAGAGCCAGAGAGAATTACTCGATTAAATAGGGGACTAGCCGGCGTGACGATTCCCGATATGGCTCAGGTTCCTAAAATCCGTCGTCACGTGGATACCCGACCTCGAGTTGCTATTCTTCGCGAACAAGGGGTTAACGGGCACGTCGAAATGGCCTATGCCTTTGACTATTGT
>CAZFNA010000009.1:34504-35679 GCA_964520465.1 uncultured Pseudomonadales bacterium | reverse complement strand
GACGTTCATATGTCAGATTTAATTGCTGGCCGTCAGGATTTACGGTCATTTGAGGTGCTTGCTGCCTGTGGCGGCTTCAGTTTCGGCGATGTGCTGGGTGCTGGCTCTGGCTGGGCACGCTCGATTTTATTTAATGACAAACTCGCACTTATGTTCAAAAATTTTTTCCATCGCCAGAATACTCTCGTGCTAGGGGTATGTAACGGATGTCAGATGATTACGGAACTTGCGCCTTTGATCCCTGGCGCAGCCCATTTCCGCCCGATGGCTCGCAACAATTCTCAGCAATTTGAAGGGCGCCTAACTTTGACTTCTCTGCCAAATAGTCGATCGTGCCTGTTAAAAAATCTGGAAGGTACCCGCTTTCCAATCGCCGTTGCGCATGGAGAAGGGCGCTTTACCCATACTGAATCTGAGGTTAAGAAGCTTAGTGAAGCTGGCTTAACAAGCCTAAAATATACTGATGATCAAGGAGATTTCGAGCATACGTATCCAGGCAATCCCAATGGATCAGCGGGAGGCTTGGCTGGCCTGTGTTCCGAAGATGGTCGTGTCACAATTATGATGCCCCATCCTGAGCGAGTCGTACTACGATCTCAATTGTCTTTTTGTCCAGAAGGGATTGGTCGGATCACTCCATGGATGGGCTTATTTGATAATGCATGGCGTTTTGTTAGGGAAGGTTAATGAAAAGCTGGATTGGATCGGAGTAGATCCTTTGCAGCAGGTGGTTAGCCGAGAGGATGCTCTCGTTGCTATACCATGGCTATCGATTGTCTGGCAGCTCGAGTCGCCTGATCATGGGCATTTTCTTTGGTGGGATCAGCAGGGATTGCATCTTAAATCAGCTGATATTGATATACGGTCGAGCGTACATGTAGATTTCGTTAAAGGCTCGCAAGCACGCCGCATTAAATCGGTTGCCGGCGAAGCATTAACGCGAGCAGTAGGCTGCCATAAAGGAATGCGCCCAGCCATTATAGATGCTACCGCCGGTCTCGGTGGCGACATGAGTGTACTTGCCAACTTGGGATGTCAGGTATTGGCCTTTGAAAGACATCCTTTGGTGGCGGCCTTATTGCAAGATGCGCTGCGCCGAGCTGAGGCAGCCGGGTTCGACTGGATTGATCGGGTGCGTTTGATTTATCAGGACGCTGCTGAGGTAGTCGCGAGTG
>CAZFNA010000009.1:29434-34494 GCA_964520465.1 uncultured Pseudomonadales bacterium | reverse complement strand
GAGTGTATCGCATGGTGTGATTTATCTTGACCCAATGTTTCCAAAAGAGCGCAAGGCCTCGCCCGCTCTCTCAATGCAGGTTTTGCAGACACTCGAGCAAACAGTCATTGATTCAAACCTAATTTTCGAGGCTGCAATGGATTCTAATGCGGCACGGATCGTTGTTAAACGACCGTTAAAAGCCGAGTACTTAGGTCGTTGCGCCCCAAACTCCCAGGTAAAGGCTAAGACTGTTCGGTTTGACTTGTATCCGAAGCGGAAGCTGACAAATTATGATGAGGTTTCGCATGCTGAGATTCGAGGATTATGATGCGATGGGATGAACTGCTTTCTACCGCCCGGGTGGACCATCGAGGCGAGTGGACCGTTAGGGAAGCAGGTGATGAGAGGAATCAATGGCAGCGCGACCATGATCGGCTAATTTTTTCAGGTGCTTTTCGTCGTCTTGCTGTCAAAACCCAAGTACATCCGCTTAGTGACAATGATCATGTGCATACTCGTTTGTCGCATTCTCTTGAGGTTTCGTCAGTAGGACGTTCGCTTGGTGCGCGGCTCGGAAATTGGATGCAATCTGAAGGACTATTGCCGGATACTCATTTAGCCTCTGAGCTGGGTACTCTCGTTCAAGCATCATGCCTTGCGCATGACATTGGAAACCCTCCCTTTGGCCATGCAGGAGAGCGTGCAATTCGTAATTTTTTTGAACGAGATATTGAGTATCTATCCGATTTATCTCCATCTGAACGATCTGATCTCATTGGTTTTGAGGGTAATGCTCAGGGATTTAGGGTAATCACCTGCTTGGAGCGGCATTGGTTTGATGGCGGCATGAGGTTGACAGCTGCGACGTTGGGAACATTTATTAAATATCCCTTCGCGGCTAATTCCACTCTCGCTCGAGTCAAAGGTAAGCATGGCATCAATCACGCAGAACTTCCGTTTATGCGTGATTTGGCGTCACATCTTGGCTTGATTGAAATGGGGCCAGATGTTTGGGCTAGACATCCGCTGGTTTACGCAGTGGAGGCAGCGGATGACATCTGTTATGCGTTGATTGATCTAGAGGATGCAGTGGAACTAGGTCACCTTGACTACGATGAGGTGTCAATTTTAATGAAAGAGCTCGTGGACCGCGGTGCTAGGCGTAACCTGCATGAGCAGTTACTTGACGATCCAGAAGCTAAGCTTGAGCTGCTTCGATCGGCGGCAATTGATGCCCTAGTAAGTGAGGCCGTGTCCCGCTTTCAATTACATTATGATCGTATTTTGAGTGGGACGTTTGACGAAGATTTGCTGGACTCGAGTAGTCCATCTGCGGGCGAAGTAATTCAGCGTGCAAAAGCGTTAGCTAAGGAACGTATATATGTTGACTTGGGTAAGCCATCTGATGAAGGCCGCTATAATCTATTGCTTTGGGGCGTGTTGGCGCACTTGATAGAAGGCTCTGAAGCGCTCGCGATGGCTGGGGGTGATGGCAGGTACATCACCCCAAAGGCTCGGGATGCAGTAGCTAGGCTAGGAAAATTTAGACCGCGACCAAGTGATTCAAAATATAACCGGCTGCTGCGAGTGACGGACCACGTGTCCGCTATGACAGATCGATATCTGATTCGGCTGGTTGATGATTTGAGACGCCTTGGTTACTTCGATTCCAGTGATTCCTGAAGAAAGTGTCCAACGAATTGAGCGATGATAAGTTGAGCATCAGCTGTCGGGTGCAGTCCATCTTCCTGAAATAATGATCGCTTTAAAGCTACTGGCTCCAGGAAGAAAGGAAGATATGCGACCTGGGTATCTTTTGCTAGCTTATCTTGCGTTTGTCTGAATGCTCGAGTGAATGGACCACCATAGTTTCGTGGCAGGTCGACCCCAGCGTAAAGTACCTGTGCGCCAGACTTTTGAACTAGCTGAAACATTGATTTGAGATTATTGCTCATTGTCTCTAGTGGAAGGCCTCTGAGCCCATCATTGGCGCCTAGAGCTATAAGGACGGCAGTTGGCTGGTGGCGCCGGAGTAATCCTGGTAAGCGAGAGAGTCCGCCTGTTGTTGTTTCGCCGGAGATTGAGGCATTTAAAATATTAAGATCTGTCCCCAATATTTCCTGAGGTCGAGATGCTATTATGTCAACCCAACCTTGCCCTCGATCCAAGCCGTATCCGGCACTGAGGCTATCCCCTACAACGAGTAATGTTGGGGAAGCAACTGCAGGCGTGATGAAACTCAACCAAAGGAAAAAAATCTGTAATGGCCGCACAATCTGTCCTTCACGTCAATAATGTGTCACATGGGTTCGAGGATCAAGGTGGTCTCCGATTGTCTGTGTTGGAGTCTGTCGAACTCGAGATTAACCCGGGTGATAGTGTAGCGATTGTTGGACCTTCTGGCGCGGGAAAAAGTACTTTGCTGGCGCTATTGGCTGGTTTAGACGTTCCTGATTCGGGCGAGATTCGCTTCAATGATGAACCTTTTAGTGTTCTGAGTGAGGATGGCAGGGCGTCAATTCGTCGCGGACGTATCGGATTTGTATTTCAAAGCTTTCAGTTACTTCAGGGATTAACGGCACTTGAGAATGTAATGTTGCCTTTGGAGCTCATGGGCACATCTATTTCTGACGCCAAAATTAAAGCTAAAGAATGGCTTGGTCGCGTTGGTCTTGCAGCTCGAATTCAGCATCGGCCAAGGATGCTTTCAGGGGGTGAACAGCAGCGTGTTGCTGTGGCTCGGGCGTTTGTTTCTGAACCGGCTTTGCTTTTTGCTGATGAGCCGACGGGAAATCTAGATAGAAGGACTGGCGAATCAATATCCGAGCTGCTGTTTAAACTGAACTCGGAAACTGGGGCGACTCTGATTCTGGTGACTCATGATGAACGACTTGCGTCCCGCTGCAAACGTACGTTGCAGTTGGAAGACGGGCAACTTAAAGAGATGAATACATGATTGCATTACGCCTGCTTTGGCGAGAATTTGTGAGTGGCCAATTGAGTCTTTTAGCTTTAGCACTTACGGTGTCAGTGGCAGCGATGACTACCACTGAAGTACTGACTGATCGAATTGATCGTGCCATGCGCGCCGATGCTGCAACATTGCTTGGTGGCGATTTGAAATTAAGAGGCCCAAGGGCTCCTGATTCCTCGTGGCTGGATCAAGCTAATTCATTAGGGCTGACTGCAACAGAAACTATTGAATTTCCTTCAGTGATTGGATATGGCGGTCGGTTTGAGTTAACTGGGCTAAAAATTGTTACCGATGGGTATCCCTTGAAAGGCCGGCTTGAGGTTGCTGACCTTAGAGCTGGGGTGGGATATCCGGTGTCTGGAATACCTAAGCGAGGATCAGCTTGGGCTGATCCTCAACTTGCGTCTAGGCTAAATATTGATGTCGGCGACAGGGTGTCGGTTGGCGAAACTGAGTTGGTGGTAACGCAAATTCTGGTTTTTGAGCCCGACCGCGGCGGGTCTTTTGTTTCTTTAACCCCGCGACTCTTAATGAACAGGATGGATCTCGACACTTCCCAGTTGATACAACCTGGAAGTCGGGTCAATTATATCACCTTGTTTGCTGGGGAAAATTCGGCAACGTTTCGGAATTGGGTGGAGCCCCGGCTGGATATTAGCCAACGTTTGCGAGGAGTGGTTGATGGGAGGCCTGAGATAGGGAACGCATTAACACGGGCAACTACCTACCTGTCTCTAGCAGGATTGTTGACAGTGTTGTTGTCTGGTGCAGCTATCGCGATGACTGCTAATCGATGGGCCAGTGACCATATAGGAGACAGTGCGCTGTTTCGCACATTTGGACTAAGTGCTCTTGAAACCATAAAGATTTTCACAATGGAATTAATCGTTCTTGGGGGCATCGCAAGTTTTCTAGGGGTTCTGATCGGCTATTCGCTTCAAATTATACTGGTAGATATCATAGCTGGGATGCTTACGATTAGTCTACCTAATCCAAGTCTCAAGCCGGCGGTGCTAGGGATTATAACTGGATTCGTGACGTTATTCGGCTTTGCGGCTCCGGCTCTACTCCTGCTAGGAAAGGTGCCGCCGATTAGAGTATTAAAACGCGATTTCCAGGTCTCTGGGATCGGCAACATGGGTCGATATGGCATTGCATTGTTAGCAATTGGTGCTCTTGGCTATTTATATAGTAATGATGCCGTATTGACCGGCTGGGTTCTAACAACTGTCGTCGTATTAGTAGTATTGGTACGTTTGATCGGTCGTATTGTGATACTCGGTCTTGGTCCACTTGAACGCTTGGGGCCTGCGTGGCGGTTTGGTATTCAACAATTGATTCGAGATCCTCAAGCGTCAGGGGTTCAGTTAATGTCTTTTGCTTTAACGGCTCTGGCGATTACCGTGGTAGCGCTGGTCCGGTTTGATTTAATATCGACATGGGAAACTCAAGTTCCTGAAGACGCACCCAATACATTTGCATTAAATATCACACATGAAGAAGAGACCCAGTTTATTCAGTCAGTTATCTCGCGGGGAGGCGAACTCGCACCCCTTTATCCAATAGTGCGCGGCCGACTCGAAACAATAAATGGAGCGCCTCTCAATAAGCATCTGGAAGGCGCCGAAGCACCCGGCTCTGTGCGTCGTGAACTCAGTCTGACAGAGTCTGGCGTATTGGGTCGAGACAATAGGATAGATCGGGGTCGGTCGTTCACCAAGGCTGATGGTCCAGGTTTTGTAACAGTTGAATCGAGGTTGTTTGATAAGCTCAGCCTGGAACTTGGCGATGTGATCAAATACACCATCGGACCAGACAACATTGAGGCTCAAGTCATCGGAACACGAACTGTGCAATGGGACTCAATGCTGCCGAATTTTTTCATGATTTTTTCACCTGGTACCTTGGAATCTTTTGAATCCACGAGGTTGACCAGTATACGGCTTCGTGAACCATCGATAGATACGGCAGCAATCAGTTCAGAGTTTCGACAGGTTACGTTATTGTCCATGGATGCGATTTTGAATCAAGTACGTGGAATTTTGGATCGTGTATCTCAAGCGGTAAGCGTCGTCTTATACTTCGTTTTATTCGGTGGTGTATT
>CAZFNA010000009.1:24985-29424 GCA_964520465.1 uncultured Pseudomonadales bacterium | reverse complement strand
TGGCTGCGAGTATTCAGACTTCGCTTCCCGAGCGTCGCAAAGAATCAGCAATCCTGCGAAGTCTCGGAGGATCAGACGAATTGTTATCTCAAGCACAATGGGCCGAGTTTTTGACCCTGGGGCTCCTGAGTGGGCTCCTGGCAGCGATAGGCACAGAGCTTTTGGGTTGGCTCGTGTACACAGAGATTTTTAATCTTCAGTGGTCATCGAAATGGCAGATTTGGGTATTTGTGCCGATCATGACAGGTACTATTATAGGAGTAATTGGCCGTTGGTCTGCCCGGCAGGCTCGACAAATGCCACCCGCTCAGTTGTTAAAAATAGCAGATACATAGGTTGATCTTGTGATTCGAATTGCCCCGTTGTTAGTCGCAGCATTGATGGCTGGTTTAGTCGCCTTTCCCTTCGTTAGGAATCTAATGACTGATGAGCAAGGAATTCCTGGCGCTAGAATTGGTGGGCATTTCACCTTGCAAACAGCCGGGGGGGCATTGGATACAAGCACTCTTGATACTGACTTGATTTTGATTTATTTTGGTTTTACGTATTGTCCGGATGTCTGTCCTACTGAACTTGCCAGAATGGCTCAGGTGGTTGAAGGTCTCGGTGGTGATTCAAAGAAAGTTTCTGGTCTCTTTGTTACGATTGATCCAGAGAGGGATACAGCAGAGGCTGTTGCTGAGTATGCTGCAGTATTCCATTCAACCTTTACGGGTCTATCGGGTGACGTTGAGTCCATACAAGCGGTTATGCGTCGGTATCAGGTATACGCGCAAAAAGTTGGCGATGATCCTAAGACTTACACGGTTGATCACTCGTCTCGTATTTATGTAATGGATGGCGATGCCAAGTTGATGGCACTGTTTTCGATGGATACTGACATCCCTGTGATGATCGAGCAAATCAAGTCATTTCTATGACAAAACTGATCCTTTCAAAAAAGGTGAGGGGATCATCGTATTGGGTCTTTTCAACACAGAGCTGATACTCCTAATAATAATCTTAACCAAGGAGCAACTTTAATGACTGATTCTAAGGTCTATCCGGTCGATCCAACCATCGCAGCCAATGCTTGGGTAAGCCAAGATGATTACGAGAGGATGTATCGTCACTCCATAGAGGATCCTGACGCATTCTGGGCTGAGCAGGCCAAGCGTCTAGATTGGATCAAGTTCCCGACTAAGATAAAAAACACATCTTTTGCACCCGGCAATGTGGATATCCGATGGTACGAGGATGGATTGCTAAACGTTTCAGTAAATTGCCTGGACCGTCATCTGACAAATCGAGCTGAGCAGACTGCAATTATCTGGGAGGGTGATGACCCGAACTCAGACGAGAAGATAACCTACCTTGACTTGTATCAGCGGGTTTGCAGTTTTGCTAATGGACTGCGTGAACAGGGCGTCGAAAAAGGTGACGTGGTTACATTTTATATGCCGATGATTTCTGAAGCTGCTGTCGCAATGCTTGCCTGTAGCCGAATTGGAGCAGTACATTCAATTGTCTTTGGTGGATTTTCTCCAGATGCATTGGCTATTCGAGTCGCAGAATCTGGATCTAAGTACATCATTACGGCTGACCAGGGTCGCCGCGGCGGTAAAGTTGTTGCTTTGAAGGCCAGTGTCGATAAAGCAATGAAACTTGAATCCTGCGAAGGTGTGGAAATGGTCATTGTAGTTAAATGTACTGGCGGTGACATTGAAATGGGTACCAAAGATATTTGGTATCACGACGTTTGTGAAGGCCAGTTAAATAGTTGCGAGCCAGAGCCGATGAACGCAGAGGATCCGCTGTTCATTTTGTACACGTCAGGATCAACTGGCAAGCCTAAGGGGCTGAAGCACACAACGGGTGGCTATTTAGTGTATACGTCGCTAACACATCAGTATGTGTTCGATTATAAAGATGGTGAGGTTTATTGGTGTACTGCAGATGTGGGATGGATCACCGGCCACTCTTATAGTGTCTATGGGCCACTGGCAAATGGTGCGACAACGCTCATGTTTGAGGGCGTTCCAACCTATCCTGACGCGTCTCGCTTCGGTCGAGTAATTGAAAAGCATAAAGTTAGTCAGTTCTACACTGCTCCAACAGCTATTCGTTCATTGATGGTGAAAGGTGAGTATGTTTTGGGCGATGCAGACTTGTCTTCACTTCGTATTCTTGGATCAGTTGGCGAGCCTATTAATCCAGAGGCTTGGGAGTGGTATCACCGTGTGATTGGTAAGGCTAGTTGCCCTATTGTTGATACTTGGTGGCAAACTGAGACAGGTGGCATCATGATTGTTCCTCTGCCGGGTGTTACAGCCGCCAAACCCGGTTCGGCAGCCCGCCCGTTTTTTGGTGTTCAGCCAGCCTTAGTTGATAATGAGGGCAATTTGCTTGAGGGCGAGGCAGATGGCAACTTAGTGATTATGGATTCATGGCCATCACAGGGGCGCAGTTGCTGGGGCGATCATGAGCGTTTTGAGCAGACCTATTTTTCGACATTTGCAAATCGTTATTTTACAGGTGATGGTGCGCGTCGAGATCAGGACGGTTACTTTTGGATCACTGGTCGTGTGGATGATGTATTGAATGTTTCCGGGCATCGAATGGGTACTGCGGAAATTGAATCAGCAATGGTTGCGCACAAAGCGGTGGCCGAAGCAGCAGTGGTAGGTTTTCCGCATAACATAAAAGGCGAGGGGATCTATGTTTATGTGACGCTTCAGGATGGTTTTGAGGCAACCGAAGAACTGCGTACTATATTGAAAAATCAAGTCCGCTCAGAGATTGGTCCTATCGCATCACCTGATTTTATTCAGTGGGCACCAAGTCTTCCTAAGACCCGATCAGGAAAGATAATGCGCCGTATTTTGAGAAAGATTTCAGCCAATGACTATGAAGCTTTGGGTGACATTTCAACGTTGGCCGATCCATCAGTTGTGGATGAACTGATCGAAAATCGCATGAACCGACTAACATAGTTGAATAGTGACGTTACGTATTCTATTTATTTAGGCTTGACCTATGACAAACTTATAAAGTTACGGTATTTTTTCTCAAAAATTAAAAAGTTTGGTATGGTCTGAGCTTATTTAGTCAGAGATTTAGGCTATGCATCACTGCAAGATCGTGATCGCAGATGATCACCCACTATTTCGGGCCGCATTGAAACAGGCTGTTTCAAAAGTAGCCAAACAAGTTGATGTTGTCGAAGTGTCATCGATGGCGGAGCTTCAGAGTGCAGCAGCCGCGCACAATGATGCTGACCTAGTGTTGCTAGATCTAACGATGCCTGGCGCTAGCGGCTTCTCGAGTCTGGTTTATTTGAAGGGCCAGAGTCCTGAAATTCCCGTTGTCGTCGTCTCTGGCTCTGAGGATCATTCAATTATTCGTCGTTCGATTGAATATGGAGCGCTTGGTTTTATTCCTAAAAGTGTCTCTTTAGACACTATGGTTGAAGCCATCCAAGCCGCGCTTGCGGGTGGCGCCTGGATTCCTGAAGACGTCAATATTGGTGAGTCTATTATTGCTGATAAAGAAGCACGGGTAGCAGAAGGTATTGCATCATTGACGCCGCAGCAATTTCGGGTTTTGGTCATGTTGATGCAGGGACTGTTAAACAAGCAGATTGCCTATGAACTTGATGTTAGCGAAGCCACCGTTAAAGCCCACGTCACAGCTATTTTGCGGAAATTAAAAGTTCATTCTCGCACTCAGGCTGTTATTGCGGCCCGCTCTCTGGATTTGGAATTATTGTCCAGCTGAGTCTTCGTGAGGCTTCCATCCGCCTAAATCGCGCCACCGATTGACGATTTCGCAGAATAGTTGAGCTGTCAGCTCAGCGTCATAACGTGCAGAGTGAGCTTCGTCGTGATTGAAATTTAGTCCTGCCGCGCCGCAAGCGCGAGCTAGAACTGTTTGGCCGTATGCAAGACCTCCAAGTGTTGCAGTGTCAAAACAGGAGAACGGATGAAAGGGATTTCGTTTTATCGTGGCTCGTTTAATAGCTTGATTCAAAAATCCAAGGTCAAAGTGCGCGTTGTGTCCGACGAGAACGGCTCGATTACATCCGTGATGCTTGATAGCATCACGGACTGGCTTGAACATCGCAGCTAATGCATCTTTCTCGGTTTTGGCTAAGCGAAGCGGATGGTATGGATCTATGCCGGTAAACTCCAGCGCTGCCGGCTCGAGATTGGAGCCCTCAAAGGGTTCTATATGTTCATGGACTTGGTCTTGAATAAATAAAGTACCATCATCATCCATGTTCAAGATCACCATCGATACTTCGAGCAGAGCATCGGTCTCGCAATTAAAGCCACCCGTCTCGAGATCCACAACCACAGGCAAGAAACCGCGGAAACGCTCTCCTAGCCTAGTTTTTTTCTTCACCTTAGCAATTGGATCTGAATTCTCTTCATCTGATATCACATCCGGCACCATCATTT
>CAZFNA010000009.1:6436-24975 GCA_964520465.1 uncultured Pseudomonadales bacterium | reverse complement strand
CCAAGATATTGTCTCCCCACCTCGAAGCAGCCGCACTAGGCTCCTACCTAAAGGCTTGGTGAGAGGAACATCTGTTGTTGTTTTGATAAGGGTCACTGTGTCCGTATTTCGCGGCAAACCATAAAAGTCTGGACCATGAAAACTGGCGAACCCTTCAAGTTGATCAATTGCATAGTTTTTTTCAAATATTTCAGCGTACAACTGTAGCGCATAGGGCGCAGAATAGCATCCTGCACAGCCGCAATCAGACTCTTTATCGTCGATAGTATGCGGTGCTGAGTCAGTACCTAAAAAAAATTGTTGGCTCCCGGATGTTGCTGCTTTGATCAGCGAGTCACGATGCATGCTACGTTTTAAAATGGGCAGGCAATATAGGTGTGGTCTGATTCCTCCGGCAAGCATGTCATTTCGTTCGTACATCAAATGGTGGGCGGTAATAGTCGCCCCCATGTTTGGGTGACCGGTAACAAATTCAACAGCGTCCTTGCTGGTAATGTGTTCTAGAACGACTCGGAGTTCAGGCAAGTGTTGCATTAAGGGCCCTAATACTCGTTCTAAAAATACTGCTTCTCGATCAAAAATATCGATTGCTTGATCGGTAACTTCACCATGGACTAGCAATGGAAAGCCTAGCTCTGCCATTGCTTCCAGAGTCGGCATGACTTTATCAAATTTGTTAATTCCTTGATCCGAGTTGGTGGTTGCCCCTTGAGGATAGAATTTTACGGCTTTTACATGCTTGGACTGGCAGGCCTCAAGAATTATTTGTGGGCTTAAATCGTCCGTTAGATAGAGGGTCATTAACGGATTGAATGACATTCCATTGGGCAATGCCGCAATAATTCTTTGCCGATATGCCAGCGCTGCAGCCACGGAAACTATGGGTGGTTTTAAGTTAGGCATGACTATCGCTCGGTGAAAGCATTGAGCCGTATCTGGGACGGTGGTGCTTAAATCTAGATCATCGCGCAAATGGAGGTGCCAGTCGTCAGGCCGTGTGATTGTGAGTTCCACAAAATAATCCTTAATAGAGAAAGTATAGGGTAGATCAAATTGAGACTCCGTTCACGTCTTTACGTTGAGTCACTCTGAAAGTGACGTACGCTCTGGTATCCTCCGCTACTTGTTTTCGTACTTTTTAGGATTGCTTACAATGGCGGACATAAACAAGATCGTTTTGGCCTACTCCGGAGGGCTAGATACAAGTGTGATCGTACGTTGGCTTCAGGAAACCTATAACTGTGAGGTGGTAACGTTTACAGCTGACTTGGGACAAGGTGAGGAAGTAGAGCCCGCTCGGGTCAAAGCTGAAGCCCTTGGTGTGAAGGAAATTTTTATTGAGGACTTGCGCGAGGAATTTGTGTCTGAATACGTTTTCCCGATGTTTCGAGCTAATACAATCTATGAGGGCGAGTATCTTCTTGGTACTTCAATCGCTCGTCCATTAATAGCAAAACGATTGGTTGAGATTGCAGAATCCACGGGTGCTGACGCAATTAGTCACGGCGCAACAGGTAAGGGTAATGATCAGGTCCGGTTTGAACTGGGGGCCTATGCGCTGAATCCAGCTATTCAAGTGATAGCCCCATGGCGAGAATGGGATCTTACATCTCGTAAAACGTTGTTGGATTATTGTGACAAACACAACATTCCAGTTGAGCAAAAGCGAGGAAAGGAATCACCATATTCGATGGACGCTAATTTACTGCACATAAGCTATGAAGGAGCCGTTCTCGAAGACCCTTGGGTTGAGCCTGAGGAGGAAATGTGGCGTTGGACTGTGTCGCCTGAGGCTGCACGTGATGAGGCTGAAGATATTGTTTTAGGATATAAAAATGGTGATCCGATTAGCATCAATGGTGAGTTAATGTCGCCAGCCACTCTACTAGGGAAACTAAATAAAGTAGGAGGAAAGCATGGAATTGGTCGGTTGGATATTGTTGAGAACCGCTATGTTGGCATGAAGTCGCGTGGTTGTTACGAAACACCCGGTGGAACCATCATGCTGAAAGCGCACCGAGCGCTTGAGTCGATCACTCTAGATCGAGAGGTTGCACATTTTAAAGATAGCTTAATCGCCAAGTATGCGGATCTGATTTATAACGGCTATTGGTGGTCGCCTGAGCGCAAGATAATCCAGGTAGCAATAAATGAATCTCAATCAGTCGTGAATGGTGAGGTCCGCTTGAAATTGTACAAGGGCTCAATCTTGGTGACTGGTCGTCGTTCGGATCAATCATTATTCGATGAAGCGATCGCGACATTTGAAGATGATGCGGGTGCTTATGATCAGAAGGACGCTGAAGGCTTCATCAAATTGAATGCTTTGCGCCTGAAAACTGCAGCTAAGAGGGGACGATCGCTTCGTTGATCAGGGGCCTAGTTTTCCCTTAAACTCGCATAGATCGGAAATCATGCATGCACTGCAGACTGGTTTCCGAGCTTTACATATGTATCGTCCATGTAGAATAAGCCAATGGTGCGCGTTTTTTAGAAATTCACTTGGTATTAGACGGACTAGTCGATCCTCTACTTCTCTTACATGCTTGCCGGGTGCGATCCGAGTGCGATTTGCAACTCTAAAAATATGGGTGTCAACCGCCATCGTCGGCTCACCAAATGCTGTATTTAAAACCACATTCGCCGTTTTTCGGCCAACGCCTGGCAGTGCCTCAAGTGCCTCACGAGTACTAGGTACGCCACTCTCATACTGCTGCTCAACTAAAATCGCGCATGTTTTCATCATATTTGCCGCTTTGGAATTATAGAGGCCAATCGTCTTGATATTCTCTTTCACGCCATCGATACCCAGCGCGAGAATGGCTGTTGGTGTATTCGCCTTAGGATAAAGCTTGCGCGTTGCGAGATTTACAGCCACGTCGGTGGCCTGCGCGGATAGTAATACGGCAATTAAAAGTTCAAATGGTGTGCTCCACTCTAGTTCTGTGGTCGGGTTTGGATTTTGGTCGCGTAGACGCCCAAAGATCTCTCTACGAATATTTTCGTTCAAGAGATTTCTCCTGTCGTTCTGACGCGGCGTTTCCTCTTTGTTTCAGGCGAGCTCTTCCCTGGACGCGAGGAGAGGTAGTTCTGAATCGATTGGTGAATTGCGACTAATAAGCCGAGCGTTAGAAATGCGCCCGGGGGCAAAGCTACGAGAATTAGTGTTCCAGAAAGCGACTCTCTTATGGCGCCAAGGATTGCTAGAACTAAAAAAAATCCGAGGCCTTGGGCCAGCCCATCTATAGTACTAACAAAAAAATTTTCGTATCTGGCAAGTGCTTCGGCTCGTCCTAGAATTAAACAGTTAGTGACAATTAATGGTAGAAAAATTCCGAGTGATTTATATAAAGAATAGTCAAATGCCTGGACCAGTAGTTCAGCACAAGTTGTCAGTGCGCCAATAACCAATACAAAGACAGGAAGACGGATATTATCATTGACCAAATGCCGAATTAAACTGATCGAAGCGTTAGACAAAACTAAGACGAGTAGTGTGGCGAGGCCTAAGGCAATTGCATTTTCCAGCGTGTTAGATACAGCTAGTAGGGGACACAAGCCTAGTAGTTGTGTAAGACCTGGATTTCGATTCCATATTCCTTCAAGCCAGACAGATTTTATCGTCACGGGCCTACCTCAAGCACTTCGGGATGCTTTTCTAGAAATGCTAGTGTCTCCCTTAAGGCATCAACAATCGCCCTCGGTGTAATGGTTGCACCTGCAAATGCGTCAAAGCGTCCACCATCTTTTTTAATGGCCCAGGTAGCTTGTTCCATATCACTGTATTTAAGTTGATTAAATCCAAGTATCCAGTCGCTGCGTCTTACTTCGATTTGATCGCCGAGTCCTGGCGTTTCTTTATGCTCATTCGTGCGCACTCCTATAATTCTAAGTTCTCGATCTAGTGCAATAAGTAGTTGAATTCGCCCCCCGTAACCTTCACTAGTCTCGAATGGAAAGATGGTACCGATAAGCCCATTGGTATCGGTAATGGGGGTGACAAGAAGTGGATTGATCAGTGCTGCCGGTGCAGTGTCTGGGAGATTCACAACTACCGGCACTCCAATGACACCAGTTTCTAGAAGTGGGAGAGCAAGCTCATAGAGATGATGAAGCCGAGCTGCCTCTTTAGATTCAACGATAAAGGGAGCTGTCATGACATACACTACACCAACACAGAAACTTGTGCTGAGGCTGAATAATGCGAGTCTGGTTATAATGGCCCACCTCCAGACCCTCGAATGCTGGCTTTTCGACCCATGACTCTGGGCCTCGTGTAATGGTCAATCGTAGGCGCAACAAAATTCATGAGTAAGACTGAGAAAGCTATCGCATCAGGATACTGGCCGTAGGTTCGAATCAGGTAGGTGAGGAGGCCAACGCCGATAGCAAACAAGAATCTACCCTTCGGACTCGTTGCGCCAGATACTGGATCAGTCAAAATGAAGAATGCTGAAAAAATGCTCGCCCCACCAATTAGATGAACCCATACCGGCGTCGTAGTATCTGGATCGAAGCTGAAAAATGCTGAAATGACCACTAATGTTGCCAAGAAGCCAACAGGGGTATGCCAGGTGATAATACGTTGATATATCAGCCATGATCCTCCGGCCAGATAGCCTAAGGCGACCCATTCATATCCATAGATTAAACCCAAATGAGCCCGTTGAAAAAGCGGATGGCGCATTACTTCAACTGCAGTCATCGTAATGAATTCTGTTCTGTATAATTCAAGAGTAGTTGCGGCTGTCGTTGCATCGCTATTGTATCCAAGGAAGCTCATCCAGGCATTCGATAGATCAGGCGTTGCTAGTGGGTTAGTCCACAGAGTTGTCATGGCCACGGGAGCTGAAATAATCATAATGGCATAACCAAGCATGGCGGGGTTTAGAGGGTTTTGACCAAGGCCCCCGTATATATGCTTACCTAAAATAATTGATGAGGCCGAAGCGGCGATAACTAGCCACCATGGCGCAGCTTGTGGTAATGCGAGCGCGATTAATGACCCAGTTAATATGGCTGATAAGTCAGTGAGTCTAGGCATCGCAGGTCGTTGTCTAAGCTTGAGACAGATCGCTTCAGATACTAAAGCGGTGGCGATTCCCGTTACTAAGTTAAAGAGCACACCAGCTCCAAAGAATGTAGTTAGTGCGATAACGCCAGGAATAAGTGATATTAGAACCGAACGCATCACCAAAGCGATCTCATTTGGCGGATAAATAGGCCGTCTGATCATATGGATTTTTCTCTAGACTGTCGTGCCTTTGTCAATGCGATTGCGCCTTTGTCCCGTCGAGTTGTTCGCTTGGCCTCCTGGTCTGCTTCAATTCGTGCTAACCGTTGGTTACGTTTTTCAAATCGTTCACGAGCCTCAATGGCCAATTTTTTTTCGAGATCTTTTTCATGTTGTTTAAATTGACCGAGTTGAAACCACTCGGCAAGCGGGATGTGGCTTGGGCAGACCACATTGCAGGCAGCGCATTCGATACAGTCAACGAGGCCCTCGTGTAGGGCTTGACCCAATGAATCGCCTCTTAGTGCAAGTATCATTTGCTGTGGTTGCAGAGCGACAGGACATACTGCGGCGCATGCACCACAACGGATACATGGACCTTCAGCTTGTTTTGTAGGCGCGCGTGCAAGTATACAATTGGTAGTTTTGGTGATGCCGGCCGAATATTCTGAGATGGAGTATCCCATCATTGGGCCACCTATAGTGATAGAATCCAACTGCTCAGGGTCAGTCTTGGCCGCTTTAATTAAGGATAGTAAGGGCGTCCCAATTGGGGCGATCACATTTCTAGGATGGGCTATTAAGTCGCCTGTTAGTGTGACGACTCTGTCGGTGATAGGCTCTCCGTCAACTGCTCGCGAGAGCGCGGCGAGTGTTCCCGGGCTGTGAACTAAGATACCGTTTTCGATCGAGCGAGATCCGCTCGGCACCTCAATCCCGAGTGCCAACCAGATCAGCTGACGTTCTCCGCCTGAGGGATACTTGGTTTCCAATAATACAATCTCGAATGAACAGCTAGATTGCGATTCTCCAATCGCTAATTTGATCGCATCTAGGGCCTCCGGCTTGTTATCTTCAATACCGATTATGACTTTTTTAATATCAAGAGTTTGCGAGAGTATGGAGGCACCTCGAACCATAGACCGAGAATCGATTCGCATCAATGTATCGTCTGCCGTGAGATACGGCTCGCATTCGGCTGCATTGATGATCAGTATTTGTGTGCCATCACTCCATTTTTTGAAGTTTGGAAAGCCAGCTCCTCCAAGCCCTAAAATGCCTGCCTCAATGGCGCGCTGGCGAAGTGTGGCTGTGTTAAAAGGCCAGTTCAGGGGAGGTAGGTAATCTTGGTTGTCAGTACCATCTGTCTCAACCAGGATGCACTTGCTATCTCTCGCTGAAGGATGTGTTATCGGATGATCCTGGAGCGCAGTGACTACGCCACTGCGCGACGCTACATGGATTACCCCGCTAACACACTGAATAATAGGAGTGCCCTTTGAGACGCGATCCCCGACTTGAACCAGTGAATCACCTGGGCCACCTCCGGAAAAATTAAGAGGGAAGCTAAGAATAGCTGGTGTCTCAAGTAATACACAGGGCTCCGCGTTGGAAATATATTTGAATTCTTCTAGGTAAATACCACCTTCAAGTTGACGTTCGCAAAGTTTAATTTGATATTTAGCCATGGTGAAGCATCTCAATCCGCCCAGATCGATCGGAAACAATAACCCCGGGCTGACTAGGCATCCAGTAATCAGCTGATTTAGGTCTTAGGATCATGTCGATACAGTCAACGGGACATGGATCAATGCACAGATCACAACCTGTGCATTGATCTGTGATAACGGTGTGCATTAGCTTAGCCGCACCAACAATAGCATCCACGGGGCACGCCTGGATGCATTTTGTGCATCCGATGCAGTCCTCCTCTATCACTACAGCAACTAAATCTTCGAGGACTGTGTCAGGTTCTGTGTCTAGTGGGAGCGAGTCTAGCCCTAGTAGTTTAGCGAGCCGATCGATAGTCTCTTGTCCTCCGGGGGGGCAGCGATTAATGGCTTCACCACTTGCAATTGCCTCGGCGTAGGGCTTGCAGCCTGGATGCCCGCACTGTCCGCACTGAGTTTGTGGTAGGAGTTCGTCAATTGACTTGATCAACGGGTTGCCATTAACCTGAAAAGCCCTCGATGCGAATTTTAATAACGCACCCCCGCTTAGACCGATTAGGGTCAAAACAAGAACACCAGCGCCAAGTATTGTGATCTCATCAGTCATAGTCGAATGATTCCAGAAAATCCCATAAACCCAAGCGCCATGAAGCCGGCGGTGATTAATGCGATGGATGTACCTCGGAACGGTATCGGCACGTCAGCCAGTACTAAGCGCTCACGAACGCCGGCGAATAAAACCAAAACTAAAGAAAATCCGAGTGCGGCGCCAATCCCATAAAAAGCCGCTTCAGAAAGACTGTGGGCTCTATTTGTATTGAGTAATGCTACGCCGAGTACCGCGCAGTTGGTGGTAATCAATGGCAGGTAAATTCCGAGCACACTGTGCAGTAATGGTGCCGATTTTTTTATAAACATTTCGGTAAATTGAACGGTGATCGCTATTGCCACAATGAAGACGAGGGTTCTTAGCCACATGGCACCGAGCGGAATTAATAAAAAGCTTTGAAGCGAATAGGCAATGACAGATGATAGCGTCAGCACAAAAGTGGTCGCAAAGGACATACTGACCGCATTCTCGATCCGAGAAGAGACGCCCATAAACGGACACAATCCCAAGAACTGGACCAACACAAAGTTGTTCACCAATGCAGCGGAAAAAATAATTAGTAGGAGGTCAGTCAAAAGGATGCCCTTCTTGGTCTGATTCACCGTTCGATATGCTTAGCCAACAACAGGCGGATCGGAAGCTGATGGGTAATGTAAGAACTATTTTTTGTGATTTTTCATCATTGGAATTACCTTCTCGGGAAATGGTTTGTTGCAACTGGAATAGGTCTGTTGAGTCGATGAGCATGATCCTAGCGCGCTCCTTAAGTGCTAATTGTTTGTTCGTATAAATGTAAGTTGTCCTCACGTAGGGCCGGCTCTGAGGTGGCGAAACTGGAGCGCGTTGCCTCGGGCACTGTTCACGTTTGAATGACGGCCTATCCCCAATTATTGCATGAGCTTTCTACCCTAGTTCCAATGAACCCTGAAATGCTGAGTGTATAACTTTTTTTTAAAGAGTGATTGAAGTGATTCATCCATTGCCCCCTGAGCCTCCTTAGCGAATACGTTGACCAGCTTTTGCTCCTTGGTCAGGCTCTAAAAGATAAATCTCAGAGCCGCCAGGGCCTGCCGCTAGAACCATCCCTTCTGATATACCAAATTTCATTTTACGTGATGCTAAATTGGCGATCATTACGGTCTGGCGTCCAACTAATTCTTCTGCCTTATATGCTGCTTTAATCCCACTAAATACCTGACGTGTTTCACCTCCAATGTCAAGCGTCAGCTGAAGCAGTTTATCGGCTCCCTCAATTGTTTGAGCTGCTACAATTGTGGCTACACGCAAATCAACTTTAGTGAAGTCATCCATAGTGCAATCAGATGCAATTGGTTCGATAACTTGTTCTCCTTTTATCTGGGTGGCCGATTTAACTTCTGCTGTATCTAGATGAATCATCGCTTCGACATCCTTCATCTCAATCCGGGTAAGGAGTGGCGTAAACGGTTGGATCTTGTGATTGAGCAGAGTTTGATCGAGAGTCTCATAATCTAGGGAATCAATATTCAAAAACGTTTGCACCTTCTCAGCAAGGTTTGGCAAGACTGGCTTGAGGTACAACACCAAAAGACGGAAAGCATTAATTGCGGTGGTGCAGATCGGTTGCACTTGATTAAGTGTTTCCGTATTTTTCGCCAACCGCCACGGCGCAGTGCAAGCAATCCAAGCATTCACATGATCTGCCAAAGCCATAATTTCCCGCATAGCCTTTGAAAATTCTCGTTTCTCAAATGCCCTTTGAATATCTGGAGCCCTTGCTCTTATAGACTCAACCAACTCTGGATTAGAAAGGACAGGTGCTAGTTGGCCATCAAAATTTTTACTAATAAAGCCAGCGGTGCGACTCGCAATATTTATGAGCTTTCCAACAAGATCTGAATTCACTTTTTGCACAAAGTCCTCAAGTGATAGATCGATATCTTCGACTCTGGCAGATAGTTTGGTTGCGAAGTAGTATCTCAAGTATTCAGGATCCAAGTGATCTAGGTACGTACTGGCTTTGATAAAAGTACCTCGGGACTTCGACATTTTTCTGCCATTGACAGTAACAAACCCATGTACGTTGACCGCCGATGGCGTGCGGAAATTGGCTTGATTCAGTATGGCCGGCCAGAACAGACAGTGGAAATTCACAATGTCTTTGCCGATGAAGTGGTAAACCTCGGCTTTACTCTCTTGACCCCAGACTGAATCAAAGTCGAAGTTGTTGGCGTCGCACCATTCTTTGAAAGCCCCCATATAGCCAATTGGTGCATCCAGCCAGACATAAAAATAGGTGCCCGGTTGATCGGGTATTTCAAAACCAAAATATGGTGCATCACGGGAAATGTCCCAACTTTTCAATCCACTATCGATCCACTCTGAAAGTTTGTTGGCGACTTCAGGCTGTAGTCGACCCGATCGCGTCCAATCTCTAAGAAAGTCGGTATGCTGACCAAGTTCAAAAAACAGATGTTCTGAATCTTTAAGAATTGGAATAGCACCTGACAATGTCGACCTCGGGTTCTTTAATTCAGATGCCTGATACGTCGCGCCACAGGCCTCGCAGTTGTCGCCATATTGATCATCAACGCCGCATTTTGGGCATGCGCCTTTGACGTATCGGTCTGCTAGAAACAGCTCTTTTTCTGGGTCAAATAATTGTGAAATCTTTCGCGTTGCAATACCACCAGAATTTCGTACTCTCGAATAAATAAGTTCCGAATAAAACCGGGTAGTTTCTGTATGAGTTGAAGAATAGTGATCAAAATCGATATTAAACCTATGAAAATCGTCTTCATGTTCAGTTTTTACATCGGCAATTAACTGCTCAGGAGTGATGCCGAGTGTTTGTGCGCGGAGCATGATCGCTGTTCCGTGCGCATCATCTGCACAAATATAAATACAAAGTTGCCCTGACTGCTTTTGAAAGCGAACCCAAATATCAGTCTGGACGTACTCAAGCATATGGCCAAGATGAATTGAACCGTTGGCATAAGGGAGGGCGCTAGTAACTAAAATGGTACGTCTCTCTTCGAGCACAGAAAATATTCCTTGTTGCTGTACAATTCAATCCCCAAGTATAGCGGTACTCAATGTACTTGTGGCTGTCTGATGCCTATAAAAGGAGATGATTTTGTCTACTTCTCTTAAAAATGATGTGATTGCGATCTTGTCGGAGCACGATGATCCATACTGTGAGAAGAATCTGGGACAGAGTGGTGCGTTAACTCAATGTCGTCTTACAGATGGTGAGCTTGATGTCGAGTTGACTTTTAAGTACCCACTTGCTGGAATGACGCGGGGCCTAGTCAAACAGTTGAAGCCTAAGTTTGAGTCTCTGAAAGACGTGCGCGAAGTCTTCATACGAATTCAGCACGAAGTTCCCATGACGCCCGCTCGAGAAGGAACTGAGTCAATTCCAGGAGTGCGGCAGATCATTTGTGTGGCGTCAGGGAAGGGCGGGGTCGGCAAATCCACGACAGCAGCGAATTTAACGTTGGCGTTGTTGGCTGAGGGTGCTCGGGTTGGTTTACTAGATGCTGATATTTACGGCCCATCACAAGCGCTTATGCTTGGAGTACAGGGGGTGCGTCCTGAGACACCCGATGGAAAGTCGTTTAACCCTGTGATCGCCCATGGTGTTCCCGTGATGTCGATGGCATTCTTACTCACCGAGCGGTCACCGACTATCTGGCGTGGACCGATGGTCAGTAGTGCATTCACGCAGATGCTGAGGCAAACAAACTGGGGAGACCTTGACTATTTGGTAATCGACCTACCACCGGGCACCGGGGATATCCAGTTGACGTTGAGCCAGCAAGTACCCGTAAATGGTGCTGTTGTCGTGACAACCCCTCAGGATATTGCACTCTTAGACGCTCGCCGAGGTATTGAGATGTTCCGGCGTGTTGAGGTGCCTGTTCTTGGTATCATTGAAAATATGTCGCTCCATCGATGTTCGAAGTGTGGTCATGCTGAATATTTATTTGGCGAAGGCGGCGGCGAAAAAATTGCAGCAGAATATGAAACCGAGTTGCTTGGCGCTCTACCACTTGACCGGAGTATTCGAGAACAAACTGATATCGGGAAGCCCCCTGTCATAAGCGACCCAGACGGGGTAATCGCTCAGACCTATAGAGATGTTGCGCGACGCGTTGGTGCTAAGCTGGCGTTGTTAGCAGAGAGAGATGGCAGTGGCGACCTAATAGCGAAAACTTTAAGGAGCTGAAAAGTAGTATATGACCATAAAATCTGACCGATGGATTCAGCACATGGCTGAAACGCAGAAAATGATTTCGCCCTTTGAGCGAGAACAGAACCGTGAACGGAACGGTGAAAAGTTGATTTCTTATGGCACCTCAAGCTATGGCTATGATGTTCGTTGTGCCGACGAATTCAAGGTATTTACAAATATTTATTCAGCCGTAGTGGACCCAAAGAATTTCGATAACAAGAGCTTCGTCGATATCAAAGCTGATATATGCATTATCCCGCCAAACTCATTCGCATTGGCAAGAACAGTGGAATATTTCAGGATTCCAGAAGATGTTTTGACAATTTGCTTGGGGAAATCAACTTATGCACGTTGTGGAATTATTGTTAACGTCACACCACTTGAACCTGAGTGGGAGGGACACGTGACTCTGGAGTTTTCCAACACAACCAACTTACCGGCGAAGGTTTACGCGAACGAGGGGGTAGCTCAGATGTTATTTTTTCAGTCGGACGAACGTTGCCTGACAACTTACCGTGATCGTGGAGGTAAATATCAGGGCCAGACCGGAGTTACTTTGCCTAAAGCCTAAGCATGGAAATAAACAATACGGCAAGTAATCTACCAAGGACCACCTTTTCAAGACGAGTAGACTTGATAGCATCAAATTTATGGAACATAAAAATGACAGATTATTTCCTGCTGTGAGGTAGCACAATGAGCTCTTGGTATTATCGAGTTGTGACGAAAAGGTCATGTTGAAATGATGGCTCGTAGAATTGATGGTAAAGCCTTTGCTGGAAAACTTTTGGCTGAGGTTAGCGAAGGTGTTTCTGGACTCAAGTCATCCCGGGGTTTTATGCCGGGCCTAGCGGTTGTTTTGGTAGGGGATGATCCGGCGAGTCAAGTCTATATCCGTAACAAAGTGAAACAAACCGAAGCCTGTGGCATGAAATCTTTTCAACACATCCTGAATGCGAGTACCTCGCGGGATACCTTGATGAAGTTAATCGACTCGTTAAATAATAATCCCGAAGTCCATGGGATTTTAGTGCAATTGCCGCTACCTTCTCATTTAGACTCAAGGGATGTGATTGAAGCAATTGATCCCAAAAAAGACGTTGACGGTTTCCATACTTATAATGTTGGTGAACTTTGGATCAGTGGAAATGCTTTTGTTCCCTGCACGCCCCTAGGATGCTTAAAGTTGCTGAAATCAGTAGAGCCAAATATTGCTGGGAAAAATGCCGTTGTCATTGGGCGCTCAAATATTGTTGGTCGCCCGATGGCTGCCCTGCTCCTCAACGAGTCCGCAACAGTTACCATTACTCACTCGCAAACTGTAAACTTGCCGAGGATTTGTCGTCAGGCTGATATTTTGGTTGCTGCTGTGGGTCATCCTCAAATGGTGAAAGAAGATTGGATCAAACCTGGAGCGATAGTATTAGATGTTGGAATCAATCGTATTGAGACTGCTGATGGCAGAGGGCGTTTGGTCGGCGATGTAGACTTCGATGCCGTATCTAAGGTTGCCGGAGCTATTACCCCGGTCCCGGGCGGACCGGGGCCTATGACGATTGCTTGCCTTTTAGCCAACACTCTTGAGGCAGCTAAGCGCTCAAACGATTGACCGAGGTGTTTGGAATTGGTTTTGAAGCGCTCGAAAATCCGTTTAAAGACTCTTTAACAAAACTGAACAAATGGATTTCAGCCGCGTTGACGCATTATCGATTTAGTTTGCCAATATAAACGCCTTAGGGCGGTGCTTGCGACGAACACCACAGCCCAAAATGCTGAACTTGAAATTGTAGCTGGAGCATAACGAAGTTCGCGGATGACAAATTCCCTGATGGTTGGCTCAAAGTTTCCCGACCACAAGTAAAAGCTACCGCTCGAAATTAATTCGCATGTCAGCGTGCCAACCGTTGCATATATAAAGAAGCCTGCTAGGCCAGTAACGTTTGTAGTAAAATGTGATGCTGCTAATCGACCAGCGATCCACATCGAGAAGTAAGCTGGAATTAGCATGCCGTAGGCAATTGAAAAGCATGTTCCTGGAACCCCGCCAAAAGAAAATGCATACGCATCGATCCCGACCGCCAATGACATAAACCAAATAAAAGACCACGGTTGTAACAAAAGACCAGCAATCATGAAAATCATCCATGAGGCCTCGGGGAGGGCTTGGAGCCCTGAAAAATGTGCCCCCCGTGTTGCCAGCATTAATACACTTAAGATGGCAACCGTTGAGAATATTCGTCGATCCGAGGTCTCGTTAGCGTAATGATTTGCAAACACTGGCTGCTACTCCGGCAAGTATCTAAAGGTTAGATTCATGGACATTGGATGAGCTGGACTACTTTTAAGGGTACCATAGGAATCATAGACGTAGGCGTCGTATTCGACGCCGAAAAGATTGTCGAATCCTAACGACAGTGACCAAGACGGCTGACGATAATTCAAAACTAACGCTGTCGTTCCATAGGCGTTGTGACGCCCGGCATCATTTTCATAATCAGAGATGGCATAAGTGCTCGAATACCAACGATGAGTTATCTCAGATTCAAAATGAGGGGTCCATTTTGTTCGGCTACTTAAGTTGATTTGCAAATCACTGACACCTGGGACTGCTGAGCCCAAAAAATTCCCAGATTGGATTTCCGTATCTATGTAGCTGAGGCGACCTTTTACTTCAGTCCGATTTGTAGGCTTAGCAGACAGTGCCAGCTCTCCTCCAATTCTCTTGGTTTGGTCTACATTGATATTTGATCCAAATGATGTTTGCGACGAGTCATTCCCATCAAATAAAATCTCATTGCTATTTTGGATTATGTAAGCCCTTGAAGACAACCGAGGGCCTCGAACTCCAACCTCCAGACCATTGCCTGTTTGAGGTTTCAATGGTGTTCCTGTGCTTGATTGCTCGTCTAGGGTTGCAAATCGAAAGCTTTGGTCGGCGCGAGCGTAGATCTCAGAATCACCGAAAAATCTAGAAATCATTATATCAAGCGCAGTCAGAGAGTCCTCTGCTCTGAAGCCATTATGCATTGTATCTTTTACCCACTGCATGCGGCCACCTAGAGCCACATTGTTTTTTAAAAAACGATTACCGATTTGTCCATAGATTGCAGAAGATACTTGTTTCCGGTGGGGGGAAATATATAACGAACTATATTTACCGCTAATAATCTCAATGCCGGTAAGGTAATGGAGTTTTTTTATATTCCCTTCGGTAAGATTATTTGCGCGTTCCAGTTTATAACTTACAACGTCCAACTGCTGTTTTATCAATCCGTATGATGGATTCTCGTATGCGCCAACTTGATCACTTTGTCGATGCGCAAGGTGGCCTCTGTATACGGCATTATTACTTTCAAACCCAATGCTTAAGTCAGTGACTCCTTGCCGGTAATCTATTGAAGACCGGTCATTAATGTTCGAAGCTTTCCTATCTGCTGCAAGAATAGATTTGATTGATGCCCCGGCGGCTTTCCTCTGGTCAAGGGATCTGGAATGAGAAATCGCGAAATCGAAGTTTCGATCGAGCCTATACTCGATTTTCCCCAAACCAAGGTCACTGTCATTGAAATTCCTGTATCCATCACTGGATTGGCGAAAAATTTCACCAGAGATCGTAGCATCACCCGTAACTAACTGATTTTGAGCGGCCATATGGCCATACCCAAAACTCCCAGCTGATAATTCGTATGACGGCCGATAACCCTGCTGATTTTTTTTTGTGGTAACACGTATTACGCCCCCGACAGCGCCATTTCCGAATAGGACGCCTCCGCCACTTGGGATGAGCTCTATTTCGCTGACTTGAGCAATGGGGATTAATGCTAAGTTCGGTGCTTCTAGGGTAGGGTTGTTCAAGACAACACCATCCAAAATTACCATTACGTTTCGGCCAGCTGTTTCACCAAAGCCGCGCAGATCGACTGCTGTCGAGCGTTTAGCGCCAGTGCTATCAGTGCTTGCTCGAAAATTCGAATTTCGCTCCAGTACCTCGACAATCGAATTATAACCACCAGCCGAGATCTCGGCTGCTGTTATGGTGATGGCGCTGATAGGCACTCGATAACTCGGTTCCGTTAGGTCCTCAATTTCGACGGTCATGTCGGCAGTATTTGAAAATGCTGTACCCGAAAAAAAAATAAGCGTTACTAGAATCAAAGATCTCTTAAACATATCTGCTTCCCCGTCGCGCCCACCGCACGCCGCAAGTTTGTGACACGTTAGGTAGGTCTCCGGGCTTGATCAGGACAGTTACTTTGTCTAATCACTCACACCTTCCCATCAAAGCAGACAGTGGTTTTTGTGAGGATTTCTTGCTGATTATACCGTTGCGGGGGCAGCTTCGGACTTGGTTTTACACCCTACCGAATTCCCTGTTATGCCGATCGCTCGGCCACCAAACGAGATAGCCCTTAGTATAATGTGCCCGATGCTAGAAGCAACCGGTCTTTCACTTAAAAAGCTGTGATGACAAGCGCCGCAACGAACCATAAAAGTAGTGATCGTTCCGCCAGTGAAAGAGTTTCTTCAATGTGGTAGCGAGCAGCATCATCAGGATCGCCGACAATTGGCTCCTGTTTTATTAGTCCCTGTATACATCTTGAACCTCCCAGTTTTACACGAAGAGCACCGGCCGTGGCAGCAATGAGAATGCCGGTCTCGGGGTCTGAGAACTTGTGTGCTTCTCTAGTCCAGGCTGATCGAGATCGTTCTCGGTCACCCATAAAGCCTAATGTTAATGCTATCAAGCGAATCGGAATCCAATTGAGAAGTGATACCCAGCGATTTGATACTTCACCCGGATTATATTTCCGAGAAACTACAGAGGAAGCCCAATACAGCAGCACACCAGGAAGTCCGCCGAGGGCAAACCAGGTGAGTGGGATAAATACTTGTTCCGCGAGTTTTAGCGTCACTGTTTCAACAGCAATGCGCGAGACACCGTTTTCGTCGAGCTGACTAGCATCTGTGCCTGAGAATTCAGACAGTTTGATTTGTGCCTGAGAGAATGATCCATTGCGAAGTTCAGTGAGTATGGCTTTTGAGCTTTCTGTCACTCGACCATACGGTAGTATCAAGACCAAAGTAAAAAATGTAGCGACTGTTCCCACTAAAGGTAAGTGAGCAACGAGGGCTCCAATCGTCAGTGCAGCGCTAGTAATGAGAGGGAGACGGAGACTCTTTGGCAATACCGCTGCTATCTTTTCAATGACATTGACCATTTGCTGGTGATATGGCTCGATTCGATCAGCAGCAATGAGGCGGCTGAATACTAGAGCGGCTATGGCCAAAATTAGTGCGTTCATTTAAATTCCTTTAAAAATTTTAGAAACTGTAGCATGAAGGAAGTTACACTTGCGTTATGTTCAATCCGTTGTCAGTTTGCATTGGTTTTCGGTATACGCGCGCTCGGCGTAAAAACCATTTTATTTCGTTCATCTCCGCTGTTTCAATAGCTGGCTTGACATTGGGCGTGGCTGTTTTGATTTTGGTGCTCTCTGTTCTCAATGGATTTGATCGAGAATTGAGAACTCGTATTCTGGGTGCTGTTCCTCACGCACTCATCGAATTTGAAATCTCCCAAGCTGATATAGCCCCGTTGGTAGATCGATTAGTCTCTAATTCAGCGGTCCTGAGTGTTGCGCCACTGAATCGAGGTGAGGGACTTTTAGTAGCAAATGGTCGTACAGTTTCAGTCGCTGTTTTGGGGGTCGATCCTAAGAGCGAGGCTAGGGTTTCTATTGTCCCCGCTCATATGACGCAAGGCGAATTCACTGATCTTGGAAAAAGTCGCTTCTCGATTATTTTGGGTGCTGGTGTTGCATCGAATCTGGACGTGATACCTGGAGATCAAGTGATACTTCTCATTCCAGAAGTGTCCTTAAGCTTAGCTGGAGTAACTCCTCGCTTAAAGCGGCTAAAAGTAGCAGGTATTTTTGAAGTTGGCGCGCAATTAGATAACCAGCTTTCATTTGTTGAATTATCAGATGCAGCAAGTCTCTTTAAACTCGGGAATGGCGTCGCCGCAATACGGATTCAATTTGAGAACTTGTTCGATGCCCCAGTGCTAATTAAATCGCTCGCGCAAGAACTTAGCAGCATCCTTAAGATTCCAATTCGTTATGAGGATTGGACACGCACTCAAGGAAATCTATTTGAAGCGATCCGACTGGAAAAAACTATGATCGCGTTGTTACTGACTCTTATCATTGCTGTTGCAGCATTCAACATTGTTGCAACACTGGTGATGGTAGTGACAGATAAGCGTGCCGATATCGCCATTTTAAAGACTATTGGACTTTCACCGTCGAGCACCATGATTATTTTCGTAGTACAAGGTGTACTGGTTGGGGTTGTTGGGACACTGATTGGTGTTTTGATTGGTGTCCCACTAGCCCTCTCAATTGCTGATATTTTGACTTTTTTCGAGTCTGTATTTGGATTTTACTTATTTAATCCGAGCGCATATTTTATTTCTGACCTGCCCTCAGAGTTACGGTGGTCAGATGTGGGATTAGTGTCTATTTTGAGTATAGGCTTGTCATTCCTCGCAACGCTCTATCCAGCTTTAAAAGCTAGTCGAATTATCCCCGCCGAGGTACTTAACCATGAGCGCTGAAAAATTGCTCGAGCTCAAGGCTGTGTCTTTTTCCTACGGTGAAGGGCATGCGTTAACTACAGTCATGAAAAGTGTTAATTTTTCGGTTAAGTGCGGCCAGCGGATTGCACTTCTCGGGCGCAGTGGATCGGGTAAGAGCACTCTCCTAAATATTTTGGCAGGCTTATTATTGCCTGAGAGCGGATCCGTTTTTTGGGAGGGCGTCAATGTCACACAATTAAAAGATTCGGTGCGAGTAGCCCTGCGACGCCAAACTATTGGAGTTGTGTATCAATTCCATCACTTACTCCCTGAATTTTCAGCAAAAGAGAATGTGATGTTGCCGGCAATGCTGTCGGGTCAATCAGCGATGGCTTCAGGTTTAGTTGCCGCTGATTTACTGGCCCAAGTTGGATTAGCTAATCGAGAATCGC
>CAZFNA010000009.1:0-6426 GCA_964520465.1 uncultured Pseudomonadales bacterium | reverse complement strand
CGCGCCGACCTGGAGAATTATCGGGTGGCGAAAGACAGAGAGTCGCGATCGCGAGGGCGCTTGCTGCAAACCCTTCTGTATTATTAATGGACGAACCAACAGGAAACTTGGATGAGGACACAGCAGATACGGCGCTCTCGATGTTGGTTTCATTATCTAAGGAGGTTGGGACTAGTTTAATTATTGTGACCCACGATCGTCGGGTGGCCGCTCAGACTGATCATCAGTTTGAGCTACATCAGGGCCAACTGCGCGCCGTTTGAGGAAGCGGCCTTTTCTTCGAGTCCAGTTATAATTGACCTGCCATTTCCACCAGAATCTCAGCCCCAAGAATCCAAGGGCGCCCAAGGTAACTCCTATTACCAAGGAACCAGTCAATAGCGGCCACCAAATCAGCGATAGTTGTTGATGAATCCAAGTAGTCGTTATCTGGGGGGGCAGCGATAGTGGTTCTGAACTTAAAATCCAAGCTCCAAGGGAATAAGCGAACACAAAATATGGCGGCATTGTAATCGGATTAGTGAGCCAGCAAAGCCCAGTGGAGATAGGTACATTACATCTCACTATTAGGGCGGTGATAGCGGCACCAACCATCTGAAACGGCATGGGCATGCATGCCCAAAACAGTCCGTTGAGGAACGCCAGGCCGACTGTCTTTCGGTTCAGGTGCCAAAGATCCCGAGCAAATAGCTTTTTGCCAATCCATCCCCAAGCCCTCATTTGCTCAAGCTTAGCTGGAGAAAGCATTATCTTTGAAACTACTTTTTTTGGCATTCAAGTTTAACCGCTTAAGATCGCGTCGCAATTTTAGATGTTCTTTGAAGAAGCACAACAAGCTATCGACATATAGTAGATAAATTACTCAAATTTGATGACTTGCCCTGCATCAAATGAAATTGTTCGATCAATGGACAGCAAGCTTTCTGGATGATGACTAATAATCAGCGTAGTTCGATCGGCCTTCAGATGCTCTAACGCTTTAAGAACTTCTTCCCGACTTTTTTTATCGAGCGCGCTGGTCGGTTCATCCAGCAAAAGAATTGGGGCGTTTTTTAGAAAGGCTCTGGCAATCGCGATGCGTTGCCTTTGCCCGCCAGAAAGGCGATTTCCTAACGGACCGATAGAGGTCTCGAAGCCATTTGGTAGCGCCTCGATAAACTCTGTTGCATGTGCTTGACTTGCGGCTTTGTGAATTGCTTCCTCTGGGGCACCTGGCCAGCCAAATCGAATATTATCGGCAACTGTTGCGTTAAATAGATTTATTTCCTGACTGACCAGTGAAAGCTGACGCCTACGTTTGGATAATGGCCAGTCCTTGATTGACTCCTCATTGAACAAAATTTCTCCTGTCTGGGCATCAATAAATCCTGCAATTAAAGCAACTAGGGATGATTTTCCCGATCCTGAAGGTCCAATGAGCGCTATGCTCTCACCGGGACCGACTCGGAAAGAAACGTCGCTGAGGGCTTTATTTTCAGAGTTGGGGTAAGCAAAATTCACTCGCTTTACCTCGACCGCTGCACTTTTTAGTGCGTCGTTCGTAAAGGACTCGTACCGCTGCTCATCGAGTTTCTGATCAAAGATTTCATAAATGGATTCTGCTGCAGCAAGGCCCCTCTGAATGGTGGCATTTACCCCAGTTAAACGTCGGACAGGATCAAAGATCATGCCCATTGCCGTAATATAAGCAACAAATTCTCCCGGGCTTAACAGATTCCGTGCGCTCATTTGTGTCCCGATTAGTATCACTATACCAATCGTGACGGCAGCGAGGATTTGCACTAGAGGAACGTTGAGCGACTGAATTTTTATCACGCGCATTTGTTCGTGACGTAGTCGTTTATTAATACGGTTAAATAGTCCTTGCTGAATTTTATGACCACCAAATATTTTAATGTCTCTGATAGCAATTAGAGATTCTTCAATTAGGCCTGTCAAACGGCCTGTCCATGTTTGCAAATCTTGGTTCGACTGACGCATTTTAATGCTCGCTTTTTTGACTATAAACCAAATTATTGGAGCGGTGACCAGCAATGCTAACGACATCTGCCAGGACGTATAAATTAAAAAGCCTAACAGGCCTATGATCATTAGTGTGTCTTTGATGATTACCATCCATGCTGTCGATACAGCTTCACCGACTTGGGCGACGTCATAGGTTATGCGCGACAGCAGTCGTCCTCCTTCTTGCGCGTCATGGTCGGCTATTGGAAGGTCAAGTTGAACGGAGAAAACTGCGGAGCGCATGTCAGCAACCGTCCTGTTCGCTACATACTGGCTAGAGACTGAAGCAATGTATTCGGTGACGCCCTTTACGACAAATACCGCAACGATTAGGAGGGGAATTGTGATTAAGGCGCCAGGGTCCTTACCAATCAGAGAATCATCTATCAAAGGCGCCATTAGCGCTGGTAGCAATGGCTCCATCGCAGCTGTCGCGATCATCGCCAGCATTGCAAGAGCAGCAATTTTCCAGTAAGGCAGGGCCTCCCTTATCAGTCGCCCATATGTCCCAAGATCATTTTTCATTCGCGCCGTAAAACTCGGTCCACCCAAAAATTAGCAAATCCTCGTGGTTTAAAATTTTTTTCCATGGCGTCTCGATCAAAGTCAGCATTGACCCACTCAAGGAAGGTGGGTGGAGTTCGATCTGTATGCTGTGAACTCACTTGGTCTCTAAAACAAATGTACGACTCGAAGAAATGATCCAGAATACCTGTTTTAGCGCTGCGGAAATGGCCGTAAGTCCAGTGCAGTTGTTCCTTTGCTTCGTCGATTGTCTGGCCGAGTCGAAAATGACAATACAGAACTGCGAAAATTCCGGCACGATCTGCCCCAGATTTACAGTGCACTAGCGCCGGTGTCTCAATGTTATTAATTAATTTTTTTAACGAGTTAATCTGCTCAGCAGTGGGGAGTCCTCGCGAATGCACCCGCGTGTTAATCAACGTAATGCCTGCGTCTTCACATGCTGTGGCTTCCAGTTGATACCGACCTTGTGTCGGGTTGTATCCGCGCAGATTGACAATGGTTTTTAGTCCTAAGCTTATTTTGTATCGGTGTATTTGAGCAACACTTGGTTGATTGCTTCGATACATTGGGCCTTCGATATGGAATCGATTAGAATACAGCGATCTCAAAAATCCATGGTCTACAAGCCATAAATCGAGATTTGCTTTTATTAATTGCCACAGCGTAAGGGGTTTGGATGCTGGTGCTTTGCCCCAACCTTCTATTGACACGAATGATCCTTTTCCTTTCAAGTAGCGCGGAGCATAATCAATTCACGCGTATTCTGCACATAGATAAAGGAAAAAGTGCATGAAAATCGGCTTTAGTGGATTTAAAGGACAAAATGGATGGCCTAAACGTTGGTCAAAGCCTGCAACGATAATGAGTCGCGCATTGAGTCCAATCGTTGCCTCTTGGATGCAAAAAAAGCGTAAGTCTATTGCGAAATTACCCCGAACTGCTGCTCCGATTCCAATTGTTTGTATTGGTAATTTGGTGGTTGGCGGGTCAGGTAAGTCACCTCTGGTGGCGAGCTTAGCCCTTAAGTTAAAGGAAGTTGGATTTGTTCCAGGGATTGTGAGCCGAGGCTACGGTGGGAGGGTCAAGGATCTACCAATCGAAGTGGTTGATAATAGCAGTCCACTGGAGGTAGGCGATGAACCGTTAATGCTAAAAAAAAATACTGGATGTCCCGTCGTCGTATGTCGAGATCGTGGAAAAGCCATTGAGCGGTTAGCCTTCCATCATCCCGTCAATGTAGTACTTGCGGATGATGGGTTGCAGAATGTGCAGTTATGGCGTGATTTTTCCATTTGTGTTTTTAATAAGGATCAGGGGATTGGGAATGGGCTGGCCTTGCCGTTTGGTCCTCTGCGCGAACCTCTCTCCGTAGTGGATCAGATGGATGCCTTGATTATCCGAGGTACAAACTATCCGAAAGATATGCTGATTGAAATGGGGGTGGAGACCAAAATTCCAGCGTTTGGATCGATTGCTAAAATAAAATATGTATATCGATCGGATACTCCTGAGCAGCATTATTTTTTGAGAGATCTAAAGGACCAAGGTAATTTTAGTGGCGTTGCTGGAATTTCAGCGCCAAATCGATTTTTTGAAGATCTAAAAAAGGCAGGTATCTCAATTAAAGAATATGCATTTCCGGATCATCATCAATTTGTAGCTGATGATTTGTTTGGTCTTAAGCAAGTTATTACCACTGAGAAAGATGCTGTGAAATTGATACACTTAATGACGGAACCATTCTGGGTGGTTGCGCTCGACAGTATTCAGCCAGAATTTGAGGCTTGGTTAATTGATAGTTTGAAGAAGTGGGAAAGAGAATGAGTTTACCACCGCAACTCAAAAGTTTGTTGGTTTGTCCATTATGTAAAAGCGACGTTGAGATACGAGAGACTGACTATGAAATATGGTGTCGCGCTTGTGGCCTCGCCTTTCCAATCCGTGACGATATCCCCGTGATGCTGGCGGATGAGGCGCGAACTTTGACCGTTGACGAGCGGACAGAGCATTAATGCGATTTATTGCTATTATTCCTGCCCGTTTTGGTTCGACGCGGCTGCCCGGTAAAATGCTAATGGATATTGGGGGTCAGCCAATGATTCAGCACGTGTATCAGCGTGCAGCCGCATCAAATGCGGAACGAGTTATAGTGGCAACTGATGATTTGCGGATTGATGAAGTTGTCCGTAGTTTCGGTGGCGAAAGTATCATGACGTCTTGTAATCACTCTACGGGCACGGATCGATTGGCTGAAGCTGTTGATTACTTGAGTCTTTCAGATGATTCAATTGTTGTGAATGTTCAGGGTGATGAGCCCCTAATTCCAGTATCTGCTATCCATCAGGTGGCCGATATGCTGGTAACGCATCCCGAAGCATCTATGGCGACCTTATGCGACCCTATTAATAAGGCGTCATCTATCGAGGATCCGAACCAAGTGAAGGTAGTGCGGAGTCAAACTGGTCGCGCTTTATATTTTTCGAGGGTCGGCATACCTGGGCACAGAATGGCAGCGCATCAGATATATTATCGACATATCGGTTTGTATGCTTATCGTGCTGCTTTTCTGAGAGATTTTGTGACTTGGAATCCGACGCCGCTTGAACGGTCCGAAAGCCTTGAGCAATTGCGTGCGTTGGAGCACGACCGAATTGTTCAGGTGGATGTGGCATCTATCCCAATACCCCCCGGTGTTGATACTTCGCAGGACTTGCAGGCTGTTCGAGATTATCTGAAGGATAAAGCAGGTGTTTAACCTGACTGAGTTCACTACACTTAAACTTCCATTCAACGCTGCGTCTATTTTAAAACTATCGTCGGTTGAGAACGTGTGTGTATCAATGCCTGATTTAGGTGATCGCCCACGCTTGATTTTGGGCGGGGGTAGTAATTTAGTGGTCTTAGATTCTGAGTTTGAAGGCATCGTATTGCGACCCGAAATCAAAGTGTGGAATCCGTCGATAATTGGCTCTGATGTGCTGCTAGAGGTTGGGGCAGGTCATACTTGGCATGAGGTAGTAACGGAGACTCTAAATCAAGGTTGGTATGGCATTGAGAACTTAGCGTTGATACCTGGCTGGATGGGTGCAGCACCGATACAGAATATTGGTGCTTATGGAGTCGAGTTAAAAGATCATTGTCATCGGGTGACTTTATACGATTTTGAAGAACGTGCTGTCGTTCAATTGGACAATTCTGAACTGCGTTTTGGCTACCGTCATTCTATTCTCAAAGAGCACCCTAATAGATTCCTCGTGCTGACGGTGACCCTAGCGTTGTCGACTAAAGCAAACACGCGCTGCAGCTATGGCTCAATTGAGGAAGAGATCGCTCGACAAGAGCTAAATGCCAATGATCCGCGAGATATTGCAAAGGTGGTGATTTCAATTCGTCAGGCCAAGCTCCCTGATCCTGAAGTAGTGCCGAATGTAGGATCATTTTTTAAGAACCCCATCGTTCGGGTTGAGGTGGCTACGAGGCTAAGTGCTGCTTTTCCCTGCATGCCTTCCTATGGTGAGGGCGATCAGGTTAAGTTAGCAGCCGGCTGGATGATTGATCAGATCGGATTTAAGGGCAAGCGTGTCGGTGGCTTCGCTGTTGATGATAAACAGGCTCTGGTGCTAACCAACGACCGAACAGGGACCGTGGAAGATCTTAGCAAATTGGTCTATTTAATTCGAAATGAAATAAAGCGTGTTTTTGGGATAAGTCTATCGGTTGAGCCGACCCAGTTAGGGCAGCTCAACCTAAGCTAAGACTAATCGCTGGATTCGTTTGACGTTGAAGTTGTCTGAGCTGCATCCTTCGACGGCGTTTCGAGGATCGCTGTTTTACGGGGCCTCCCACGACCACGCCCTCTCTTCACCTTATCTGTGTCTTCAATAGATTCTTTTT
>CAZFNA010000008.1:0-39761 GCA_964520465.1 uncultured Pseudomonadales bacterium | reverse complement strand
GGTATTGCTGTAGATACTCCAGATGGATTGATGGTGCCGGTAATTCATGATGTGAATAAAAAGGGGGTGTGGGAGATTGCCGCAGAAGTATTGGCACTTGCTGATAAAGCGAAGAACAAAAAGTTAAAACCAGCCGAAATGCAGGGCGCAACCTTTACGATCTCATCACTTGGATCCATTGGGGGAACTGCGTTTACTCCTATTGTGCCATCACCCCAAGCCGCGATTCTTGGTGTTTCTAAAGCATCTATGGAGCCCATGTGGGATGGCACGAGTTTTCAGCCGCGACTAATGCTCCCAATTTGCTTATCGTACGATCACCGTGTGATTAATGGAGGTGATGGAGCGCGATTTACTACTGCTCTAGGAAAGCTGCTGGGCGACATCAGGCGACTTTTACTTTGATTGGACAGTTCGGCTCTCTCTTGAGAGTCGAACTTTTCACTGTGTTCTCGCTGACTTCCAGAAAACTTCTTTGCCGTCCTGTTTCCTGGCTAAATTTCTCGCCATCACGAATAAGACGTCAGATAGCCGATTAATATAATGGCACAAATCAGGGCTGACACTTTCTTCTCTTGCAAGAGCCACAATGTTGCGCTCGGCTCGTCGAGCTACCGCACGAGCCATGTGGCACAGCGCTGCTGTTTTTGAGCCACCAGGCAAGATAAATTCTTTCAAAGGCGGTAATTCGTCGTTGAGTTCATCACACAGCGTTTCTAGCTCTGACACCATGTCCGCCTTAATTAGCTGAAATCCAGGTACTGCTAGCTCGCCGCCTAGATCAAATAGTCGATGTTGAATCTCGGTCAAATCAGATATCAGTGGCTCACTTTCTGATAATTCTGCCAGTAATAAACCTATCCACGAGTTGAGCTCATCCACGGTCCCTAGAGATTCAATTCGATGACTGTCTTTGGACGTACGAGATCCATCGCCAAGTCCTGTTGTGCCGTTATCACCTGTTTTAGTGTAAAGCTTGGTAAGTCGATTGCCCATGTTATTCCTCTGATTTCAACGCAGTTGGGTTCAATGCAGTTACTCGGTGTTTGATCATCATTAACAAGACGAGGCCAGGAATTACGAGTACTGCTGTCAAAACGAAGAAGAGAACCCAACTGCCCGTTACATCTACGAACCACCCGCTGCCACTAGCAATCGTAGTTCTCCCGAGGTTTCCGATGGATGCCAAGAGGGCATATTGTGTTGCGGAAAAAGCCTTTCCAGTAAGGGCGGTTAGGAAACTCACAAAAGCCACGCTAGAAAACGCAGTAGTGAAATTATCCACAACGATTGTCATTGCAAATAGCCACTCCTTTGGTCCCGCTAGGGCAATCCAAGCAAACATCAGATTACTTAAGGCCATCGCAGATCCGCCAATTAGTAGACCTTTGACTACGCCTAAGCGTACGTTGATGATGGATCCAAGTAATGTGAACGCAACTGTAGCGAACCAGCCAAGCATCTTCGTGTAATCAGCGATTTGCTCATTGGAAAACCCGATTTCTTTGTAAAAGACGATCGACATTCGACCAAGAAAGGCCTCGCCAATTTTGAATAAAAATACGAAAAGTAAAATAGCTAATGCTGTCCTGACGCCATTGCGACGCATAAAATCAGCCAGCGGTTCCCATACAGTTACTGCTAACCATTGAGCAGCTTTCGCAAATCTTGACTGGCCGAATCTAGTGTAGTGAGACTGTAATTCAGCTTGCATTCGATCTCTATCAGACCAAGGCTCTTTGGTGATTAGAGTGAAAAACATTAAAACAATGACAAAACTTGCCAAAATCCAGTACACCCCCGACCAGCCCCAGTCATCTGCGTAACGAAATGCGATATATCCTGGTAGGGAATATCCAGTCCACCACCCAATAACTGCCATTGCCGAAGCAGCAGGTATTTGGTGCTCTGGGCTATTTGCAAAATGATCAATTCGAAATGCATCGATCGCAATATCTTGGGTTGCGGACGCACTAGCGATGCCAAAGGCGATGAATGAGGTGAGCATCAATGAAACTGACGGGTCTACCAATGCGATAGATGCGGTTAGCGCCAACATGAGGCCCTGCATCAGGAAAATCCAGCTTCGTCGTTGTCCGAGTCTGTGTAGTATCGGGAGCCTGACTCGATCAAGCAAAGGAGCCCACAAAAAATTGATCGCGTAAACAGCAAAAATAGAGCCAAAGAGTCCAATGGCAGTCCTCGTGAGCCCTGAATCTTTAAGCCAACCAGACATTGCCGAGCCAATCAATACCCAGGGGAAACCGCTGGCACAGCCCATTAGGAATACCCAAAAAATCCTTTTATCTAAATATGTTTCAAGTGTTTGTCTGAGGGTCATAAAAATCAGGCTCAAAAGTTATTTATGGAAAACCGGCTGAAGAGGTAAAATCTTTAGATACGAAGACCACCGTCAATCTCCATCACTCGCCCATTAATATAGTCATTTTCAATAATAAATTCAACAGCTTGAGCAATCTCATCTGGGTTACCTAGGCGCTGGATGGGAATACTGGCTGCAATTTTCTCTAGGACTTTAGATTTCATGGATAGCACCATTTCTGTTTCAATGAAACCAGGAGCGATCGCAGCGCATCGAATCCCATGATTTGCTAATTCTTTAGCCCAAGTTACGCTCATTGCAGCCACTCCAGCTTTGGTCGCCGAGTAGTTA
The DNA here is from genome assembly GCA_964520465.1 of uncultured Pseudomonadales bacterium. Taxonomy (GTDB): domain Bacteria; phylum Pseudomonadota; class Gammaproteobacteria; order Pseudomonadales; family Litorivicinaceae; genus HIMB30. Next base: position 37,087 of record CAZFNA010000008.1, on the reverse strand, counting down.
GTTTGACCCACGTTACCATGGCGAGAAATAGATGAAATATTTATAATGCAGCCGCCTTGGCCAGTTTTTACCATCTCTGTTGCAGCTGCTCGGCCACATAAAAATGTACCTGTTAAATTTATATCAATGACGCGCTGCCAGTGTTCCAGACTCATCCGTTTCTTTACAACGCCATTCTCTACTTTGATTAATGATGAATCGCTTGTTATGCCCGCATTGTTGACGAGTACATCTAATCTGCCCTGCGCCGCTGCGATTTGCGGGAAAGTCTCGTCGATTTGATCTTCGCTTGCAATGTCACAAATCCAGCCTGAAACTGTCGCACCAGCTTGCTCGCAGAGTGCCTGTGTCTCTGCCAGCGCGTCTTCATTCATATCAATCAAGGCGAGGTGTAGAGTTCTCGAAGCCAGTCGAGTGGCCATGGCGCGACCCAATCCTTTGGCGGCGCCTGTGATAACGATCACTTTGCCGGTCAGATCCATTTTCTTCCTTTTCGTCCCTCGCTATACTTTGAGTAAAAGTTTATTTGTCGCGAGTCAAAATCCAGTGAGCCGATGAGTGTACCGTAAATATAAATAGTTCTTTTTTGGTTTGTGATTAACAAGGTTGTAATCTGTAGTAAAGGAGAAACGCATGCCGTTACTAATATTTTTTCTTATAGTTCCAATTGGAGAGATGTGGATTTTGATTGAGGTTGGTTCTTGGATCGGTGCATTACCCACTATCTTGTTGGTTGCATTAACAGCAGCTCTGGGGCTGTCCATGCTGAAACGACAAGGTTTGTCGACCTTGATGAGGGTTCGAAGTAGCTTAGAGGCTGGTGTTATGCCTGCCTCTGAGCTTGCAAATGGTGTAATGATCGCCGTCGGCGGTGCGCTACTACTAACGCCAGGTTTCGTCACAGACGCTTTTGGATTTACCCTGTTGATGCCTTTTGCGCGTCAGTGGTTACTTAAAAAACTACTAGACCGATTCGGCGAAAGAATTGTTATCGACGGTGAATTCCATCGAGTCGAAGATAGAAAATTTTAGCCCTACTATTGAAAAAAATAATTGCGTCTCCATCAACCGGCTTGTCCTGGGGATAGCATATCCCTAGAGGTTAACCCCTCTTGAAGTGTGAGTCAGTAACAGTATTCTGGCTCATGCAATGAGGGGTCGAGGAAAGGCTTAGGCCTAGGTTCATTAACTCAGCGGAGATATCAGGAAATGAACATTCGTCCACTCCAAGATCGCGTCGTCATTCGTCGCATGGAAGAGGAAACTAAAACATCAGGAGGCATTGTCCTTCCTGGTACGGCGGCTGAAAAGCCGAATCAGGGTGAAATTGTTTCTGTTGGAACAGGAAAACCATTGGACAACGGAGACGTACGTGCGATGTCTGTTGCTGTTGGGGATACAGTGGTATTTGGCCAGTATTCAGGTTCTAACACAATCAAAGTCGATGGTGAAGAGCTTCTGATTATGAACGAATCAGAAATTCTTGGCGTAGTAGAAAAGTAAGACCCTCGAAGAAAGGATTTTTAGACATGACAGCTAAAGACGTAAAATTTGGTGATGCTGCCCGTCAGGGTATGCTCGCTGGTGTAAATATTCTCGCAGACGCGGTGAAGACAACGTTGGGCCCGAAAGGTCGTAACGTTGTGCTCGACAAATCATTTGGCGCTCCAACCGTCACCAAAGACGGTGTATCAGTGGCAAAGGAAATCGAGCTTGATGACAAGTTTGAAAATATGGGCGCGCAGATGGTGAAAGAAGTTGCTTCACAGACATCTGACGTCGCTGGTGACGGAACGACTACTGCGACTGTTTTGGCCCAATCGATCGTGAACGAAGGTTTGAAGTCAGTTGCAGCGGGTATGAATCCGATGGATCTGAAGCGTGGGATTGATAAGGCTGTTAAAGCGGCAGTTATTGCGATCAGTGGAATGGCCAAGCCTTGTGAGGATTCAAAAGCAGTAGCTCAGGTTGGAACTATTTCAGCGAACTCAGATGTTGGCGTTGGGTCAATTATTGCTGATGCAATGGAGAAAGTGGGCAAAGACGGCGTAATTACGGTTGAAGAAGGTTCTGGTTTTGACGACGAGCTCGACGTTGTTGAAGGAATGCAGTTTGATCGTGGTTATTTGTCACCATATTTTGTGAACAATCAAGATAATATGACCGCTGAGCTTGAAGATCCTTTTGTCTTATTGGTAGACAAGAAGATTTCTAACATTCGCGATTTGATTCCGGTGCTTGAAGGCGTCGCTAAAGCGGGCAAGCCTTTATTGCTAATTGCCGAGGATGTGGAAGGCGAGGCGCTTGCAACCTTGGTTGTGAACAACATGCGAGGAATTGTCAAAGTGGCTGCTGTCAAGGCTCCAGGTTTTGGTGATCGTCGCAAAGCAATGTTGCAGGATATTGCGGTTCTCACTGGTGGAACTGTGATTTCTGAAGAAGTAGGACTTTCACTTGAGACTGCTACACTTGATGACCTGGGTACAGCGAAGCGCATCCAGATTTCAAAAGAAAATACCACTATTATTGACGGTGCTGGTAAGGCTGAAGAAATCAAAGGCCGGGTGAAACAAATTGAGGCTCAGATCGAAGATACTTCGTCCGATTACGATCGGGAAAAACTTCAAGAGCGCAAAGCGAAGTTGGCGGGTGGTGTCGCTGTTATCAAAGTCGGAGCAGGTTCTGAAGTTGAGATGAAGGAGAAAAAGGCACGTGTTGAAGACGCTTTGCATTCGACTCGCGCAGCCGTCGAAGAGGGCGTTGTCGCTGGAGGTGGTGTGACATTGATCCGGGCGCTTCAGGCAATTGGTGACCTTACGGGTGATAATGAAGAGCAAAACGTAGGGATCCAAATCGCGAAGCGCGCGATGGAGTCGCCATTGCGTCAGATTGTGACGAACGCTGGCGGCGAAGCGTCAGTAGTTGTTGACAAGGTGAAGCAGGGAAAAGGTAATTATGGCTTCAACGCCGCAACCGGTGATTACGAAGATATGATTGCCGTGGGTATCTTAGACCCGGCTAAAGTGACTCGTACAGCGCTTCAAGCTGCAGCCTCTGTTGCGGGCTTAATGATCACTACAGAGTGTATGATTACTGAAAAGAAAGAAGACAAGCCTGCTATGCCTTCAATGGATCCAGGCATGGGCGGCATGATGTAACTAGTTGATGAGAGTCTTGGACTTGTGTAACTGAGACTCTCATCAAATTTACGCTAGTATGGATGTCTTTTATAAGATCATTTACCATAGAGATTAGCTGGCTTACTCGGAAGAATTCAATAGGTCTTTAAAAGAAAGTGGGACCAAGTAGTTATCTTAGCGAGCGTTCAATTAAAGAATTAAGTGTAGGGGATTTTCATGTATAAAATGCTAAAAATGCTAGACCAGACTCTGGGATTTGAAGTTGCATCAGCGCACTGCGACATTCCGTGTAAAATCTATGATCCGATAATTGCGCAAATAGCTTCACTCTCAGTTGTGCGGCTTATCGATATCATGCATGAAACCCCAGATAATCGGGAGAATTTGTCTGCATTCAACACATTAACCAGATGTGTGTTGCGGAAAGAAGAGGAAGCTGAAAAAGTTAAGCAGGAAGTCAGAACAATATGGGGTGACTACTTTAAAACACCACAGTTCGAAAGCCATCCGGAGATTCACCAACTAACCCATGAAATAATGCTCAAAGCTAGTGCTTGTAAACAAGGTACGTCTCGTGAGTCAGCTCTAGAGTTGGTCACACTTGTCAATCAATTTGCGGCGGTTTTTTGGGATACCAAGGGATTGAAAGTAGAAAAAAGGACATGTCCTTACCCACCAAGTTTAGAGACCGTTTATCCTGTTTTGTGAGAGCTGTCATAGGTTCTAGAATCATACGAGTTCAAGGGAATAGTATGGTTCCACTTGCACAAGATGGTGACTTTATATTGTCGAGACCGTTGACATGGTTAGATAAAATACAAGTAGGTGACGTCGTTGTTTTTAGGCACCCTGATTTAGGTTTCATCCTAAAAGCAGTTTCACTAATCGAAGCGGGATCAGTGAAATTAGAAGGCTTAGCAGCTCTCTCTTCCAATTCAGAATATTTTGGGCTCGTCCAAACAAGAGATATAAAGATTCTAGCGGTTGCCGTGGTACCTAAAAACATTAATTTTTCCTGGAGATGTAAAAGGTTCGAATTGATTAGAAGATCAAGAATTCGCAGTCTCCTAGAAACATCCGAAACTTTGCATTAGTAAAACCTTGGTCTATCTAATGACTTAGTTGCTTTGGCAGGCAGTCATTATTTGATTGCCGTGGAGTTTGGTAGTATTTGTGGAATAGCATTTACCGCATTTTATTTAGTATATTGTTCGTAGACAAAATCCCAGTTAATAAGTTCAAAGAAGGCTTTTAGATAGACTGCTTTTGCATTTCTGTAGTCAATATAATACGCGTGCTCCCAGACGTCGCATATTAATATAGGGGTTTCGCCATCAGTCATTGGATTGCCTGCACCGGCGGTTGTAGTGATTTCTAGCGAACCATCAGTTTTTTTAACCAACCAACTCCAGCCTGATCCAAAAATGCCCACAGATGTTACAGTGAACTCTTCTTTGAAATTCTCGAACGATCCAAAGGTCTCGTAGATGACGTCAGCAAGTTCACCTGTGGGCTTGCCTCCGCCATTTGGTGAGAGACAGTTCCAGTAAAATGTATGGTTCCATACTTGTGCTGCGTTATTGAAAATACTACCAGTGGATGTTCCGATAATGTCTTCAAGAGATTTACCCTCGAATTCTGTGGCAGGTAACAGATTATTCAAGTTATCTACATATGTTTTGTGGTGTTTTCCGTGGTGAAACTCGAGAGTTTCTTCAGAAATTTGTGGAGCCAATGCATCTTTCGCATAAGGCAGTGGGGGCAGTTCAAATGCCATAATGACCTCTAGCGTGTTTTGATTAGTTATTGTGGCGCCTTCTGCTGACAAATCAATCTTTTCGATCTGAATGGGTTCGTTTTGGCAAAGGATTCGGTACACTTAGTGTTGGTACAAGGTTGACATATGACGCGTAAAGAACCGCAATTTAATGACGAGATAAGCCCAACTAGTGCAATTTCTGAGCCTGGGGCGACAGGTGGGCCAAATATTGAGATCCCTCTATCTGTGTTAGGCAATGAACCGAAGTCTGTTCAAACTGGTTCACAGTGGCTTCTATGGCTATTTGTGATGGTCAGTCTATTTGTTTCCTTTGGTATGGCATTTTTTGGGCTGGAAGAAGCTGGGCGATATAAGGCTGCACTGGATAACGCGGAGAGACAGGCAGCTAAACTTGAGGAGACGATTGATCGTTTAAACCAAATTCAAATAGAAGGTATTGGTGAACTGGCACAATCTGACGCTCAAATGCGGCAGATGATGAAGAATGTTGAAAATAAGTTGCTAAAAGAGTTCTCAACCGAGATTCAAAGTGCTTCAAAACGGTCAGATGTTTTTTCTTCGTCCATGGCCGCTTTTAATGCTGATTTAACTCTGCTTGGAACTAAAATTGAGACTCTCCAGAGTTTAATGGAAGATAGTCTGGATCGGTCACAAAGTCAGCAGGTGGCTGAGCAGAACAGACTAGATGGTGCATTGAAGGAATTGGAAGCAAATGCAACCAAAATACAGATGTTAGTAAAAATGGGCGAACAGTCGGCAGGGCGAATAAGTACCATGACTGAAGACCTTAATCGGACAGAAGATATGGCCAATCAAGCTATCGATGGTAAGACCGCCCTGCTTGCAACAGAAATTATTTCAGAGGAGATTGTTGCTTTGAGAGCGGATTTAAGGGACTACGGGCTTCAAATTGAAAAATTGTTTCAGGCGGATGTTCAAACAGTGGGATCTTTAGAATCACTTAGTGAAAAATTAAATCCCCTTGCAACTACGCAAGCTAAGTTGTCTGAAGTTGCCCAAATGATTAGTCAATTTGAGGTTAGAAGACAGCAACTAACTCAGAGAGTTGTAGATTTTGAAAAGAGATGGGATGCGGTGAACAAATTGCAGCAAACGATTGGCAGGTTAGAGCAGCGACAAGATAACGTCCAAGTCAAAATCGACAGCAGTTCCCAGGCATTTGAAGAGATGCGGGAAGAACTTAATGAGCTACGAGTACTTATCAAATCTCAATGAAGCATATCGTCTCAAATGAAAAAAATGGTTGTCGAAAGTCAAATAATGTTGCGAAGTATACTTTGAACGTACTTGACGAAAATAAATGTTTGAAGCTTTTGATTTATCAATTGCTGACAACTAAGCGATTGACCCAAATAACTCAGAAAGTTTGTGATTGATTCTCAAACTTTCGAGCTAACTAGGCATTTAAATGGTTTAGAAATTGCGTTGCGACAGTATGGTCTTTGGTCTGAAGACCGTCCTAAGCCAGAAGCTTTGGATAGCACTATGCCGTTTTGCTACGATACACTTGAGATAGAGCAGTGGTTGCAATTCATTTTTATTGGTCGTATGCGCGAGATTCTAGAGCAAGGAGATGCGCTACCGTCTTCTTGCGGTATCTCACCCTACGTTGAGACCCTTGTTGGCTTTGGAAGGAAGCTCCCTCCATCCCTGCTTGTAATCCTCTCAAATATTGACAGTGTTATTGAGAATAAATAATGGTAGCGGGGAGAGGATTTGAACCTCTGACCTTCGGGTTATGAGCCCGACGAGCTACCAGACTGCTCCACCCCGCAATTGAGGCGCGTACATTAAAGAAGCTTGGCTGTTTCGTCAAGTGACACTAGAGAAACGCGCGATTTTTTTTGAAACTAGGTGAACGCATGACCTCCGATCCTCGTATTAGGGCGAATCGATACAACGTTTTAACATTAGAGTGGCCTTACGATTGCCTTTCTCTTGAGGATTGGTTAAAGCAACAATGTAGAACAGCGCCTACTCTGATGGAGGAAATTGCTGTGGTGCTTAAGCCATCATTAGAGCATCATGCGAATGAGATTGGTCAGGCGGTCGAATCCATGAACCTTATGGGGATCAACTTGGTCGGACTCGCCGGTGATTCTTCGCATAAGACGACTGCCGATCGATTGGGACTCGCTTGGTTCTCAGGCCACATTATACTAAAGGAATCGAATGATGTTCCTGAGCCACAGCACCTGGCAGCGACAAATTCATGTCCACCGATGGTTATTGAGGGGCCAGTGCGTTCTGGAGTGCAAATCTATGCTGAGGGCCGAGATTTGATTGTGATCGGTCAAGTCAGCGAAGGAGCGGAAATCATGGCGGATGGTCATGTCCATGTGTATGGGCGATTGCGTGGACGCGTAGCTGCGGGAGTTGGGGGGCAGTTTGATGCTCAGATTTTTTGTCAAGTCTTCGAGCCGGAACTTGTTTCTTTGGCAGGTATATATTGTGGTGCTGATAAAATCCCCTCCGAGATTTGGTCGGGTAGAGTTCGTGTTAGGTTAGAAAAATCAGCGCATACTTTCACATTTGAATTGATGGTATAAAAGGAGAAATAAGTTTGGCAACCGTTGTCACTGTGACTTCAGGAAAGGGTGGGGTAGGAAAAACAACTTCATCAGCGGCAATCGCTGCCGGATTGGCTCAATCCGGAAAACGCACAGTTGTGATTGATTTTGATGTTGGTCTGCGGAATCTAGATCTCATAATGGGTGTCGAGCGTCGTGTTGTTTTTGACTTTGTGAATGTGATTCAGAGAGAGGCGACGTTGAATCAAGCGTTGATTCAAGACAAACGGCTGGACAATCTGTCGATTTTAGCGGCGAGTCAAACGAAGGATAAAGATGCGCTAACTGAAGAAGGTGTAGCAGATGTAATCACCCAACTGAGCGATATGGGTTTCGATTACATCGTGTGCGATTCACCAGCAGGTATCGAGCGAGGTGCAACTATGGCGCTCTACTTTGCTGATCATGCAGTAATTGTGACAAACCCTGAAGTTTCTTCGGTTCGTGATTCTGATCGAATTCTTGGGATTTTGCAGTCTAAATCGAAGCGGGCTGAGGAAGGGGGTAAAGTCAAGGAACACTTGCTCATTACTCGCTATGATCCCATTCGTGTCGATATTGGTGAAATGCTTTCCAAAGATGATGTATGCGATATTCTCGCGGTGCAACTGATGGGCATCATTCCAGAATCAAAGGCGGTCTTGAAAGCATCTAATACTGGCGTGCCAGTTATTTTGGATGCGGAGTCGGATGCTGGGAAAGCATACGATGATGCGGTTGCCCGCTTTTTAGGCGAGGAACGACAGTGGCGGTACGTCAGCGCTAAGAAAAAAGGATTGTTTCATCGGATTCTGGGTGGAGGTGATTGATGGATTTATTTGGATTTTTTAGAGCCCAGAAAAAAACCTCAGCTGTTGCGGCCAAAGAGAGGTTGCAGATCTTAATATCTCACGAGCGCAGCAACAGAAGCAGTCCAGATTTTCTACCTGAACTTCAGCGGGAAATTCTTAATGTCGTAAAAAAATACGTTTCGATCCAAGATGATCAGGTTTCTATTCGGCTCGACCGCGGAGAAGATGCGTCTGTGCTCGAGCTTAACGTAGTTTTGCCTGAGAGCTAACGTGCAAATTTTTTGGTATGACTATGAAACTTCAGGCCGGGATGCGGCAGCGGATCGCCCTGTCCAGTTGGGTTGGCAAATAACTGATCCTGGTATGGAGCCTCAGGCAGATGCAGCCTCTTTTCTGATTCGGTTGCCAGACGACGTGTTGCCATCAGCGGGGGCATTACTTGTGCACCAGATTGCTCCGGAATTACATCAAAAGGAAGGAGTTTCGGAAGCTGAACTGGCAGTACGTCTTGAAGATATGATTACACCCCGCACACTGGTAGCGGGGTATAACTCACGAGCTTTCGACGACAAATTTACACAGCACGTGTTTTATCGCTGTTTACGAGACCCCTACGCCTGGCAATATGCTGATGGACGAGGTCGGTTTGATCTTTATCCGGTCGTTTTAGCCTACTTTGTTTTTGCGCCTGAGGCCATTCGGTGGCCAGAGGATCAAGACGGGCGTCCTCGGTTCAAGCTTGATCGGATTGGGCCGCTGAATCAGTTAGATGAGGGCCTCAAACGGTCTCATGATGCGGCCAGTGACGTAGCCATTACCGCTCGATTAGGTCGACGGCTTGCTCTGCATGATCCAGATTTATTTGCATCTTGCCTAAAACGGATCGATAAGCACTTTGTGACTGATAAAATTCGTGCTGACGGAAGGAGTGATGGGCTTTTGGAGGTGACGGCCTTCGCTGGTTGGGATCAAGGTTATGTCAGAGATTTATGGATTCCGTTTCGTCTGGCTAAGCGCTCAAATGACTATGTCGGGTTTGACTTAAATCGCGATCCAAAAGACGTAATGAGTGGTTTAATTGCGATTTCTGAAGCTAGCGATGATGATCTTGCTAGCCGGCGCAGGCGCGCTCGTGAACTTGGGCTGCATACGGTGCGCATCAATGCACAGCCAATGCTTTTCCGGCGAAATGATTTATCAGATGATGTGAACCGAAGATTATCTGGTTACGGTCGTAATGTGGAGCAGCAAAATCGTAATCTAGATGTCTGGCATCAAATCCAAGAGTCTTCAGCCTTTAAGCAGTTGTATCAGTTGGCCGTTACTGCACTCGAAGCGTCTGCGATTGCTCCCTCCTTAGATGTCGATTTTACCCTGTACTCTGGTAGTTTTTTATCAACGCATGACCGAGGTATATTGAATGGTCTTCCTCTGGCTGATCCAACTGCCCTCGCTGACCTTGATCCTGCCTTTGAGGATCTCCGTTATACTGAACTCCTGTTTCGTTTTCGTGCTCGAAATTTTCCACAATCGCTCACTCAGGCGGAGTGGCGGCGGTGGCAAGGCGTTCGTCGAGAGAAACTAATGGGGTCCTCGGAGCAAGCTTCCTCGGCCAGCCGGATTCAAGAGGAGCTCCTAAATCTTGGAAGGCGCGATGATCTGGAGCCTTATCAAGCAGCGCAATTACAACAATTTCTTGTATGGTTGGATAATCAGCCACCCATCTAATTGGATAGGTGGGACAATTTGATCGTCCGGAAAAATTTTTTCTAATGGTGGAATTAATTGATGTTGAGTCTTTTCTCAGATTGATGAGATATCGCTCGATACGCGTTAGGTCTTAGCTCTAAACTGTTTCAGCCAACCAAGTTTCGGTTATTCTTACTCAATCAACTAGGGGATTAATCATGCTTTCTCATTTAGAAAGTCTAAAAAAGTGCACTACAGTTGTCGCCGATACAGGTGATATCGAGTCTATCATTGCTTACAAGCCAGAAGATTCGACTACCAACCCTTCACTAATTCTTGCTGCGGCAAAGATGGTTAAGTACCAAAGTCTATTGGAGGAAGCTATTTCCTGGGCAAAGGATCAAGATCAGTCGAGTTGGGTCGAGCTCGCACTGGATCGCTTGGCCATTAATTTTGGTGTTCAGCTTCTTAAGTATGTTCCAGGACGGGTATCTACCGAGGTGGATGCATCGCTCTCTTTTGATACTGCCGAAACGATAAAGACAGCTCGACGAATTATTGCTATGTATGCAGATGAAGGCATTCAGAAAGATCGTATTTTGATAAAAATAGCAGCCACTTGGGAAGGCATTAAGGCAGCAGAGATACTAGAAAAAGAGCATATTCAATGCAACCTGACTCTTATATTTAGTGAAGTGCAAGCGATCGCTTGCGCAGAGGCAGGAGTACATCTTATTTCACCATTTGTGGGCCGAATTCTTGACTGGCACGCATTAAAAACTGGAACGACATACTCAGCATCTGAAGACCCCGGGGTGCTATCAGTGACTAGGATATATAACTACTTTAAACAACACGGGTATAAAACTATCGTGATGGGTGCCAGTTTCAGAAACGTTGGCGAAATAATTGAGCTGGCTGGATGTGATCGGCTCACCATCAGTCCTGCGCTTCTTGAAGAATTGTCTGAGTTACAGGGCGAGCTTGTGCCTCGATTATCGGAGATAAATGCCCTCTCGAATCGAATAGAAAAGATTGATATAAGGGAATCTAATTTTCGATGGCTCATGAACCAAGACGAGATGGCAACTGAAAAACTTGGTGAAGGAATTCGCAAGTTTAATAGTGACCTAAATGAACTTCGAAAGTACGTAGGGCGGTTTTAGGTATTCAATCTGTTGTCAACGCGCAGAATCTGAGAGGTTGCTAACTACTAGGTCGGTACGCCTTAAATATTAAGGGGTTTTGAATGCGATTTTTGAGGTATTTTACGAACTGATCCTGGGTTATCCCCTTAATAACATTTGCTTGGCTAATCCGGTCATTAAACGGCAGTCGCAACCCAATTGCTTGCCAAATAGCGTTTGAAAGTTCACCTTGAGTGAGTGGTGGATTAAGCAATTTGTTAAAAAGGCTGAGGCGCTGCTGATTAAATTGGTCATTAGGCATGTCAGCTACCATGTCCACAAAATTCATGAATTCGGTATTTATTTCATGTGCCAGTAAATCTGGATTAGCTGTTGGCGATTGGATTACTCCAATTAATACTGGTGTATTAAATAGAGGAAAAGCAGTAGCAAAGGCAATGTACCCAAGTTGCTTTTCTGTCCGCAAGTGCGTGTAAAACGGTGCTTCGATCAGGTTACCGGCTAATTGATTCAAAATACGAGCATCTGGACCGGACATGTCATCAACAAACATTACAGCGGCTGCCTGATCTTCGTGTGTATATGTGTAGGAATACTCAGATTCAGCGGTCTGGGTATTCGTAGTAACTTTTATGTCTGGAATTGAGTCATCAACTGGAATTTTACTGACAAACTGTTTTACCAGACGGAGCCCCTCATCGCGATTAATCGGTCCGTGTAAAAATATCTCAGCTTTGACCCCTGAGAAAAATGCTTTTTGATATTGATGAAAGGTTGCTCGATCGATTATTTCAAAGGCTTCATTTAATTCTGCGTTTGAATATGAACGAGGCATTAGTTCGACTGCTAATTCATTAAATAACCGATTTGAAGGTTTAGCTGATTGTACGCTAGCAAGACTCTGGGCTTTTAATTCTCTCAACCGGCTCCAGACGAGTTCGCTGGTTAGGGGAATCGGGAGTTTATCTAAAATGGTATGGGCGAGGGTAATTACTGATGCGTGGAAACCAGAAAATCTTAAAGTAATGCCGGATTGAGTGGCCTGCGCAGAGAATCCTGCACCGGCCAATGCTGCATTATAGCTCAGGCTATTAAAGTGTTCATTGATTGAATCAGCGAGCAGCCCTGCCATTAAGACTGCTTCAGGCGAATGCGATGCTAAGGGCGTACGTAGTCGAATATACAGGTCGCTTCGAGGCTGTGAGAATCGGTTTTCTGTCAACACATAGGCACTGACTGCGTCGTTCATTATTACGGCCTGTGGCTGGGTATCTGACGTCGCTTTCCTTGTAATGGGCAGCGGGGCGCTCAGGTCTTTTATAAATGGGTTTGGCTTCGGCAGAGACACAACCAAGCTTGCCGTTTGGCGAGCGCTTTTAAATCGAGTGAAGCGATCATTTGGAAGCCTAAATGAGTGAATTTCTGTAGGAAAGTATTCAGTAACTGCACTTGGCTCAATTTCGGGTGCTACTACCCTTAAAAGCATTGAGGTTGGCGTCAGCCAACTCAGCATATCTTCCGTCAAAGATTTATCAAATTGAGTGAGTTTCCTGCCCTTAGTAAAAAGGTCTTGAGGTGGAATCGACTGCAGTCGGTTAGCTAGCCAAGCAACAATATTTTTTGGATCCGATTCTTCGGCGAATCGGAAGTTGGCATTGGATATCAGTTTGAGCTCATCGAAACGCCAAGCGTCAAGACCTTCTGTTTCGATTAGGCGAACTGCATTGAAGATATCCTGGATGATGTCGTCTCGTTGCTGGAAGCCTTTTAGGGTAAGACTGATACTAATTGCAAATGACCGGTGATCGGCCATGCCAATGCTTTCACCAGCAGAAATGCTGTTGGCATAACCTTGAGCTTTTAAGTGATTTATTAAACTACCATGACCCTCATGACCAATCAGATGTGCCAGATATCGGAGTGGCGCCCGGTCAATAAATGCAGTTGTATCGGGCACTGGGAACAATAAAGTCAATTGTCGTTTTTCAGTTGTAGGTCTTGATTGAATCACCATCGGGAGGCGAGATAAATCGAATAAAGGCGTGCTGTTTACACTACCGGTGAGTTGCTTGTTTGGTATGTCTTTAAAGCGCGTTGCAATCATTGATTCGAGCAAATCTAATGGTTCCTTGCCAAGTACGACCAGCGCCATGCGATTTGCTGAATACTCGGTTTCATAAAACGACTTAAGAGCTTGGATAAGACCCGGTTTTTCCAATGTGCTGAGATTACCTGCACCAAACTTAGAAAAAGGATGTTGCGGATTTAGTCCTTGTTTTGTTGCTTCAAAATTTAGGCGGCCTGGGTCACTGAGTTTGGATTGATACTCAGCATGTACAGCATTGACTTCCCGTTTCACAAAAGCTAGATCGAATCTTGGCGAAACAAAGAAACGGCTAAATCTATTTAAGGCTTCCGGCAAGCCTTTGGGATCAACAGCAAAATAATAATTAGTATGTTCTGGGGCTGTGTAAGCGTTATTTGAACCACCTTGATCAGAAATGAATTGCTGGTATTCGCCAGCTTCAGGATACTCGTTGGTGCCTAAAAACAGCATATGCTCGAGGAAATGAGCTAATCCAGGAAACTCCTCGGGATCGTTATTAGTCCCAACAAACACATCCATCGACGCAGCGGCTTTGTCGGTGCTGGGATCTGAAATCAGCACAACTTTCAGTGCATTTGGAAGCGTGATGTGTCGATATTGACGGTCACTCAGACTTGGCGCGTCTATGCTTGCAAACGTCAGTGTTGATAGTAAAAAAGATCCAACAACTATTAACCACATATTACCACCAAAATTTATTCCAATTTTCAGGATTCGCCCAAGATTTCGGATTATTCCAAGCACGAGTATGGTTGTAAGTGGCGAGTGCATAGTGAAAACTCAATAGCGACTGGGTTTTATTTCGGCAAAAGCTTCCGCGCTGAAACGCCAGGCCAAATAAATTATCTGCTGGTATGTTGGCAGCTACTAGACAGAAAAGGTTTGGGATTAATAGGTTACGCAGTTGTCCGAGCGTGATCAAATCATCGAGATGCGCAATCGGCTGGATACATAATGCAGCAGTTGGGATCAATGTTTCTGAATTGATTGCCTGGGCGTTGAGTAATTGAATGGTACTTTGGCTGTGCTTCTCATAATCGCGAGCCACTGGAGGGATTTCAGATCCGACGATCCAAAGATGACTTGGGCGAATTATCTCAAGCCAAGGAGCGATGACCGCGTCAGGAGAAATTGTACTCAATGAATTTCGGAGTTTCTGATAAAACAAGGAGCTTCGGGTTTTGAATATTGTTCCGAATATGCATATCCTGCATAATTGAATGCCAGCAAGTCATCAAGGGTTTTCACATCGGTTTCGACTACAAAGCGTGTCATCAGGCCACGTGCTTTTTTGGCGTAAAAACTGATAATTTTATATTCCCCATTCTTGAAGTCTTTAAATACGGGTGAAATAACTGGTCTCTCTATCAGGTCGAAATTGACCGCTGCTGAGTACTCTTTACTTGCTAAGTTGAGCAGTGTCCCTCCGGCTAGTTGTTGATTTAGTTCGTCTGTTACGAGGACCTTCCAGAATTCCGACAGCGATAAAAAAGCACGACCCGACAATTTTGTTCCCATTTCGAGGCGATACGGTCGTATTGCGTCAAATGGCCTTAACAGACCATAGAGTCCAGATAGTATTCGTACACGGTTACCCAACCGTTGCAGTAAATCTCTTTTAAGACTTTGCGCATCAAGACCTTGATAAACATCTCCACTAAATGCGTAGATCGCTGGCAATAAGTCGGTGCAGGTATGATCTATTTGCCACTGTTCGAATCGAACTGCATTAAGTGTTGATAGTTTATCAGATAATTTCATGAGGCTTGCTAGGCCAGATGGGCTGTACTGACGCATCATGGCTGCGAGTTCTGATGCTTCCGGGAGAAACTGAGGGGCTGTCAGCTTATGTTTTACCGAGCTCAGTTCAGTATTTAATGATTTTGCTGGAGATAAAATTGCTAACATTGAGACCTCTTGCTCTTGCGTCTGTTGTATTGAAGTCGGACACTACACTTAGATTTAATATTTGGACAAATGGACTGTGATCCAAGTCACCCACGAAATTGCTACCGGACGTTTTTTTGACGAGCTAATTAAGCCCGATGGGCATGCTCGTCCCGGAGCAGAGAGTTTACTTAATTTTTTAAAAGATCTCTCTCCCAAAGTTTTGTCAGAAAGGCGAACGGCTCTTGAAGCGGCGATTAAAAGCCAAGGTATTTCTTTCTTAGTATATTCCGATTCGATGAATATTGATCGCTCCTGGCCCCTGGATCTTGTTCCGCGAGTCATGCGTGCCTCTGAATGGCGGCAGACTGAACTTGGATTGAAGCAACGTCTCAAAGCACTGAATCTGTTTTTAAATGACATATATAACGAAAAAGCAATTATTAATGACGGCATTGTACCAGCAGATTTAATTACTCAAAGCCCCCACTATATTGAGTTAGCCTCTGGATTTAGGCCGCCCTATGACACTTGGGCTCACATTTGCGGTTCTGATCTCGTACGAGATCAGGCTGGAAAGTTATTTGTGTTAGAAGACAATTTACGAGTGCCTAGCGGAGTTTCGTATATGCTTGAAAATCGTTCAGTAATGAAACAAGTGTATCCGGAGTTGTTTAGAAATCATCAAATTCTTCCAGTCAGCCAGTATGCTTCAGATCTGTTGGATATGCTCAATACCTTATCTCCTCGACCAGTAGACCATCCAGTGATCGTTGTACTGACCCCTGGAATATACAACTCAGCATATTTTGAGCATAGCTACTTGGCGCAACAGATCGGTGCTGAATTAGTTCAGGGATCAGATCTCTTTGTCGATTCTGATGATTGCGTATACATGAAAGCTGTTGAAGGAGTGAGCCGGGTTGATGTTATTTACCGCAGAATTGATGACAGCTACCTTGATCCAGATGTTTTAAATTCAGATTCTGTCTTGGGCGTTCGAGGTCTGATGCGTGCATGGCTTTCTGGAAAGGTTTCTATAGCAAATGCACCGGGTAGCGGTGTAGCTGATGACAAAGTACTTTATGCCTATATGCCACAGATCATTCGTTACTACTTAAACGAGACTCCTTTACTCGACAATGTGCCTACCTATCTGGTTTCAGATCCAGAGCAACAAGCTTACGTGCTTGATCACTTGCATGAATTAGTTGTTAAGCCCGCTGATGCATCGGGTGGTTACGGAATTCTAGTCGGGCCGCACTCAACGGATGAGGAGATCATTGCGCGCCGCGCGGAAATTATTGAGAATCCCAGAGGCTGGATTGCGCAGCCGACACTCGCAATATCGACAACGCTGACAGTGACTGATCAAGGCGATCTGGCACCCCGGCATGTTGATTTGAGGCCCTTTGTCCTGCAGAGCTCGGAACAATGGTGCTCTACCGGCGGGCTGTGTCGTGTCGCACTGAAAGAAGGGTCGTTGATCGTGAATTCATCTCAAGGTGGAGGATCAAAGGATTTCTGGGTTGTTGCAGATGAGGGTCTCGCCTGATGCTTTCTCGTGTTGCCGAGCACCTTTATTGGCTTGCTAGATACGTAGAGCGTGCTGAGGCTACTGCTCGTCTGACTATAGCGGCTTCGGATACGATTTTGGATCTTCCGGACGGCGTTCTGTACGACTGGAAGACATTAATGCAGGTATTCGGATCGGGTGATACCGAGACTGGAATATCAGAAGCTGAAGTGATGGAGCAGCTCGTCCTGAGTTTGGAGCACAGTGGATCAATTCGTGCATCTATTGCAGCTGCCCGGGAGAATGCTCGGGTAACTCGAGATCTTATTCCTAAAGATGCTTGGGTAGCCTTAAACGAACTACACGGATTGATTGAGCGGCAATCATTCGCTGACTTTGACCGTTCTTCCCGCATTCGTTTGCTAAAGCAGGTAATTTCTAGCTGCAGGTTATGGCATGGCTGCATAATGGCGAGTCAAGCGCGTGATTTGAGCTATCTATTTTTGCGTTTGGGGGATCGGGTTGAGCATGTAGATATGGTGTCTCGCTTAGTTGACCCGCGGGTCACACAGATGGTCCCGGGTGCCTCTAGTCGATGGAGTGGTTACGAGGCGATTGGTTGGCAGAATTTATTGTCCGCACTTGGGGGGGTTGAGTTGTATCGGCACAGTGCACGTAATCGAATTCGCGGCAGTGACGTTTTGGATTTTGTACTTAGGAATCCTGCATTTCCTCAGTCTATGGCATCTGCATTAGCGCGCGTTAGACGTTTTTTAGATCAATTGCCGCACCAGCGTGTATCGACTGATCTTGTTGATGTCATTGCTGAGGGTCTTGCACAACTGGATCTCCAGCGTTTGAATCCAGATACACTGACACAGAGTATGGATTGGATCCAGCAAGGACTTGGGTCGCTCCATGAACATATAAGCTCAGAATATTTTTTCTTTCAAGCGAACCAAGCCTGAGGTTTGGGTTTGCTTGCAGGAATCAGGTACTCTTAAATCTTTTGTAGCGTGAGCTTAAATCTTGGCTGAGTCAATTTCTATAGCGGATCATTTGCCGGCTCAATCGAGGCAATGTCTTAGCGTGCTCTCGTTGAGTAAATATTTTGGCGATTTAGCGGCTAATTATGACGTGAGATTGTCAGTTGACCATGGTGAGATTCATGCCTTGCTGGGTGAGAATGGAGCTGGAAAATCTACCCTGGTAAAAATGATTTACGGCATTCTCAAACCTGATTCGGGTTCAATGGAGCTTAAAGGCCAGTCTTTTAAACCTGATAATCCAAGCCATGCAAGAGCATCAGGAGTTGGGATGGTTTTCCAACACTTCGCTCTATTTGACTCGTTTTCTGTGCTAGAAAATATTGCATTAGGTTTGGATGGACGTTTGCCTGATGTAAGTCTGGCTCACGAAATCGCAGAAGTCTGTGACCGATATCAGCTCGATATCGAATTGAATCGTTCTGTCTATGGCCTTGGTGCTGGTGAACGACAGCGTGTCGAGATTATTCGAGTTTTGATGCAGGATCCTAGTCTGCTTATTCTCGATGAGCCAACGTCAGTTTTAACGCCTCAAGAAACTGAGCAGCTTTTTACCACTCTTAAACGCTTATCTGAGGAAGGGCGTTCAATTATTTATATTTCCCATAAGCTAGATGAAGTTCGTGCCTTGTGTGATCGTGCGACTTTAATGAGGGCGGGATCGGTCGCAGGCGTTGTGGATCCTAGGCTGGAAACCAGTCGATCGTTAGGCGAAAAAATGATTGGCGAACGGTTGAACGAAACTAAGCGGTCTGTTTTTACTGATGCTGGGAAGTCAAAACCACGATTGATTGTTCGTGTCGGAGATATCTACCCAGAATCGTCGCGTAAAGTTATCCTCAAAGAGGTCTATTTATCAGTTGCTCCAGGCTCAATACTTGGCATTGGCGGAGTATCCGGAAACGGTCAAGATACATTATTCGATGTGTTATCGGGCGAGGTGGTATTACCCAATGCTGACGCTATGATACTGGATGGTGAGCCAATTGCACACTTAACTGTCGAGCAGCGCCGATCAAAAGGTTTTCTCACGGCCCCAGAAAATAGGCTTGGACATGCGGCTGTTCCTGATTTGACTTTGTGGGAAAATGTTATTCTGACGGCACGTCACACACGTAGTATTTTAAAAAATCGGTATCTCATCAGCGGGACTAAGGCAAAAGAGTTTGCAGAAGAGATTATTCAAAAATTTGATGTGCGTGCATCGTCAGTCAACGCAAAGGCATCGAGTTTGTCCGGCGGTAATTTGCAGAAATTCCTGATTGGGCGCGAACTGCTTGGTCGGCCAACTCTATTTGTGGTCTCCAATCCAACGTGGGGAGTGGACGCAAAAGCCCAGTTATTTATCCATCAAGAGCTGATCAATATTGCTGATCAAGGTGCTTCGATTATTCTGATTAGCCAAGATATCGATGAATTATTGTCTGTAACTGATCGTATTTGTGCAATTTGCCATGGACGACTCAGTAGAACTTTTTCAACTGCACAGATGACTCCTGAACATCTGGGATCACTTATGCTCGGCCAGGAGGTTGAGCCATGATGTATATCGAGCCGCGAGCAGTCACTCGCTGGTATCACGAATGGCTTGCCGTTCTGGTGGCGCTACTCCTTACTGTTTTGACAGTGTCATTTGTATTGGCTCTGATGGGGTTGGATCCAGTGACGAGCATGAAACTAATTTTTATTAGACCGTTGAATTCGAATTATGGCATTAGTGAATTATTAGCAAAAGCAACGCCTTTAATCATTGTTGGGGTGGCTCTTGCCTTAGGTTTTCGTGCTGGTGTTTGGAACATTGGTGCGGAGGGTCAGTTGGTTATGGGTGGGCTTTGTGGTGGAGCTGTGGCATTGGTGTTTTATGGTATTGATGGATTCTGGGTTTTACCTTTGGTACTTGTTGGGGGAGCGCTTGGTGGCATGGCCTGGGGGGCGATTCCGGCGTTTTTGAAAGTACGTTTCAATGCAAATGAGATCTTAGTATCACTAATGCTCACCTACGTAGCGATTTTATTGCTGAGTGTCATGGTTCATGGACCACTGCGAGATCCGGACGGATTTAATTTCCCTGAAAGTCGGTTATTTCATGATGCGGTAACGTTGCCGAAGCTATTTGCAGTCGGCCGGGGACACATTGGTTTTTTGTTTGCTTTGGTGTTAGCAATCGCAGGCACTTGGGTTGTGAAACGGTGGCATCTTGGCTTTGAAATGCGTGTTACAGGACTTTCGCCAAGAGCCGCAAAATTCGCTGGTTACAGTCGCAATCGAACTATTTGGATGGCGCTATTAATTGGTGGTGGAGTGAGTGGATTTGCGGGCGTAGTTGAGGTTACAGGTAATATTGGCCAGCTCGTTCCCAACATTTCTCCTTCGTATGGATTCACAGCCATCATTGTAGCTTTTTTAGCACGATTGTATCCGCTGGCAGTAATCCCGGCGGGTCTACTTGTGGCTCTATCGTATTTAGCTGGCGAAGCCGCGCAGTTATCGCTCGGTGTTCCGGCAGCAAGCACACAAGTGTTCCAAGGGTTATTATTATTTTTCTTACTGGGTACATCCCTGATTGTAAATTATCGAATTCGGTTTGGGCGATCTATTTAGATGGATGTCGGACTGTTTTCATCAATTCTTAATGCAATTTTAGTTGCGTCGACACCACTAGTCTTTGCGGGTTTGGGTGCTTTGATTCAGGAGCGTGCCGGCGTTCTGAATTTAGGTATTGAGGGATTAATGATTGTTGGTGCTTTGGCTGGTTTTGCAGCGGCCATAGCGGATTACCCCCTTATCATTTCAGTATTGGCTGGCGCATTGGCTGGCAGTGCACTGGCTTCAGTATTTGGCCTACTAGTACTAAGACTTTATGCTAATCCTGTTGCAACAGGGCTCGCGCTTACTTTATTTGGACTGGGATTAAGCGCCCTCGCGGGGGCGCAGTATGTTGGTCTAGCCGCGCCACAAGTGGCTGCATGGCCTATTCCATTGCTGCATCACTTGCCGATTATTGGGCAAGCACTCTTTTCACATGATCCTTTGGTCTATTTATCCATCATTTTTGCGTTTATTATGTGGTGGATCTTGAAATATTCCCGGGTTGGACTAGTCTTAAGGGCTGTAGGAGAAAATCATACCTCAGCACACGCACTGGGCTTTTCTGTTCAGGGAGTTCGTTTCTTGGCAATTATCGCCGGTGGTGCTTTGGCAGGGATTGGTGGGTCTTATCTCACTTTGGTTCAAACTCCTTTATTTGTGGAAGGAATGACTGCAGGTCGAGGCTGGATCGCTTTGGCGTTAGTAGTATTCGCGTCTTGGCGTCCATTTCGAGTTATAGCGGGCGCATATTTGTTCGGTAGCGTCTCGATTTTGCAACTCCATGGCCAAGCTTTCGGCATGTCGATTGATGCCCAGTGGCTATCCATGTTGCCCTATTTGGTTACAATAGCGGTGTTAGCATTTATCGCCAACGGTCGTGGTCGGAGTCATTCCGCCCCTGGTTCGTTGGGTATTAATTTTAAAGAATCTAGATGATTAAGTGGTGGTGTGAGTAATGAAAAAATCGAATCTGGTCATAGGACTAGGGGCTCTGGCGGCATTAATAGCTATCGTAACTATGTTTGAAGGCAAAGAAGAGATTGCAGAGGTCAAATTTGACGGTGTAACAGCAGGATTTGTATACGTTGGCCCAGTCGCTGATGCAGGTTGGACTTATGAACATGATCAAGGCCGCTTGGCCATTGAAAAGGAATATGGCGAAAAAATTAAGACCGTCTTTGTTGAGAGCGTGTCTGAAGGCCCCGACTCAGAACGCGTGATTAGTCAAATGGCTGCAAATGGCGCAGATGTTATTTTTACTACGTCGTTTGGTTATATGAACCCAACAATCAAAGTCGCAAAACAGTTTCCTGATGTTAAGTTTGAGCATGCGACTGGTTACAAGCGTGGTGAGAATGTAGCTACTTATTCTTCTCGGTTTTATGAAGGCCGGCACGTTCTTGGACTCATTGCCGGCAAGATGACAACAACAAACACGGTTGGCTATATTGCATCGTTTCCGATTCCTGAGGTAGTTCGTGGGATCAATGCGGCCTACCTTGCAGCAAAAAGTGTCAATCCCCAGGTGAAATTTAAGGTGATTTGGATATCGACTTGGTTTGATCCAGGCAAAGAGGCTGACGCTGCTAAAGCTTTGATCGATCAAGGCGCAGATATATTAATGCAACATACCGATTCAGCTGCGCCTATGAAAATAGCAGAAGAGCGGGGAATTTATGCTTTCGGTCAGGCTTCTGATCAGTCCTCCTATGGGCCTAATGCGCAGTTAACAGCGATTATCGACGATTGGTCTCCCTACTATGCCAAGCGTGTCGGAGCTGTGATGGATGGGTCATGGGCTTCGACTGATACCTGGGGTGGCTTCAATACCGGAATGGTGGCACTAGCACCCTACGGAAAGTCTGTGCCAGCCGACGTTCAGGCTCTGGCCGATAAAGCACGGATAGACATTGCAGAAGGTCGCCTCCACGCTTTTACCGGACCAGTTAATAAGCAAGATGGAAGTGTTTGGCTCAAATCTGGCGAAACAGCAGATGACGGGACTTTGCTTGGAATGGACTTTTATGTTGAAGGTATCGAGGGCTCTTTGCCTCAGTAAACTAACAAATAAGACAGAAGAGTAATCGCCAGGCCGATTACTCTTCTGTCTGGTCTTGTGAACCTAGGATTTAATTTACTAACTAATGCGTAGTTCAATTGACTATTCTTTAGTGGATCGAAGGCGAGTGATAGTCAAAACGATGCGACAGCCAATTTACTGCATTCCAAATTATCAGTGCTTCTAAACATAAGATAACGAGGGCGGCAAACATCAAGTCGGTTTGCCCTCGGCCATTGGCGTGAAGCATTAGATAGCCTAGCCCACTAGATGAACCCATCCACTCCCCGACTACTGCGCCAATTGGTGCAACGGATGCTGCAATTCGCACCCCAGAGAGAACGTGCGGAATCGCTAAGGGCAATCGAACGAGCCAAAATAATCTGCCATTCTTGGGCCGTAATGTTTGAAACGTAATATCCCAAGATTGTGGTAGTGCGCGAAATCCAGCCAGTGTTGCGGCAGTCACGGGAAAAAAAACGATCAGCGTAGTCATAGCGAGTTTCGAGGCGAAGCCGTAACCTAGCCACAACATTAATATAGGCGCAAGTGCAAAAACTGGCAGAGCCTGACTGATTACCAAGAATGGCATTGTCAGTCGCTGTAAGCGTTCTGAGTCTCCTATCAGACAAGCGGTGGCGAGCCCAAGTAACGTTCCAAGAGCAAGCCCAGCTACAATTTCAGAGGCTGTTGTTGCTGCATGCCCCGCTATTTGTGGCAATCTTTCAAGCAGTATTAAAAATACTCGATCAGGGGACGGCAAGATAAAGTGCGGAATTTCGAATAAAAGTACAATTCCCCACCATAGACTAACTAGTAAGCTGAATGTGAGCGCATGGTAACGAATGTGCCACATCATAAGTCGCCTCCGAGAGCATTGATTAATACATCATCGTTATTAAAATCGCTCAATTTGAAAGGGCCCTCTAGTTTTTCATTTGAAAGAACCATTGCTGTTCCAAGCCAATCTGCTGCATCACGTGGGTCATGCGTGACCAAGATCACTGTCCGCTGATCAAGTAATGTTTTACATAGTGTTGCCATCTGGATTCTTGTTGATCGATCTAGAGACGCGAAGGGCTCATCAAGTAAAATGAGGTCAGCATCTTCAATGAGTAGGCGCGCTAGCGCAACTCGCGTGGACTGTCCTCCGCTTAATTGATTGGCTTTGCGGTGAGCTAGTGATTCTAGGTTGACTTGAGTCAAGAGATCCAATGCGCGTTCCGAGTTACATCTGTCTATCGGTTCTCCTCTGAGTTTGAATCCAAGTAAAACGTTATCAATTACAGAGAGCCAAGGCAGTAATGCAGGTTTTTGTGCCAGATAGGCGAGACGCTTGCTTTGATTTCTGATGTGGGGTGAGCCCCTGACAATAGTGTTCAGAAGAGTGGACTTCCCAGCTCCTGATCGCCCAAGTAACGCGATTTGTTGGCCAGCTTCAATTTGCCATGAAATGACGGCCAGTGATTCATGTCCTGGATAGGTTATATTTAGATTTGAGATTTCTAACAGAGTGCGCTCCGATTTTGTTGGAGGAAAGATACTGATACACATAATATTCTAGCCGCTTTGTTTGTGTTTTGACGCTTTTCGTGATGAAGATATTATCAAAATCTCCGCTTTATCAGATTTCAAGCCACTATCATAAACGTATAATAGGAGATAATTTTGGAGCGTTTTTTTGACTTATTATTATTATTAATATTAATATTAATTAGTCTAGGTTCTCCGCTTATTGTGCTCGAATTTGTTAGCGGGAACTTTTAAATTGAAGCGCAAAATATGGATAGTTCTAGTCTAACTGATCAAAAAATATCGGATTTTTATTCGATCTAGAAATGTTGTAAATCAAAGAATCAGTATTATTGTAAAAGAAAATCAGTGGTAGAGCCTGTAAGATCAGCCTTTTAAGAGGGATTAAACATCTAATCGCCCTTTGCTTAGCACCATAAGGCAACCCAAAATTACGGTAAATAGAGGGCATATCATTGCGTAATAGACTGATGAGCGTGACCGCTGACAGCAATTATCTATGGTCGTACGAAGCGGACTGAGTTACCTGTCATTTTTGCATGGATTTTGTTTGGCCTCCGTTCTCGGCGACTCTAATTTAAAAATTTGGTTCTGGTCTTTCGCTCAAAACCCACGCAGGAGGATCCGTAGGCGCCTTACCAGTGATAGCTGCTTGTACACAGTCGTTTAGGCTGCCTATTCTTGAGTGTCTTCCCGACAGGCCATGGGAATAGTGTGCATACTTTCCTGAGTTTGTGAACAAACCTTTAGCTTCAGATGGAAAAATCGGTTCAACAATTGAGCACCAGCAAAGATCTGGCATCAATGTAACGCCAGCATCAGCTAATTGATGGGCAACACCATCATTTATTGCCTTTTGTAGTTCTTGTCTGCCCAGTGTGATAATCATCTGAGTAGAAGGATTACACTTGCGGTCACCAAAAAGGCTTGCTATCCGTTTAATCTCTTGAATTGAAGCGTGGGGACTTCCTATTGCAACTAAATCAATGCTCATCTCCCCACGATTTAGCTCCTTCCAAGCATTAAAAAAATCAGATCTACTGATCGTGATGTATTTGGAATCTGCAGCCTCCGCGAGATTAGATTCTGGCGTATGTCCAGTGATATGAAGCATTGGAGCTCCAGAGGTTGTGCCAAAGGCGGCGCATAAAGCTTTGAGATCGTCTTGGCTTGGTTTTAAATATTCAAGTCCCTTCACCAAGGGAATGGAGTCAGGAGATAATTTTCCTGCCAACCAGCCCACAAGCGGCCAGAATAGTTCGTCATCTTGTCCCAGTGTTGATGGCGGAGTGATCTTTAAAACATTTTGCGCAATTCGCCCTTCTGTCCTGTAAACCCCGCTATCTGGTGCTCGACCTGTTATCGCAATAAATAAATCAAAGTAGTCTGGATGTTTCGGTGTGCGAGCACCTAGCACAGTATTTGCAAAAATAACTGCATTGGACTCCGACCAACCTATTCTCTCGCCAAACTTGGGTGCGTTGTCGAGTAAGTAAGGAGCGCATGTAAATGTAGGCTTAGCTCCCATCCGAACGTAGGCATCGGCTAATTGACTAGCTTGGGCACCGAAATCTTTTGGAATATTTGTACTTTCCCAGTTCTCCCGATCTACTGAGATTGCGTTTATAGTAGTCGGAATCGAAACTTTAGCGCCTAATTCGGCTAATTTTTCTGCAAAAATTAAATTGGCGGAGTGGGCAAGAATACATCCATCGATGTGTCCTCGACTGATGTCAATTAGATCGGTAGTGTTTTCGACCGTTGCCATCAAACAAATGATCTCCATAGCCATGCGTGCGGCAGGTCCAGAGTCGCCGTCAAGCAGCGCTCTATCTGATTTCGATAGGTTGAGGTCACCAAATTGAGTTTTAAAAAGCACTATTTTAAATTTTTCGTTACTTAGAATTTTACCGATGAGGGTTGCATGTTTAGCCTCTGCTAGCTTGTCGTAATCAGCTGAAGTAAGCGCGATCGTTGGAAGGGGGCGTTGAAAAATGCGTTCAGATACCAGTGCACCAAGGGTTAATACCTCTTCAAACTCTTTAAATACTAAAATTGCTGGTGCCTTTGCGTTGAGTGAAAGCTGCAGTAGGACACCACTTCCGCTGCAAGATCCGCGGGATGTGGGCATCATCAAGATCTTACCAGCGACACAATCACCGTAATTTGGGTGGTGAACATCAATAATGTTACCGGTATCCGGATCGACGCCGCCCCAAAAGCTTAGGCCTTCACTACAAACTAGAATATCTCCTGATGCATGTCCTTCAACAAAAAGACAGCTGGTAGATCTACCGGTGCTTTTTGCTCTCTCAGTCATGCTAACGCTCCTATGTCTGGTTTAAGGCAGATCATTTTTTGACTATCACTCGCTAAATTATATGTCTTAAGTACCCGTTTATAAAATCAGATAACAAATTTATGGCGTCAAAAATGTGTTTTTTAGAGGGAATATATCTGGGTCAGTTCCATTCCACTTAGGGGCACTAAAAGTTTCCCACTACTCATGATGAGTAACTTGTGCTCCTACGCAGATTTTGGCCGGACCGCATAGACTTCGATCGATTTGATTCAAAAAAGTCATCCATTGATGGGCGACGATATTTCTGAATACTGGTGCTGTAAAGTGTTTTCATGAGAAATCTGATTAGCACTGCTTAAATCTCAGTGCTTAGGTTAATGGCTGACATATTTCCGATCCAGCTGGTTAAACTAGATACGCTAATTTTCTAACTGTAAGGCTAGGTGCCTCAAGTTTCCTGAAGGGGCATTGATCGATGATTTCAAAAACTTCGTTTGCGTGGAATTCGAAAACTGATGTTTGATGTGGATACGGCTTTGAATAAATCAACAGATTTAATTCCGTTGGCTCACTGCACACGCTTAGGTTTGTGAAAAAAATTCATTGATTTCAGAATGAAATTGAGGCGTTGAATCTCGGACACATTATGCGATACATTCTGTATTCACGAAGAGTTAAAGATAACAAAAAAAGGTAATAGCAATGATTAAACAGCTTTTAGGATTCGCGACAGCTTCCATGCTAGTCGTAAGTGGCGTGACTGCGGATACGTTGGATGATGTGATCGACAGAGGCACATTACGATGTGGTGTGGTTCTTGACTTTCCACCTATAGGATATCGCGACGCAAATAACGAGCCCGCTGGATTTGATGTAGAGTACTGTAATGACATGGCCGCTGCTTTGGAGGTAGACGTTGAGTTGCTGTCCTTAACTTGGTCAGAGCGGCTGCCTGTAATTGTGACAGGTCGAGCTGATGTCGTGTTTGGGGCAACTTCAGATAGTCTGGCACGTGCCAAAACTGTCGGCTTCTCAATTCCTTACGCAATTTATTACGCGCAGGGCGTGGTCAACTCAAAAAGTGGTATCAAATCCTTTGAAGATATTCGGGGTAAGCGCGTTGCTGCTGCTGTAGGTACTGTGCCTGAGCAAGAGTGGTTAAAAATCGCGAAAGAATGGGGCGAAGAGAGTCTTTATCAAGGCTACCAGAGCGAAAATGAGGTATTTCTGGCAGTTGCTCAGGGTAAGGCTGATCTTGGTATTACGACTAACACTGCAGTAAAGCCTATTACTGACCAGTACGACAATATCGATTCAGGCCCTCGCATGCCTTGGACGACTGATTTCACGTCCGTAGTCGGTAAGCGACAAGATGTGAGCTGGTTGAATTATCTAAACTTGTTTGTGACTCATCAGGTTCGCTCAGGACGTTATCAGGAGCTATGGGACAAGTACGTCGGTGGCGAAGCACCAGAACTTCGTATTCCTGGGGTAATGTACTAGTCGTAAATATTTAAACGCCAAGCCCTGCATGCATTTCCATGCAGGGTGTTTCAGAGAGCGGTGATATGTTCGAATATAACTTCCATTGGCGTCCTGTATTTCGAAGTCTTCCGGATTTGTTTGAAGCGGGTCTGATTACCCTTCAAGTTGCAACTTTCGCAATGGTTACTGGCATTGTTTTGGGTCTTGCGCTCGCTGCTATTCGACTGAACATGAGGGGGCCTGTGTGCTGGTTTGCGACGACTTGGATAGAGTTGGCACGCAATACTCCAGCACTCTTTCAGTTGTTCTTTTTTGGTTTTGGTATCGGTGCCTTTGGAATTCACCTGACACCCTACATGATCGTTTTTGTGGGTCTGACTTTTAATAGTGCTGGTTACTTAGCCGAAAATTTTCGAGGAGGTTTTCGAGCCATTCCTGTCACTCAGCTACACGCAGCGCGAAGTCTCGGTATGACACAGTGGCAAGTGTACACTCGTATTTTGGTGCCCCAAGTATTGCGTATTGTTTATTACCCTATGACAAACCAGTTTGTTTGGGTCGTATTGATGTCGTCTTTAGGTATGTTGGTTGGTTTACGTGAGCTCTCGGGTGAGACCCAATTTTTCGCGAGTAAGACCTACCGGATATTTGAGTATTTTGCAGTCACAGCTATTATTTATTACGTGATGGTTAAAGTGATTCTAATAATTGCCCGACTGCTTGCAAGTCGGCTCTTTCGTTACTGAGGCCGTTGAAATGGGTGGATCTGTAAGCGTCTTCAGTAGTTTTGCGCCACAAGATATAATGTACTTGGCGGAAGCTGCTGGACGGACTCTTTTGATTTCAATTATATCCATTTCGATTGGGTCATTGTTTGGTGTCATATTTGGCTGGATGCTTTACGAGGGTCGACTTTGGGGAACATTTTTTTTGTCGCCTATTTTGGATCTATTTCGTTCTGTTCCACTCATTATTCAATTAGTTCTGTTTTATAACTTTGCTCCAATCGTTGGTTTGAATCTGGATGCGTTTGAATCTGGTTTAGTGGTGCTGACTCTTTACACGGCCTCACTCGTAGCGAGTGTAGCTCGCGGAGGTATTGAGGCTGTTGGAGTGCCAATGCGGCGTGCCGCTCGGTCTTTAGGCTTAACCTATTGGCAGGACTTGAGGTGTGTGGTGTTCCCGATTGGAGTTCGTGCGGTATTTCCATCATGGGTAGGTGTTGCCTTAGGCGTTCTGAAGGACAGCGCGTTGGTGTCTGTTCTTGGCTACGTAGAGCTCGTTAAGGCCAGTCAAATCTTAATGACCCGGACGCAGGAACCTCTTCTTATTATTGCGATTGCAGGGGCTTTCTATTTTGCGCTGTCTTACCCAATCTCACGCTTCTCTGCCAAACTTGAAAACAGGTGGTCACAATGATCAAGATTACCAATCTACATAAGTTTTTTGGTGAATTACATGTGCTTCGTGGTATTGACCTTGAAGTAGAAAGAGGAGAAGTGCTCTCGGTCATTGGAGCTTCTGGCTCTGGTAAATCGACCCTTTTGTACTGCATTAACGGGCTAGAGCTAATTCAGCAGGGTGAGATAGTAGTCGACGGCACCAATGTACATGCGAAAGATACTGATCTGAATTCTCTGAGACAGCAGTTGGGCATGGTGTTCCAACAATGGAATAGTTTTCCTCATCTAACGACTATGGAAAACGTTGCGTTGGCGCCACGGATAGTGAAGAAGAAGTCAAAGAGTGAGGCAAAAGAAATTGCTATTAAGCAGTTAAAGCATGTCGGGTTGGAAGATAAGCTCAATGTTTATCCAAGTGCTCTTTCCGGCGGTCAGCAACAGCGGCTTGCTATTGCTCGGGCACTCGCAATGGACCCTGACTGTATGCTGTTTGATGAAGCGACTTCGGCTCTTGATCCCGAATTAGTGGGTGAGGTGCTAGACACGATGCGCCTCCTAGCAGAGGAGGGTATGACAATGATATGCGTTACGCACGAGATGGGTTTTGCTCGTGATGTGTCGGATCGAGTAGCTTACTTCCATGATGGAGCTATAGAGGAAATCGGTCCCCCATCTCAGATTTTTGGTGAGTCAGAATCCGAGCAAACGCGCAAGTTCTTAGCAAAAGTACGCTAGATCTAGCCAATTAACGTGATACTGCTTTTAGCCATCAAGTAAAAACTATACTGGGACGAGACATACCCAGCCTCTTAAAAGGAGACTTACATGTTGCATGATACGTTTACTGGCTGCATGCCAGCCCTTATGACCCCCTGCAATGCGGATCGACAGCCCAATTATGATGCCTTAGTTAGTAAGGCTTTAGATCTGATTGAACACGGGATGTCGGCTGTTGTTTACTGCGGCTCAATGGGTGATTGGCCCTTACTGACGGACGTGCAAAGAATGGAAGGAGTTACAAGGCTGGTGTCCGCAGGTGTCCCCGTAATCGTGGGAACGGGGGCTGTGAACACACAGTCTGCAGTGGACCATGCGGCCCACGCGGCTAAGGTAGGAGCGCGAGGACTGATGGTAATTCCGCGGGTTTTATCTAGAGGTACCTCAGTTGATGCTCAGCGAAATCATTTTAAGGCGGTGCTGTCAGCTGCGTCCAATCTTCCTTCGGTGATTTACAACAGCCCTTACTATGGCTTTGCAACCCGGGCAGAATTATTTTTTTCACTTCGCGCGGAACATCCGAATCTGATGGGATTCAAGGAATTTGGTGGGTTTGAGGACCTTCGCTATGCTTCGGAATACATCACGTCGCGCGATCAGGATGTGACTTTAATGATTGGCGTCGATACAGCGGTCTATCATGGATTCGTCAACTGTGGAGCGACAGGGGCTATCACCGGGATAGGCAACGTGCTACCGAGAGAGGTGCTGTTGCTGACCGAGCTCAGCCAGAAAGCCGCGAAGGGCGAAGTATTAGCTCGCCGACAAGCACGGGAGCTGGACGAGGCGATGGCTGTGCTATCTAGCTTCGACGAGGGCGCTGATCTGGTTTTATATTACAAACATTTGATGGTGCTCAATGGTGAATCAGATTATCGCTTGCACTTTAACGAAACAGATAATCTGTCAGATACACAACGTAACTACGTTGAGGCTCAGTATTACCTGTTTAGGAATTGGTTTGTTGATTGGCGTCAGCGAGAGGGTTTGTAGCCTATGCGCGTGATTGATAGTCACACGGCTGGTGAGCCCACTCGGGTGATTATGGACGGTGGACCAGATCTTGGATCTGGGTCGGTCGCTGAACGAGCGCGAGTGCTCCAAGATGAATATCACGAATTCTGTTCATCTATTCTGTGCGAGCCTCGTGGTAATGATGCACTAGTTGGAGCCCTCCTAGTTGAGCCATCTGAGGTGGGCTGCACGACTGGCGTAATTTTTTTTAACACGGTTCAGAATTTGGGCATGTGTGGTCACGCAAGTATTGGTCTAGCTGTGACTTTGGCCTACCTTGGTTTAATTAAACCAGGCACACACCGGTTTGATACGCCAGTTGGTGTGATAGCAATTGATCTAAAAGATAAACACCTTGTATCTGTTACGAATGTTGAAAGTTATCGTTTACAAAAAGATGTAAGAGTTTCGGTTAAAGGTTACGGCGAAATCGTTGGTGATGTGGCTTGGGGTGGAAACTGGTTTTTCCTCGTAAAGGAGTCCCCAGTGGAAATTATCTGGAAAAATATCCGTCAGCTGACTGACTTGGGTCTGGATATCCGACGTAAGCTTGAGACAGAAGGTGTGACAGGTACTGATGGTGCTTGGATTGATCACATTGAGTTATACGGCCCCCCCGTTGCCGACCAATCAAACAGTCGTTGTTTTGTTTTAGTGCCGAGTGGTTCATATGATCGATCGCCCTGCGGCACGGGCTGTTCCGCAAAAATGGCTTGTTTGGCTTCAGATGGTAATTGGCGAGAGGGTGATCATTGGATACAAGAAAGTATTATTGGCAGTACTTACTCGCTAAGTTATCAAGCGAGGAAGGATGGCAGCGTTGATGTCACTATCGAGGGACGAGCTTATGTGACAGCTGAGGCACAGTTACATTTTGACCCAAGCGATCCTTATCGCAGTGGTATCTCAGTCTAATACGCTTAGTGCGAGCTGAGTCAAATTATTAATTATTAGGGTGCTAGTAAATCAAAATAGATATAACAATGGAGCCAGAATTAAATACCGCAGTAGTTATCGGCGCAGGGATCGTTGGTGTCAGTATATGTCTGCAGCTTCAAGGAGCAGGTTTCAAGGTAACTTTACTTGATCGATGTGAGCCGGATATAGGGGCATCGACAGGAAATGCTGGGGCGTTTGCCTTTGCAGATGTTTTGCCGTTGGCGACTCCCGGGATCATTCGGGCAGCACCCAAGTGGTTACTGGATCCGCTAGGACCACTGGCGATTGCACCCTCATACGCGTTATCAATTGCACCTTGGCTTCTGCGATTTTGGCGGTCTAGCTGGAGCGACCGATTCCCCAGTTTACTTAATGCTCAAGCGGGATTGATGGGGCTTGCAAGGGGTGCTTTGGAGCGCCAGGCTGCCGACAATCAGTGCGAGTCATTGTTAAGTCGCGGGGGTCAGCTACGTCTGTTCGAGGGTGAGACAAGTTTTAAGAATAGCCAGTCATACTGGGATGCATGCCAACAATTTGGTATTCAGTTTGATCTGCTGAGATCTTCCGGAGCGATTTCCGAAGTTCAGCCAGGTATAAGTAGCCGATTTACGCATGCGGGTTATACGTCTGATTGGATCAATACGATCGACCCAAAACTGTGGCTGGAACATCTGTTTTCCAAATTTATGTCGCGTGGTGGATATTTCAAAAAAGAACGGGTCGAACGCCTCGAGATGCATCAAAGTCTGACTGTGATACATGGTGAAACAAAACCTATATCCGCCCATTTTGTAATTATTGCCGCTGGAGCGTGGTCCCATTTTCTGGCGCAGTCAATAGGCGATAAGATCCCTTTGGAGACTGAGCGCGGGTATAACACCACTTTGGAAAACATAGATTTTCAACTCAAAACGCATCTGACTTTTCCAGAGCATGGGTTTGTTATATCAAAGATTGGTGAGCGGATACGTGTGGGCGGTGCCGTGGAACTGGCAGGATTGGTAAAGGCGCCCAATTTTAAACGTTCCAAGGACTTGTTAAATAAAGCACAGCAATTTATTCCGGAATTGGCAGGTTGCAATGGTGCAGAGTGGATGGGATTCAGACCATCTATGCCAGATAGCTTGCCGGTCATTAGTCCCTCGGCCAAGTCGAAGCGAGTTATCTATGCATTTGGTCATGGCCACTTGGGCTTAACCCAAGCGGCTGCAACCGCGGAATTGGTGCGCTTAACGGTTGAGGGAAAACAATGGCCAATTAGTCCCATGCCTTTTGCGGCTGATCGATTTTGATCTATCTATTTTGAAAGTCTTTAATCAATTCCAAATCCTGATTTAAGTCAGAGATGAGGTTCGTCATAACAGGAGAAATGATATGAAAGGGAAACATTTAATCGCGGGTAAATGGGTAGGCTCTGAAGAGCATTTCCCCAACGTCCCTGTGAATGGACAGGCAGAGACATTTGCGAGTGGTTCCCCTGCGCTTGTGGATGAGGCTGTCCGTGCTGCCGAGGCAGCGTTTGAATCGTATGCAGCAACGTCACGGATTAACCGGGCAGCATTTATTTATTCGATAGCGGAAGAGATTGAGGCGCGCGCTGAGCAAATTACTGAGATGGGCACGCGAGAAACTGGCTTGCCGGCAATGCGACTTCAAGGTGAGCGAGGACGAACGGTGGGTCAATTGAAACTCTTTGCTGATCATATCAAAGAGGGCGAATACCTCGATCGCCGATTTGATGAAGCACTTCCTGAGCGTGAGCCATTACCCCGCCCAGATCTTCGGATGTTGCAACGGCCTATTGGACCCGTAGCAGTTTTTGGCGCTTCTAATTTTCCGCTCGCTTTTTCGACAGCAGGTGGTGACACCGCGAGCGCATTAGCAGCAGGTTGCCCCGTTATAGTTAAGGGTCATGATGCGCATCCCGGCACAAGTGAAATTATTGCTGAAGCGATCTTGGCTGCAATTGAAAAATGTAATCTTGATCCTGGAGTGTTTTCCTTGGTTCAAGGCGGAAGCCTGGAAGTTGGTCAGGAATTAGTGACTCACCCCTTAGTTCGTGCGGTTGGGTTTACCGGTAGTTTATTAGGTGGACGTGCACTTTATGATCTCTGTTGTCAGCGAGCTGAGCCGATCCCTTTTTATGGTGAGCTAGGGTCAGTTAATCCAATGTTCTTGCTACCAAATGCTCTTCATAAGCGAGGCAAAGAGATTGGGAAGGGTTGGGCCGCTTCTTTGACTTTGGGTGCGGGGCAATTCTGTACCAATCCGGGTATCGCAATACTAATAAATGATGAATCGACTGATCTCTTTATCGCTTCAGTCATAGAAGCCTTGGATCCTGAAGCGGCACAGGTGATGCTCACTAAAGGAATTGCTGATACATACCGTGCTGGCCTTCAACAGATGTCTGCAAGTATTGGCGTTGAGGAACTTCTTGGATCAACTTGTGAGTTGCGTAATGCAACGCCCGCTCTTTATCTCACAACGGGCAAGAACTGGCTCGGCAACGAGGGCCTTAGAGAGGAAATATTTGGACCATTTGGTTTAATTGTCAAAGTTGACCACCTTGATGAGATGATTGAGGTTGCTCAATCGTTAAGCGGACAGCTTACTTGCACGCTTCATTTGGAGGCGTCGGATTCTAAGACAGCATCGGCTCTGATGCCTGTTCTTGAGCGTAAATCAGGTCGATTACTGGCGAATGGTTTTCCAACGGGTGTTGAGGTTTGCGATAGTATGGTTCATGGAGGTCCGTATCCTGCCACAACAAACTTTGGTCACACCTCGGTTGGCACTCTGGCTATCCGCAGGTTTCTAAGGCCGGTGTGTTATCAAAACATTCCAATAGATCTTCTACCAGAAGATATTCGCTAACTGAACGTGGGTGGTTTGGCTAGGGCGCCTTTAAGTATTTAGATCAGAGAGAGTCTTCTGGATGTAACTGGCTGTAGCCAGATCGAGGTGTGCCCCACCACCATTTTTAAAAACTGTGATCTCCTCTTTTGACTTGCGCCCAGCGCTTCCTTTACAGAGATCGTATAAATCTCCGATGACGTCATGCTCTGAGATCACACCTTTTTTTATAGGTATACCCAGCTCTCCAATATCATGAAGTGCTGTCTCACGAGAATCGACAAATATTCGCCCTCTTTTAAGTAATGAATCATCTGCTTCGCGCATATCAGGTCGATATGCACCAATCAGATCGACGTGCGCCCCAGCCTTTATCCACTGGCCCTGAATGAAAGGCTCTATTGACATCGTTGCAGAAGAGACGATGTCAGCGTACTCGACCGCTTGCTCTAGATCCGCGACAGCTTCAACGTCCTTTTTAATGGCTAGTTTCTGAGCCTTGGAAAAGGTGCGGTTCCAAATAATGATTCGTTTAAGGTCTGGAAATATTTCTCGATAGGCATCGATCAATGATTCTCCAACCGCTCCAGCACCCAAGATTGTGAGTGTTTTACTATCTTGGCGGGCGAGCAGGTGAGCTCCAAGCACCGAGTCGCCAGCTGTCTTCCACTTGGTTACCAACGTGCCATCAAGAACCGCTGTCGGCTCACCCGTTTGATCATCAAACAATGTAACAATTGCATGCACAGTTGGCAGCGCCGGATTTTTCGTCGAATTTGATGGAAATATGGTCGCCGTTTTTACTCCGATCCCGGTTCCTCGAATCCACGCTGCGCGACTTAATACAGCATGGTTATCGTGTTCAAATAGGATGTCATCGATGTCAGCTTGAGTCCCTTGGTGAGCGGCCCATAGCGCCGCCACAACTCCCTTCCAAGTGAGGATACTCTCAGCTTGATCTGCGTTAATAAAAGGGATTGACTTCACTTAAGGCCTGCTTTTGTCTGATGGCCAAGTATCACCCACTCGATAGCCTTCTGGCCAAGGGTCGTCGGGATCAAGAAAGTGCTGATAGGTTCCCGTGATCCAAGCCCGCCCTGAAAGCTCAGGTTTTATCGCATCTTTGCCTCCAACCTTTGTGGTTCCTAGGATGCGTCCGCCAAAGGAAGAATCGAGGACAGAGCGAGCGATGCAACTTTCTCCAACGTCAAGTAATCCGCGAGCATGTAATACAGCCATTCGAGCAGATATCCCCGTACCCGTGGGTGATCGATCTAATTTTCCAGGCTGAATCACCACAGTATTTTTGAACGATTTTATGCCATCAACCAACTGCATCGGAGCATGAATCTGACAAAATGAAAAGTGATTCCAATCTGAATTGGTCGGATGATGGAAGCGTAACTGCTCATTTGCCGCTTGAGTGATTTTAATACCTGTTTGGACTAAACCTTTAGCTTCGTCAGGGCTGATATTAAATCCAAGGTCTTGGGCGTTTACCATTACAAAACTATCACCGCCAAATGCGGTATCTACGGTGAGTGTACCCAAACCCTCTATTTCAATTGGAACGTCTAATCTATCTACAAATGAGGGAACATTTTCGACAAACACCCGCTCAACCTTTCCTTTACAGCATTGAGCGCGCACATGGACGAGACCCCCGGGTGCTTCTAATGTCATTTTCGTCTCAGGTTCAACCATAGGGATAATCCCAGTTTCTAACAATACGGTTGAAACACATATAGAATTTGAACCGGACATTGGAGGCGTGTGGCTTGGTTCCATGATAATCCAACCCATTTGAGCTCTGCTATTTTTCGGAGGGACTAGCAGATTGACGTGCCGAAATATGCCACCGCGGGGCTCGTTTAGGACAAAATTTCGGAGTTTTTGGTCCCGGTCTATGTAGCGCGACTGTTCCCAGATTGTATCGCCAGGAGGAGGAGCTACGCCGCCAACTATGACGTCTCCTACTTCTCCCTCGGCGTGACAGCCCACAATTTGAATGATTTTTGAAGATCTGATTTTTTCACCTATTGTTTTTCTTTTCTGTATGAACTTACGTTTCATTCAAGCGTGCGGAAGTCGCGTCGTCAAGCACTCAGATTGTAGATGTCGACCTGCCTATATATTTTTGATAATGAGAAAAGTATTTTCTTGAAGGACGTAAGAGAATTATTGCTTCGCCTGTGAGGCAACTATCTGTTCTTGGTATTAAATTAATGGCGGGCTCGAGAAGGTTCAAACTTCTGATCGCCTCGTTCGTAGAACGATGGAAAGCGCGACAATTATTGTTGTTACAGGCTTGGCGTCTGCTCCATTTGCTGGGCCGCGCTCAACTTAGTTGGGCGGAGTCCGACACAACTCAGGCACTGGTTGTTTGCAAAAATAAATTAGTTTCTACCTGGTGTAGTTTGACTGTATTGTCTTTG
>CAZFNA010000007.1:11401-41506 GCA_964520465.1 uncultured Pseudomonadales bacterium | reverse complement strand
AAAAAGTGGTCTATCACTTCAACTTTAGGGAAAAAAGATCGTCATCGGCGCCATGTGGAACGTGCAAAACCATATCAAATTCCTTGACAGAGGTAATTACGAAATTCGGTTCGTCTTGCATGGCAAAGGCATAGAACTTCTGAGGTCAATCGTACTTAACAACTCAAATGCGGGCAGTCGCACAGACTCACTTAGGGTCCAAGGGAGTTGCCTTAAAAATATGGGCTAACACATTAAAAATCCGGAAAGTTGCTTTAGAAGACCTATGCTTCCCGGGAAATAAAGATGTGGTCCCGTCAGATGTCTCTGACATCGGCAAACTACAGTAAGACAATTTTATTTATCTGCGGCCCTGAAAGTGAGGCGTGGGGATTAGTTACATCTCCCTGCTCACTCACCCAAAGCTGTCTGTGTAATTATCTCTCAATAAATTCTTTTGGACCTTGCCCATAGTGTTTCTGGGCAAGGTATCTAATTGAATCCATCGGCGTGGGATCTTAAACCCAGCGAGTTTTCCTCGGCAAATTGCCTCGACTTGGGACACATTCAGCGGCTTTTCTCCAACCAAGACGGCGACAATACCTTCACC
This sequence comes from uncultured Pseudomonadales bacterium, assembly GCA_964520465.1. Classification (GTDB taxonomy): domain Bacteria; phylum Pseudomonadota; class Gammaproteobacteria; order Pseudomonadales; family Litorivicinaceae; genus HIMB30. The sequence continues at coordinate 40,917 of CAZFNA010000007.1, read as the reverse complement.
AAAATCAGGGTGCGGCACACCAATAACTGCACTCTCAGCAACGCCATCCTGATCATTCAAGACGTCCTCAATTTCTTTAGGGTAGATATTGATTCCTCCACTTATTATGAGATCTTTCTCTCGTCCCACGATTGAAACGTAGCCATCGTCGGACAGAATTGCCATATCACCAGTGATGAACCAATCACCTTTGAATTCCGCGGCAGTTTTCTCAGGCAGTTTCCAGTAACCCTTAAAAACATGATCTCCCTTCACTTCGAGTGAGCCAATGGCACCGGATGGTAGTTCAGAACCTTCGTCACTAATTATCCGAACTTGAACTCCCGGCAATGGCGGACCAACAGAGCCAGCACGACGATCACCATGTAATGGGTTTGAGCAACTCATACCGGTCTCAGTCATACCATAACGCTCCAGAATTCGCTGCCCTGTACGTTCAAAAAAGTCTTCAGACGTTTCCACCAAAAGGGGTGCAGAACCAGAAATAAAAAGTCGCATGTGCGCACTCACGTCATGATTGAAGCGATCATCACTCAATAGGCGAGTGTAATAGGTAGGAACACCCATCATTGTTGTCGCATTAGGCAATACTTGTAAAACTAGCTCGGGGTCGAATTTAGGCAGAAGTATGACGAGACTTCCATTTATTAAAGCCAAATTTAGCGCTACGAATAGGCCGTGAACGTGGAACAAAGGCAGTGCATGAATCAGCCTATCACCTTCGCTATAAGCCCAGGCCTCTGTCAGCATATTTGCATTAGCGGCCAGATTTCCATGTGTAATCATTGCACCTTTGGGTTTTCCTGTGGTTCCTGAGGTATAAATAATCGATGCTAAATCCATTTGATCGCGTTCGACTACTGGCCGATATGACTTTCCACTTACTTCTGCGGAAAAAAATTCATCCATCAGTGAGCCAGTCTCACCATTAAGGGTCAACACAGAAAGTCCAGGCACAGACGGCTTGAGCGATTCCACATAGGCCGCACGCGACCCATTACAAATATGTAACCTAGGCTCTGAGTCCATCAGAAAATACTGGATTTCAGTATCGGTATATGCTGAATTCAAGGGTAAATAAACTGCCCCAATACGAAGTACAGCCAAATATAATTCGACATTCATCCAACCCTTGTCGACTTGCACCGAAACACGAGATCCTGATTCCACACCCATCTTTTGAAGTACAGCAGCTAAAATAGCAGTTTCATTATCTATCTGGCGACCTGTCAATTCGCGGCCCCCGGGTATCTGCAGCACCACTCGGTCAGCATGACGCTTTAAGCTAACTTGAATCGCGGCAAAAATATTATATGCCATAAGAGAATTCCTTCATTTTCGGTTTATTCTTTTTTTAAGTAATTGCTGCACCTCCTTGGATGTAGCAATACGACCCGACTCCATCAGTTGCTCGTGATTAGTCACAATATCGTCCAATTCATAAAGATAGTTGACCATGAATCCAAAACTCTGTTTTTGACCTCGAACACTCAAGTCCGCCTTAGCATTAATCCTCTCAAGTGTCGCGCCGTTCCCTAAATGGAAACGGGCTACTGGATCATTTAGCTTAGAACCGATACCTTCTGTTAGATACTCCGCAACCACAGATTTTAACCCGGCTTGATCACCAGGAGATTCAAAATCAACCACCAGCTCTGGCGAATGAGATTCTATCCAGGGTCTAAGTCCAGGTATCGGAGATAACGTGACAAATCGCTTCAAGCGTGGATTTTCAGACTGCAATACTGAAACCACCTGTTTAATGAGGAGGTTACCAAAGCTCACTCCAGACAGGCCAGGCTGACAATTATTAATCGAATAAAAGACTGCCGTATCAGCGTCGGTAGGTGGCGCGGGTGGCGTATCAAGCAACGGGCCAATCGCTTCCGCCAGTCCATGCACTAATGCAACCTCAACAAAAATTAGCGGCTCATCTGGGATGACTGGATGAAAGTATGCAAAACATAATCGATCTTCGGCCAGTCGACGCCTTAGATCATCCCATCCCTGAATCTCATGAACCGACTCATACTGAATCAACTTCTCTAAAACCGCCGCAGGCGTTTGCCAGTTGATTTGCTGGAGCTTAAGAAACCCTTTATTAAACCAAGATGTAAACAAATGAATGAAATCCTGATCAATAGGCTTAAGCTCAGCGTGATCACTCAAAAGACCTCGCAGAGCCTCGCGCATCAGAATCAGAGTTTGCAAACCATTTGGAGCAGCATTCATACGTCGAAATAATTCCTGACGCCGAGCCTCAGCCGCTTGATGTAATTCCATTGACGAATTCTCATTTGGGCTTACCTGATAGGTGTTAATGGCAGAAGACAGAGCCTCTCGATCAACGCCGAACTCATCAATGAGGCGATGAAAAAAAAACAAATGATCTTCTGGATTCAACTTATGCCAAGAGGCGACAACCGAGCCAGCAAGCGCTAAACCTGTTGCCTCACCACGACGCGAAAGGACCGCGTGACATTGTGACATTAGATCTTCTAGGGGTACTCCATCAGACCTTAAATCCAGAATTTCGAAGGCGCGATCTGTGACCTGCTGAATCCATTCTTTTATACCTGCCCCCATGGTCATAATTCCGAGTCAAATAATGCCCCAAATCCCGGGAAATCTGCTTCAATATTGAGCTCTTTCATCATCTGAAAACTCGTTGCAACTGATGCTGATAACGTCGGAATCCCTGTTTTTTCTTGGATGACTGATATTGATGGAAGCGACGGCATCTGAACGCAAGCTGAAGCGATGAGCGTATCCACATTCGACAAACTCAACTGATCAACCAGTCTAACCGGAGCCATAGGATCTTGCCGCGCCACTTCTAGGTTATTTGAAATTTCTAAACTCAGTGCATCTACTACTTCAAAGCCTTCAGACTCCAGATAATCACAAACAAGCCGGGTAAGTGGTTTTTGGTAAGGGGTAATTAACGCAATTCGCTTTGCATTCAGTCGACTCAGACCCTCGACTAATGCACCAGCCGAACTCACAACTGGACACGCTTGCTCATTTTCAACTGTAATCTGATGAAGCCTAGCCTGACTGGTTCGATGATATCCTAGACCCATCGACATGATCGCCACTAAGCAGGCATATCCCATTACATCCAGGGAGGCGTCCGATAGTTCCAACGCACAGCGATCGCTGTCTCGATCCATCGCAGCTAATTCGTCTTTTGTAACATGTTTCATTCGCATTCGACTGGAGTGAAACGAAAAACGTTCTGTGTAGTGATTCTCGCGTTCACGAAATAACGCTGGAATTTCAATTTCCATAGTTACATTCGAACTTGGAACAATTTGGCCAATACGATATCTCTGTTTCACGATATTGCTTCCCCCATCCAAATATTTGGCAACCAAGTAACAATTCCAGGAAATAGTGAAAGAATAATAATCGCTACTACCATACAGGCTACGTAGGGTAACGATCCCTTCAAAATAGTCTTCAACGGAATTTCGGGTGCAATCCCGTTAATAACATAAAGATTTAAACCGACCGGCGGCGAAATAAGGCCAATCTCCATGTTAATTGTCAAAATAACAGCGAACCAATAGGGGTCAAAACCAGCACCTAATATTATTGGCATTAGAATCGGAGCAGCCATGAGAATCACCGCCACTGGGGGCAAGAAAAAGCCAGCAATCAAAAGAAAGATATTGACATACAACATCAAAATCCATCTGTTAACGTCAAGAGTCCCAATCCATTCAGCGATTGCCTGGGTGATAAAAAGGCTTGACAACATATAAGAAAAAACACCGGCCGCACCTATGATAAAGAGGATCATTACTGACTCTTTTGTTGCGTCACGAAGCATTACCCAAACAAGTGTTACGTCGGTCATTTTATAGATAATGATTGCCAAACCAAGGCACAATAAAGCCCCAACAGCTGCCGTCTCCGACGGCGTCGCTACGCCCCCATAGAGCGCAAACAGGACACCAGCGATCACTAGTAGAAATGGCACTACCCTCGGCAAGACCTCAAATTTCTCCTTCCAGGTAAAGGATCTTCCCCCTAAGGCATCGATACCCCCGTCACGCCACGTAGCATAAATCGACCACGCCATGAACAAAGTAACAAGCAAAAGACCCGGCAATACGCCGGCGAGAAATAATCGACCAATCGATGTCTCAGTAGCGATACCGTAAACAATCATCGTGATAGATGGCGGGATCAATATTCCTAGTGTGCCTCCGGCAGCAATTGAACCCGCAGCGACACCATCAGGAAAATTACGCTTACGCATTTCTGGGATACCCATTTTACCAATGGCCGCGCATGTGGCGGGTGATGAACCTGACATTGCTGCAAATAATGCGCAGGCACCAAGATTCGACACGACCAAACCACCAGGAATTTTAGTCAGCCACCGATCAAGTGCCTCGTATAAGTCAGCGCCCGCTCTAGTGGAGGCAATAGCCGCACCCATTAAAATAAACATTGGGATAGATAAAAGAGCAAAGTTATCCAACTTCCCAAAAAGAACTTCGGGCATTAATTCGAGCGACCCGAATCCATCGAATATGATGAGAAAAATTGCTGATACAACTAACAGGCCATTGGCTACTGAGATGCCTGAAAACAAAATAAAAATAGTGACGGCCGCTACAATCGCACCCAAAATAAGTGGATCCATTAATGCTCCCCTCCTTCGATCATAATTTTGTTAGCTGGAGTAAGCACAATTTCAATAAGATCGGCCAATAGCTGCAGAGCAAAGAGGCCAAAGCCTAATGGCATAGCAGAATAAGGGATCCATAAAGGAGGCCCCCAGACCGTCTCAGAGACCCAACCGCGGACGTACGACAAATGGACTAATCCGCTGGAGTAGGCGGTCATCGTACTCAGAACAGCAATGGCTGCGACGAAGCTAACGATCATTAACAGCTTTCTTGGTCTTGGTGGCAAAAGCATTGGCACAAGATCTACGTTGACATGTCCCTTTAATTTTTGGACGTATGGCAGCCCAATCAGAGTTGCACCAACCATAAGATAAATAACAGCTTCCGTGTGCCAGATTGTTGAGCCATTTAAAAAGTATCGAATAAAGATCATTTGGCAGGTGATTCCGACCGCTACGACGATCATTCCTGCAGCAATCACTCCCACCGTCTGAGAAACAGAGTTCACAACGCGAATAAATATCTGCATGGCTAATTAAGTTCCTAGGAAAACCCGGCCCAAAGGACCGGGTAATAGGGGTATTACTCTACCGCTAGTGCGAGGTCGAGGAAACGTTGTCCCTCAGGGTAACCTTCTACGAATTGCTTGTATGACGTTTCCTTCGCAAGTGATTGCCAAGCATCGAACTCAGCTTTTGTCATTTCTTTAATCTGAACGCCTGCTTCTTTGTATACTTTCACCGAGTTAGCGTCCTGCTTCTTAGCTTCTTCCAGGTAATACGCTTCAGCCTTCTCAGCCCCAGCTTTCAATGCTTTTTGCTGCGCAGCGGTCAGACCATCGAACGTTGACTTATTCATCAGCAAAGGCTGATACATAAACCATAAGGCTTGATCCGCTGCAGGCGTGTAGCATTTAACCTGCTCATAAATCCGGTACGATACGAATGATGACGATGACGTATTTGCTCCGTCAAGAACACCGGTCTGCATTGCATTATAAATCTCGGATGAAGCCATAGATGCTATTGAAGCACCCGCACCAGCTAACAGCTGATTGAATGATTTGCCAGCGGCTCGCATTTGCATGCCTTTTACGTCATCAGGATGCGAAACACACTTATCTTTTCCAACAAAACCACCTGCTAGATAACCGTGAACAAGCACCATGACATCATCTTCAGCCATCTTCGCTTGGATCGCATCCATGAACGGCGAGTAATTGAGGCGAGCTGCATGATCGTGGTTTTTTACAAGGCCTGGCATCAATGTCAAATTGTAGGACGGTTGTTGCCCCCCCGCGTAGGATAGCGGCAGAACAGTCATATCCAACTGACCACGCGAAAGTGGCTTGTACTGCTCCTTCGGCTTGTGCAGTGACTTGGACGGAAAAATTTTGATGTCGAGATCTACGTTCGCATCTTTTACATGGTTCGCTACGATCTCTGCAACTTTGTGACGAACATCTTTTGTAGACCATTGGTGTGACAATTTCAGTTCTGCGGCACTCGCTGCTGAACTAATAAATGCTACACCAACCGCAGCGACTATAAGGGCGTTTAATTTCATCTCAGGCTCCTGCCGGTTATTATCAATTTTGACGGCTTGCATATTTCCGTATGCTATGCGAAAAATATCGTATACGAAATTAAGATGCAACAGGTTTTCTAAGCATGACTAGCCGAGCCGCAACTGAGATCTTTCAATCCGTGGAAGAAAAAATCGTCACAGGGCAATTTAAAGATGGCACCAAATTAGATGAAGCTACTTTAGCTGAACAATTTCAGGTTTCCCGTACCCCGATTCGCGAAGCCCTACTTCAGTTAGTTGGATCTGGCCTGGCGACACAAATCCCCAAAAGAGGTTGTTTCGTCAAAGCGCCATCGATTCGAGAAATGGTGGAAATGTTTGAAGTGATGAGTGAACTCGAGGGAATGTGCGCACGACTCGCGGCACGCCGCATAACTAACGTACAAATATTAATGCTGAAAACTGCCAACGCAGGATGTGAGAAGGCAATTACTAAAAACGACAGCGATCTCTATTATCAGAAAAATGTTGAATTTCATGAATGTCTTTATGAAGCATGTGGGAATGGATTCCTTGCTGAAGAAAATAGAAAAGTAAGACGGAGACTCCAGTCGTTTCGTCGCCTGCAGTTGCGAGTTCGTGACCGCATGCCTCAATCGCTTAAAGAGCATGGTGATATTATTACAGCAATTGAGTCTGGCGATTCAGAAAAAGCTGAGAAAATCTCTAGAAAACACGTCATGATTCAGGGTGAGCGATTTAACGATTTACTGGTCCATCTGGAACAATCAGAGTGAAGCAAAAGGCCACTACCATGCGCACTTGGCACAGTCAGTTAGAGACGAAACTTGGTTTCTCTTGATCTAAAAACCTATTTGAAAATGTATCCATCCAATTCAAAAAATACCGTTACTGATGTTTGGCGAGCATCACCCGTGGATTTTATTTTTAGAATAATAAGATCATTTGAGATCTATGAGCCTATCCTTGGTAGCACCTCCACGCCTAAAACTAATTTTTTCGTAAAGGCCTGTGGCTCTTTGAATTAAAAACCCCTGAACAAGAGTTTCATAACTAATTTATGCGCAGAACCTTAAGAAATAGATCTGCAAAACCAGTAGATCTAATAACAAATGAGCCTGTGATTATTGCGGTTATATCCTAAAAATAGCTACATTAGAACTCCCACTCAATAACTTTGACAAACCTATTAATCAGCTTAAATGACCAAAAGCCCTGTCTAACATTGCTTTGAAATTAGCTTTATTTTCTAAACCCAACCCTGGGGATTCCGGCAAACTAACATAGCCATTGTCAATTTGAAGTTCATCAGAGAATCCTCCAAATGGTTGGAATACGCCTGGATATGATTCATTTCCACCCAAACCAAGACCCGCTGATATGTGCAATGACATCTGATGACCTCCATGAGGCACGACGCGACGCGCAGACCAATTTAGCTCCTCCATGACTTCGAGTATTCGATAGTATTCGACCAAGCCATACGACAAAGCACAATCAAATTGTAAGTAGTCACGATTTGCACGCATTCCACCATACCTAAGCAAGTTCCTTGCGTCCTGATGGGAAAACAAATTCTCACCAGTCGCTGTCGGTTTGTCATATACAGCAGACAGCGCAGATTGAATCTCAAAGTCAAGAGGGTCGCCAGCCTCTTCATACCAAAATAAGTTGTATTGATCTATCGCCTTTGCATAGGCAACTGCTGTCTCAAGATCGAAGCGACCGTTTGCATCAACACATAAGTTGCCCTCACCGACTATTTTAAGGGCGGCCTCAATCCGACGGGAATCATGCGCCAGATCAGCACCACCAATTTTCATTTTGCACACTGAGTACCCCATGTCGAGATATCGCTGAAACTCATCCTGTAAACCAGCAATATCCTTCCCAGGATAATAGTACCCCCCAGCCGCGTAGACCCAAACGTTCTCATCAACTGGACGATTGGCGCGTTCAGCCAGAATATTACAAAGCGGCTTGCCTTCGATTTTTGCCCGAGCATCCCAAAGCGCCATGTCCAAGACGCCAACAGCCACTGAACGCTCACCGTGGCCGCCAGGCTTCTCGTTTAACATCATGACATCCCAGGCGCGATGGGGGTCAAGAATACCCTGCTCATCCAACAAGGTATCGGGCCGTGCTTGGAGTAGACGAGGAATGAAACGGTCTCTCAACAGCCCGGACGCGTTATATCGACCATTAGAATTGAAGCCGTAGCCAATAACAGGGCGTCCGTCAACAATTTGATCGGTCACGATAGCGACCACCGAACAGGTCATGTGAGAAAAACTGATATAAGCATTTTTTATATCGGAAGCGATAGATTCAACAGAATCATGAATCGATGTAATTTGCATGAGATCCCCATAAAAAAGAGAACCCTAGGTTGACTAAGGGCTCCCAAATAACAAAAGCGATGTATAGATCGCAATATTACTTAAATTTCGTTGACGTCACAGCTCAATCAGGTTGTGGATTTTTTATAACTCGATTAATTAGATTCAATCAGCGTAGTTGGCGTTGATTGGTCAGCATGATCCCTATAAACCTAGCTTCTGTCGTCAGATGCAACAATTCAAAAAATTAATTATCTAAACGATTAGTTTAGATATAGTCGGGCAGAATATAACGACGTGACCAGCTGTGGAGTGTATTGCTTTCAATGCTCCAATCTAATAGCTTGGTTGAAAAAGCAAAAGCTAATAATATTTGGAACCTTAAATATCGAGACACATAAAATGATTTCGATAATATCCACTAGCCGAGCACTCGCTCAGCTAGCCTCCGATATCCCGGTTGCGTTTATTGACACTCGCCCAAGACAAGACTACGTGCGCTCACATGCAGTTTTCTCCGTCAACGCCCCCCTCGACTCTCTAGAAAGTCAGATTCTACAGTTATTCGGAACAGAGGCCGCTATCGCCATCATCATAGGTCAAACTGACCAAGAAGCCATCTGGGCCGGGCGAAAAATACTAGCCCTGACCCACCTTAATCCACAAGTGATCGAAGGCGGATTTTCTAGTTGGCTAAATCAGAATCTGCCAATTTGGGGCGGTGAGTACACGCCATCCAAAGCATTTGGAGAGTGGGTCGACCAAACCGGAATGGTAAACGGGATCGAACCCAAGACCGCCATGCAAACGGTACCCGATTATCAATATGATGTGCGGCCCGCATTGGAATTTCAAAAATTCAGTCTATCCGAATCACAGCACTGCCCGACAGGACGCCTAGGTACTTTGACGATGAGATCAGGAAGTATTTATGTCCACTGTGCTGGAAGGACTCGGGGTATAATCGCCGCACAAACGCTTTATGATTTAAATTATCCCGGCACTGTTCGCTTTATTAATGGCGGAACCCAGGGGTGGGAACTACAGGGTGGCACTCGCACTCTCGGCAACCGAGTTAGTCAATCTGAACGTATCTCTAACGATCAGGAGCTTGAACGTGCCGAAAGGTTAGCTGTTAACTTTGCCATACCCGTCTTATCGATCACTGCGCTGAACGAATGGAAACAGAAACATCACAATCATCGAACTTTGAGCGTTTCAGAAGATGGGTTATCCCCATCAGATATCTCCCCAACAACCCTCATACAAAGCACCGATCAATATTTAGGAACACACCATATTCCAATATTAATAACTGGCACAGCCTCCCTGGACGTAGCTGTTACAGCTCTATGGCTCCGAAGAATGGGCTGGGACGCATACGCACTATTTGAAGCCATCTGCCAAGAAAAACAGATAAACGATCATCCAGTAATTACGGCAAATAAATGGCCCAGCGAACTCAGACACCATCAAATTCTGGATACGCGCCCGAGTGAAGCATTCGAGAAAGCGCGAGTAATTGGATCAGCTTGGTGCCCTAGAACTCAATTAACCCTGCACGAGACTAATAAGCCAACACTTCTGATTGGTGATAACGCAGTAACATTGAATGCAACAGCTCGATACGCAAAAATATTGGGGTTTAGGTTAGTCCAGATGCGCTTATGGAACGAGGCTCCAGATTATGTTGTCGACCGGGATCCCTTCCAGTTTGGGGACATGCCATCAGACCGTGCGTTGTTTTTTCCCAAAAGACATGATGGAGACATGAATGATTCTGCAAATTATCTTACCTGGGAACATAGCCTGCTTAAAACCTTAGAAACATACGGGCATATTCCGTGGGCAACGGTGAACGATCAACGGATACATCCGAAATCTCACTTAAGCGAATTTTATCAGGGAATCACAAAATCATGACGTGCCAAGGAATTCACTATCGATATGGCGTCGCCTCCACCATCCCAGAAGTTGACAGTCTGGACGTACTGTCGACTTTACTTCAACATGAAAGCTGTAGATCTTTTCAACCGGAACCGGTGTCCAATACACTCAAGGCTCTGATTTATGCCGCCGGCCAATCTGCACCTTCAAAATCCAATCTTCAGCAATACAGCTTAATCGAGGTTACTGACCCATTACAGTTGCAGCAGCTACGCGAAAAATTCCCAACTGTAAATTGGGCATTCACGGCGCCCTGGGTAGTATTGATACTCGGAGACACTCACAGAACCAGGCAAATTAATGCTGCAAAAGGCTATTCCTTTCAGTGGAACGATGAAGATGCTTTTCTCAACGCTGCAGTTGACTCCGCTCTCGTGATGGGTGCGATGATCACAGCCGCAGAGAGCATAGGCCTCGGGGCGTGTCCCATTTCTAAAATTCGAAAGCAGGCTAGTTGGATAGCTGATCAGTTTGATTTACCCAGAGGCGTATTTCCGGTTTGTGCTTGTGCCTTTGGATATCCTGCATCAAAGAGTGAGACAATTTCACCAAGACTCCCGCAATCAATCGTCATTCATCAAAACACCTACCAGCCTCTAAACCTAGATCTGATCGATGAATATGACCGGACATTCAATAAAATCATGGGACCTCCGGAGCCACTTTATATTGAACGGTATGGGGTTCCTAAGGAATCCACTTGGTCCGAAAATATTGGGAGGCAGACTTCCATTGACGAACGGTCCGACTTCAAAACTTTGTGTGTAAAGAACCAACTATTTAAGCCATAGCCAAAGCCTTTAAGCGATCAATTACAAGGCCAGAATTTTCCCACATCAACCAATGTCCGACCTTGGGAACTACCTCGATCTCAATATCGGATAGCAGAGCTTTGAGGATCGCCTCCCGCTCTGGCCGATAGACTCCAACTGAGGCATCAAACTCACCAAACAAAGCACTCACTGGACATTTAACATCAACGAGAATTTGTGCCAACGTATCAGTCGCAGAAATGGAACGACTTTTCAATCGGTGCAACCTTGTGTTGTTTTCCTGGATAAAAAGTGCGAGCTCGTCTATACAAAGAGGATTGTGCACCATTAGAATCTCAAGATTACGCCGATGCGCGGCAATTATCTGGGCTCTGGACATTCCATGGGTCCTACGAATCAAATCTTGCATGTCGCCTCTTGGAGCCCCCAGTCCTCCCGGGCCGACTAACATTAAATGACAGGCCTGCCTGGATAGAAGGGCCGCAACATGTCCTGCAATCGCACCACCAAAAGAAAATCCTGCGATAATCAGTGGTCGGTCACCAATCATTTGCTTGACTGCATTCGCAAGCGGAATAGCCACACTTTCTGCTGTATGTGGCTGTTTCGGTGCGTCAGATAATCCAAATCCTGGCATGTCTGGAGCAAGGACCTCAGTAAATGATGCAAGCCGAGGGACGACACGAATCCAATGTGCCCACGAACCATAGCCGCCATGAAGTAGCAAAATACAGGGGTCGCCGGATCCCCAGCTATGCATTTGAATCTCAATATTATCGGCCTGCAAACGCAAGGATTTAGCACTGGCCAATGCCGCTTCGTATATCTGCGGTGCTTCAGGTAAATCGGTCATATTAAAAGATCTCGATAAGCTTCATACAGGAACAGCAATCCGCCACATGCAATGATGACCTCCATGAACTGAGAGTGAAGTCGAACCGATGTATTTCTGACCAGCCATCGTCCAATATAAGCTCCGGGAATAGTGCATAAGCCAACCAGAACTCCCGTAACGAAGAGCTCCTGTGTCAACAACGGAGAAAGACCAAATACGATAGTTTTTGTAACGTTTAGGCTAAATCCTAAAATCGCTATCGTTCCAATCATGGTCTCACCCGCTAATCCAGCACCAATCAGAAAAGGGGCCAGGATGACAGCTGCCCCGAACGTGCTTCCAGACACCATCCCATAGGGAACTCCTGCCAGCGCAAGCCCTTTTAGACCAACTTTAATTTTCTTTTTTTTAAGTACACGATTTAACGGAATTGATAGCATAAGAAAACATCCGAGCACTAAGGCTACTATTCCCACAGAAAGAGAAACGTAAACATATGCGCTCAGGACTATAAACGGAAGTGCGGTCAGAAATACCGCTAAGTATTCACGAATAGAAACAGATTTTCGAAATGCCCAGATACGTGCAATATTACTAATAATTAAAGCCGTCGCGACTACCGGAACTGTTTCTTTTATACCTAAAAGTGGAGCAAGCATGATGGCTAAGACGAGGCCACCAGCAAAGCCGGAGAACGAATGAAAAACGGCCGAACTGAAGGCGGCAACCGCTACCAAAAAAGTAAAGCTCAGTTCAATTTCAGGCATATTGTCTACAATTTTACAATGGGGAAATATTTTGAATACAGGACGATACCCTAGATGCATTGATTAATGTCAAGCCCGGTGCGAGTATCATCCAAAAATTGTTAACACACAATAATAATGTACCAAACAAGGCAGACACTATGAGCGAGACGCTGTTCGATAAAATATGGAATGCACACGTTGTGACTTCGCGCGATGATGAGTCTCTCATCTATGTCGATCGCGTCCTACTGCAAGAAAATTCATTCCATGCGTTCGATAAAATTCGGCGAGAAAAGAGGCGAATTCGAAACCCAAAACAAGCATTCGCATTTTCAGATCATTATGTCCCTACTCGAAATCGTGAACTTGGAATTAAAGGAATTTTAGACCCTGAAATCCGGAATATGTTGGAACTGATCACCTCAGATACAGCGAGCTGGGGCATTCAATTATTCGGGCTTGGAGATGATCATCAAGGTATCTTGCATGTGGTCGGGCCTGAATACGGAATAACTCAGCCAGGCTTAGTGATTGCGGGAGCCGATTCACATACCTCGACCCATGGCGCGCTTGGTGCCTACGCATTTGGAGTGGGCTCATCAGAAGTGGCGCACGTACTCACGACTCAAACACTGTGGCGCACTAAACCAAAAAACTTCCGGGTCACCATCAGAGGAACTCGCCGCCCCGGTGTCTCCAGTAAAGATATGATTTTAACTTTTATCCGGACCATTGGCAGCGGCGGTGCCGCCGGCTACGCCATTGAATATGCCGGCCAGTCAATCGACGACTTATCCGTCGAATCTCGCATGACGATCTGCAATATGTCAATTGAAGCTGGCGCGCGAGCAGGGCTAATTGCGCCAGATGGAAAAACATATGAATACATTAAAAATAGACCGCTCGCACCCAAAGGACAGGGCTGGGACGCAGCACTGACGTATTGGAGGACTCTTTCGACAGATCCAAAGGCCACGTTTGACCGGGAAATCTCGCTGGATGCATCTGAAATACTCCCACAAGTGACCTGGGGAACTAATCCCGAAATGGTAGGAGACGTCACAGATGTCGTTCCTGACCCAGAGAAAGAGCAAAATCCTGAACGTCGGGCCAGGATGACCAGAGCTTTAAATTACATGGGATTAAAAGCTAATCAATCGATTCAGAAGATTAAACTAGACAGAGTATTTCTAGGATCTTGCACCAACGGCAGACTTGAAGACCTCAGGATTGCCGCACGGATAATTGAAGGGTCAAAATGCCGTATTCCGACTATGATCGTCCCTGGATCAGAGCAAGTTAAGCGCGCAGCTGAGGCCGAAGGCTTGCACGAAATTTTTCAGAAAGCGGGCGCAGAATGGCTGGCTGCTGGTTGCTCGATGTGTGTCGCTATCAATGGAGATAAACTAAATCCTGGTGAGCGGGCAGCGTCCACTTCAAACCGGAATTTTGAAGGCCGTCAGGGCCAAGGCGGGCGAACACACCTCGTTAGCCCAGCTATGGCGGCGGCAGCAGCGATTACAGGTCAATTCGAAGACATTTCAACCTATGCAGAGGCTGCAACATGGAACCTTTAAGCAAACTATCTGCAGTAGCAGTGCCGCTTGCATTGGCAAACATCAATACGGACCAGCTATTTCCTGCACGCTTTATCAAGAAACCACGCTCAGTTGGATATTCTCAATATCTGTTTCATGATCTAAGAAGAAGTGACTCAGGTGAGAACAACCCTGAGTTCGAACTCAATAACGAGAAATTCAGAACAGCAAAAATTCTAGTGACAGGACCTAACTTTGGATCAGGGTCATCACGCGAAGGCGCTGTATATGCTCTGCATGACGCCGGCTTTCGCATACTACTTGGTTCGAGTTTCGGTGAGATCTTTGCATCTAGCTGTCTAAAAAATGGAATGCTGGCCGCTCAGCTCAATTCCAGCATCATTGAAGATATCCAAAAAGAACTCGAGGAGTCAGATAACCCGATGATATCTGTTGATGTAGAAATGGAACAAATACGCCTGCCGTCAGGCCGCGAGGTGAGAATTACAGTCGACCCATTCCAGAAGCATTGCCTCACAAACGGTTTAAATGAGATCGATTTATCACTAGAATTTGAAGCGGCAATTTCTATATTCGAGGAAAACTATCGTCTTACTCATCCCTGGACCAAACTTTGACAAGGGTGACTGGGGTTTCACTAACCCATCTCGACCTACCGCTTATAAAACCTTATGTTCTCAGCTACAGGACCTTTGAAAGCTTTGAGCCATTCTTGATTGCTATCGAAACTGATGATGGGCAGCTATTTTACGGTGAACAGCATATTTCACCGGGTTCAAGTTCAGAAACACAGGAAGGTGGCTGGCTGTTTCTAATGGCTGCCGCCACAGAAATTCTGAACTGTTCATTGACTGATGCACATAATAAGGTCCAACAAAAAAGACAAAATAGTCCGGTCGCAGCATCTGCCTGTCTTAACGCACTGGATCAAGCACTTCATCCCCAGTTATGGTCCAACAGTGAATCACTATCAATTCCAATTCTAAGTGCGTTTTCCGCGATGACCGAATTAGAGATTGCAGAAGAACTCGAACTTAGACTTAGCGAAGGGTGTCAGGTTTTTAAAGTAAAAGTTGGCAAAGATGTACAGCAGGATCAGAGACGAGTTCGATCAATCCAGAGGTTACTGGGTAATCGAGGTCATATCCGTGTTGATGCAAATCGCTCCTACTCAGTAGATGATGCCATTTCGTTTAGCAGCGTTCTAAATCCAGATGTTTGCGAGTTATTCGAACAACCGTGCGATGCCTCTGACTGGGAGGGCAATGGTCGAGTCGCAAAAGCTTCCCCTGTGCCGCTCATGCTAGATGAACCAATTTGTACCAGTCATGATATTGAGCGCGCCGCTTCAATTTCTGGAGTTGGTTTTTGCAAGCTCAAGCTCAAACGCTTTGGATCCCTCAATACTTTGTGTGAAGCAATTGAAAAGGCCACCTTACATGGTCTTAAAGTCGTCCTTGGAGATGGGCTAGGCTCTGACATTAATTGCTATCTTGAAGCTTTGGTATCTTATCGCTACCTCGATCGCGCAGGAGAGTTTAATGGATGCCTGAAGATTCGGAATGAAGCACGAATACTGCAAACGCCGCTTACATTTTGTGACGGACATATGATCATACCGTCGCAAATGACGGTCACTCCCGACCAATCGATTGTAGAAGCACGTACCGTTAAAAATATAAAATATGGAACGCTGGGAGAAAAAAATGAATTCTGAGAGGCTCACACCGCAAATTGGCGCAAATGTTGGAGGCATCGATCTTTCTCAAGACCTCTCATTAGAAACGATTGCGGAGATTAAAAAAATATGGGACGACTCTTTAGTTGTCCGATTCAGAAATCAAATGATCGACGACGATGACTTACTAAGATTTAGTCGGTACTTCGGAAAACTTGACCCTCCTGGGCCTAATCCTTACGGGATTACATTCCTTCCGGAATATCCAGAAATCAATGTCATATCCAACGTCAAAACTGCTGATGGAACCCCTGCAGGAAATTTAGGAGACGGAGAGGCTGTCTGGCATGCCGATATGACCTACATCGAACAGCCTCCAGAAGCAGGGATATTGCATGCTTTAGAAATTCCGATAGGACAAGGAAACACCTACTTCGCGAATATGATCGCAGCCTATGAGGCGTTGCCGGAGCGTCTCAAGAACGCCATTGAAGGAAAAGAACTCATCCATGACGCTGCGCATAATAGCGCTGGTATGTTACGTAAAGGTTACATTGAAATCGAAGACCCTAGAAAAACACCTGGCCCACACCACCCTCTGGTTTGGACAGACAAAAAAGGTCGTCGCTCATTATTTCTAGGCCGCAGGCCACATGCGCATATCGTGGGGCTCAACCTCGAAGAAAGTAATGTGCTTTTAGATGAAATCTGGGCTCACGCCACCCGACTAGATTGGACTTGGCACAATGAGTGGCAGGTTGGAGATATCATAATGTGGCAAAATTTATTTGTCCTCCACCGCCGAGACTCTTTTGATGGGTCAACGCGTCGCGTGATGCACAGAACGCAACTCAAATCATTAGCAACTCGATAGATCCACACAATGACCAGCATTTTGGGCCTGAGCAAACTTAAGGGCCAGAGCAGCTAGCGCGACGTCACATATCGCCATTCCCTGAATAACAGCCAAGGTAATACCCTTGCACTGTTCATTAAACGACTTAGGATCAAGGGCCAACTGCCCAACAGTTCCAGTCAATTTTTGTTCAATCTCTACTGCAGTCAACCCATCCGACTTAACCCAATGGTGCAAATCTCCTTGCTTGAGAGCGTAATCTAAATCATCCAGAATGAAATGATTACATCGGCTCCATGTGGAGAATGTAAACTCTGGAACGCCACCCATTGATAGCGCCACCGCTTGGTCATTCAGCCAATCCCCTTCAACAAATGCACGGTCAGCTTTCGTAATAGTTATCACAGCCTCACAGCTCCTTACAGCTTTTTCAATCGACTCTACCAAAAATCGCTGGCCGAGCTCCGCTGTAAGCTGGCTCACAAATCTTTGACCTCGGCTAGGGTCTCTCGATCCTAGGACCAATTTTGCCTTTGGAAATGCGTGCCCAAGTGTGATCGCGAACTCATTTCCTATGTGACCAGCACCGATCAATGCAATCCGATCCAGTTTTGGTCTCAGCCAAGACAATATTAGAGCGCCAGTCACCGCTGTCCTCCGCCGATGTAGCCAGTTCTCAGCGACCAATCCTTTGGGTTCACCTGTCTGCACATCCAGCACCCAGTTGTAATAGGAACCAGGGCTAGCCAAGCGAAACCCTGCTGCCCCGGCATCACCAAGATGGGCTCCCTTGAGACGACATTTTTTTTCGGGTTTCGTAGGAAGCGTTAGGAACATGGAGCTAGGCTCTGACAATACCGACCCGACACGACCATAATATCTATAGGCATCAGCACAGGCATGGAAAGCTTCATCAAGACGCTCGGCAAGGAGATGTTTTACGGTATTTTCCGATAAAATTCGGATTGTACTCATTAGTTTGAATCCCCGAGCCATTCATCTTGGTCCACAACCCTATCCCTATCAGTTAGCGGGCCTAGCAAATCAGCGACAGCTTCAGAGCTACCATCGCGAACGATGGCGGCGATAACTGATTCAGTTGCTCGGATGCATGCCCTCTGGACATCAGATGGAACAATCATAAAACTGTAGCCATAATCGTTCAGATCCGAGGCGCATACGTAGGGTGTTTTTCCATCAGGAAACATATTAATTAAACAAGGCAATTCGAATCGTTTGGGTATGTCTTTAATTTGTTGGAGCGTCTCAGGCGCTTCTATAAAAATAACATCTGCGCCTGAATTAACCATTTGTCTGGCGCGATTGATTGCAGCGTCAAAACCCTCGAGGCTGATTGCGTCAGTGCGGCCAATAATCAAAAAATCATCTGATTTTCTAGCCCTTACAGCAGTTTCAATTTTTCGGGCCATGGAATCAGATGAAATCAACGACTTTCCTTCAAGATGACCGCAACGCTTAGGCGAGCTTTGATCCTCTATGTGCAATCCCTGGATTCCAGTGGCTTCGAACGATTGAACCATCCGGCGGACATGCTGGGTGTCACCATAACCTGTATCGCCGTCCGCAATTACAGGGCCTTGAAAGGCTCTTACAATTAGCTCAAGCCGCATTGACATTTCAGTCATCGAAACAAGGCCCAGGTCGGGAAGACCAAGGCTTCTTGCGATCGCACCGCCGCTTGCGTAAACAGCTTCAGCACCAGCATGCCTCGCTATAGCTGCACCAAGTCCGTCATAAACTCCCGGTAAAATAGTTAGTCCGTGGCCCTCTTCCATAAAATACCCTAATTGTTGACAAAAAATGAGGCTATAAATTGCATATTCCCTGAAAAGCTGGACTTAAATACGCTTTATAAGAAATCGTGTTGACAATATACAGGATATCCATAATCTAACGGCAAAGGCATACCGATGTCTTAAATCCGAATTTACATTATAAAAAAGGGGAATAACATGTTTCCTACAAGCATGATTAAAATAGCTACTCTGGCCATTTGTACTTCAGTTGCCTTGTCGTCTCCCGCCTTTGCGGCATCACATGGCGATAAAAAGAAAGAGAGCGTTTGTGATAAAAAAATCGAAGTAGTGATCCACTCTTCATATGGTGGCGGGACTGATACCACCGCTCGGATGATGATGATTCGCTCGAGACGAACGCTTGGGGCAGATATGTTTGTAAACAGTAAGCGCGGTGGATCAGGAGCAAAAGCACAAAACTACGTATTAACAAAACCTGCTGATGGGTGCACCATAATGGCGCTCACCCAATCTCACTTATATACGATGGCCCAGGGTAAATCAGACATGAAAATTGATGATATCGTTGGTATCGCAAGAGCAATGGACGATCCTACATTCTTGGTAGTTGGCAAAAAAAGTGAGGCGAAAACTTTAGCAGATCTGATCGCTCAATCTAAAAAACGAACTTTAAACTTTGGGGTCGCTCAGATTGGTGGTACCGAGCATATCGGACTAGCGCAATTAGCGAACGCAGCCGGCATAAAATTCAAAGTGGTTCCCTTCGGTTCAGGCGGCGAGATGATGCAGGGTCTTCTTTCTGGCGCAATCGATGCGACACTTCCAAATGTAAGTGAGGCAGCTACCATGATTGCTGATGGATCAGTGCGTGCACTTGTCCTGCTGGCCGAAGAACGCATGGCAGATTATCCTAGCATACCCAGCACCTATGAAATGGGCTACAAAGTAAAAACCTCCACTACTCGTGGATACGCAGTTTTAGCCTCCACCCCAAAAGCAAAAGTAGATCAGTTATCTAAGGGACTAGTAAAAGCAATGTCTCATAAGGTATTTGCTAATTACCTTGCGACTGCGGGCTTGAAGGTCGACACCAGCGTCGCCGGAACTGATATCTGGGACAAGCATCTCAAAGAAGAATACGCGAAAGCCTCATCAGCTCTTAAAGAGCTTGGCATCATCAAATAATGCGTCATACGGAGACAGGAAGATCATGGATATGAATCAAACACCTGCTCCGCCTTCATCTAGTGCACGAGTCAGGGGACCCGTGCACTCCATAGATCTTGTGGTGAGCTTGATCATATTGACTGGCGTAGCTTTCTTATATTATGAGACAACTTTATTCGACGAAGTTTCGCCATTATTTGCTCAAAATATTCAACCCTCAATGTATCCACAGATATTGCTAACTATTATTGCGGTATTGAGTCTGTTTTTGCCCTTCGAACATATGTTGTTGGCTAGGAAAGGGAAGGATATAGATAAAAATCGAAGCGATAGGATCCACCCTACCACTCTTATGACAATGGGATTTCTTGTTGTCATTGTCGTAGCGGCAGAGACTCTCGGAATGCTACTGACAATGATTACAATATGTTTACTCATGCCAAGACTATGGGGGCAGCGCAAGATAATTCCGGTCTTATTATTTGCAGCAATCTTCCCGATTGTAGTCGTTTTGGTGTTCTCGAAGCTCCTCTCAGTTTACTTTGAACCAGGCATTTTCGGGCTCAGATTTTAAGTAGCACAAAGTAATTTAAGGACAAATCTTATGGATGCGATTGTCAAAGGATTATCACTCCTGATTGAATTTGAAAATATAATTTTAATCATCGCGGGCGTTCTTATCGGTGTCTTAGTTGGCGCCTTGCCAGGTCTTAGTTCGCCGATGGCTATAGCGCTGTTAACCCCATTTACGATACAACTTGAGCCGATACCGGCAATTGCAATGTTAGCTGCACTTTATTGCGCAGGAACTTTTGGTGGATCTATCACGGCCATTCTTATCAATGCACCAGGCGCGCCTCCCGCGGTAGCAACGGCGCTGGATGGCTACCCTATGGCAAAACGAGGTGAGCCGGGCCGAGCCTTGGGGCTCGCAACTGTTGCCTCCGTTGTTGGAGGTATCATTAGCCTTATCGTATTTATTTTCGCTGCCCCAGCCTTGGCTTCTGTAGCTCTGAAATTTCGACCACCAGAATATTTTGCGCTGGCAGTCTTCGCCCTTTCCATGCTTGCATCTATGACCGGAAAGAGCTCACTGAGAAACCTTATCTCAGGCGCTATCGGGGTGCTTATAGCGACTATCGGCATCCACTTAACAACCGGCGTTGAACGGTTCACTTTTGGGATTCCCGAGTTCGATGAGGGCATTCACTTTGTGCCAGTATTAATCGGTTTATTTGCGATGGGAGAGTTGCTGAGTCAATCCAGTACCTTAAACGTAGTCGTAGAACGAATTCATGCAAAGGCAATGCTCTTACCCACTTGGTCCGAGCTGAAAAGTCTAAGAAACTGTATTCTGCGGTCATCGGGTATTGGAACTTTCATTGGAATACTCCCGGCCGAAGGATCAACCGTTGCCGCTATTGTGGGTTATAATGAAGCCAAACGCTTTAGTGATAAAAAAGAAGAGTTTGGAACAGGAACACCTGAGGGAATCGTGGGCCCAGAGTCAGCAAATAATGCCGCCGCGGGCGGAGCTATGGTGCCAACTTTAGCTTTAGGAATTCCTGGATCAGGGTCGACTGCATTAATTTTAGCGGCTCTTGTAATGCATGGCTTTAGACCTGGGCCATATCTGATCAATGAGACTCCCGAGTTTGTTTATGCAATCTTCGGGGCCATGTTTTTTGCAAATATTGCTTTCCTAGGCATTGGATTAGTTGGTGCAAAATTCTTTTCACTCGTCACCTTTATCCCTAAGCAGTTTCTTTGGCCTGCTGTATTCATATTCGCGGTCATTGGTGCCTATTCTGCAGCCTCTTCTTTTATTGATGTCTACATCATGTTGGCGGCGGGTCTAATTGGTTATTTTATGAATCGACATGGGTTTGGAGCCGCACCCCTAGTCATGGGATTAATTCTTGGAAAAATGGTCGAAGAATCATTTAGTCAATCGATGATCATCTATGACAATAATTTCTTCGCTCTAATGGAAAGTCCAATTGTGCTTTTTTTCTTTGCGCTCACAGCGATCAATCTCTCAACCCCATTTTGGACAGGTTTTAAAAAGAAGAAGATCAACGCGTGAAGAAGGAGAATGCGGTCGCTGTAGTCACCGGCTCTGCACGCAACATAGGACGAGCTACGGCCCTAAATCTTGCAACGCAGGGCTACCATATCCTGCTGCATACCCGAAACGATGTTGAAAACCTGGAACGTTCAGTCGCACTGATTAAGGAAACAGGCGTGCAATGTAAAGCGGTCACGGGGCCCCTCAACGACATAAGCGTTATCAACGAAATTAGGGAAACGGCCCATAGCATAGGCCCATGTCAAGTACTCGTTAACAATGCTTCGGTCAGAAAGACCAAGCCATTCCTACAGATAACGCTGGACGAGTGGCACGAAGTGTTTCAGATTAATTGCGATGCCCAATTTCTCTGCACCCAAGCATTTCTTCCAGATATGCTAAAAGAGAAATGGGGTCGAGTAATCTGCCTAGGCGGTCTTTCTGCTCACACCGGAGCTGCCGAACGCGCCGCAGTTGTCACGTCAAAATCTAGTATACCGGGCCTTGTTCGAGCGCTAGCAATAGAATTCGCTGGCTCAAACGTCACATTTAACTGCGTTGTCCCTGGACACATCGAGGTCGAACGCTCTAAAGATACAGGCGCACGACTGAAGCATCCTAAATTTGAAGGCCAGCAGGTACTGTATGGAAAACCGGCCGACGTAGCGCGCATTATTTCAATGCTAACTGGACCAGATAGCAATTTTGTGACAGGTCAAACTATTCATGTTAACGGCGGAGCTTATTTGCCATGACCACTAAGACACTCTCACAACACATTGCAACAGTTGCACAAGATGGGCAGAAAATCCCAGATGACGTGGTATCGATGCTGCATCGAGTCACTCTCGACGCCTA
This sequence comes from uncultured Pseudomonadales bacterium, assembly GCA_964520465.1. Classification (GTDB taxonomy): domain Bacteria; phylum Pseudomonadota; class Gammaproteobacteria; order Pseudomonadales; family Litorivicinaceae; genus HIMB30. The sequence continues at coordinate 18,119 of CAZFNA010000007.1, read as the reverse complement.
TGGTTTGATGCTCTCTGCGCGCAACACAGATTATATTAACGCGCTGGTTCAGGCCAAACTGGATTCAGGTCAAAGCACTGCTTTCGGTCATGGTAGCGGCTTCACCATGCAGGATGCAGTCTTAATTAACGGTACAGCGGTTCACGGCGAAGATTTCGATGACACCTTCGAGGGAACTCCAGTCCATATATCGGCTGTAATTGTTCCAACCATTTTAGCAATCGCCGAGCAAACCGATTTATCAAAAGATCGGTTCGTTCAGGCGATGGCTCACGGGTCTGAATTAATTTGCAGACTGGCACTAGTGGCGCCAACAGCCATCCATCGCCAAGGGTTCCACCCTACCGCGATACTAGGAGCGTTCGGAGCAAGCTTAACGGCATCCATAGCCTATGGCCTGACACATAAACAAACTACGTCAGCTTTCGGGATCGTCGGGTCTATGGCCTCAGGAATCATAGAATATTTAGCTGAAGGCACTTGGACTAAGCGCATGCATCCGGGCTGGGCTGCGGGAGCTGGTCTTAAATCTGCAGCGATGGCCAAAGCGGGATTTATAGGTCCATCGACAGTTTTCGAGGGAGTTCATGGATTATTTAAGGCATTTGCTTCAGATAAGATTGATCAAGATTTTAGTCATCTTAAAGAATTTGGTGAACAATGGATTTGTAAGCACATAGCGTTCAAGCCTTATGCCTGCGGGACTATGACCCAACCATTTGTTGACTGCGCAATCCAGGCGGCTGAGCAGTTGAACGTTGACGATATTAAAGAGGTACATGCACTTGTTGGTGAGGGCACTGTTCATCGTTTATGGGAACCATTAGAAGAGAAACAAAATCCCTCCACACCATATAGCGCTAAATTCTCCGTTCCTTATTGTATCGCACTCGGCATCCTAGACCGACAAGCTGGCCTTATGGGATTCACTGATAAACAATTGAAACGGAGTGACATTCACAATCTCGCTAGCAAAATATCCTACTCAGTCAATCCATCAGATCCCTACCCTAATGAGTATGTCGGCTGGGTCGATATCACAACTAAAGATGGAAAGAGACACAGTTTTAAACAAAAATGTTTACGAGGCGGACGCCAAGAGCCAATGTCACAGCAAGATCTAGAAGTAAAATTTGCGAGTAATCTCAAGTTTGCATCATTTTCCGACGACTCTGTGAAAGAGGCTACTCAACAGATATCCAGTCTATTTCAGACTGATAGCAACATCCGACAGTGCATTCAGACGTTGGCTCAAATCGGAGAAAAACCATGACACTTGACTGCGCTTCTACAGCACTTGAGGGAATTCGTGTGATTGACCTATCCCGCGTACGCTCGGGACCAACCGCGGCGAGGCAGTTTGCAGACTGGGGGGCCGATGTCATTAAAGTGGAGCCACCCGAATCAATCGAGGCTGACGGTGCTCTAGGCGCCGGTCGTAATACTGCAGATTTCCAAAATTTGCAGCGTAACAAACGCAGTATCACACTAAATCTCAAGTCTGAGCAGGGTATCGCCATTTTGAAAAATCTCATCAAAACAGCTGATGTTGTGATCGAAAATTTCAGACCCGATGTCAAAACAAGACTCGGACTAGATTTTGAGAATCTCAGGGCACTTAATCCAAAAATAATTCTTGGGAGTATTTCAGGGTTTGGGCAAGATGGTCCATACGCTAAACGCCCAGGATTTGATCAGATCGCTCAAGGGATGGGGGGCCTTATGTCTATTACTGGTGAGCCGGGAAGCGGACCAATGCGCGTGGGCATCCCGATAGCTGATCTCTGCGCTGGTCTGTTTTGCGCCATGGGCGTATTGACGGCTTTACTTGAACGTGAAAAGTCCGGTATTGGTCAGTGGGTACAAACGAGCTTATTACAGTCACAAATTTTCATGCTTGACTTTCAAGCAGCCCGCTGGCTTACACAAGGAGAGATTCCCAAACAAGCAGGTAACGATCACCCAACTAGTATCCCGACCGGTGTTTTTCCCACCGCAGATGGATCGATCAACATAGCATGTGCCGGCGAGACCATTTGGCAGCGTTGTGCAACAGCGCTAAATCAACCTCAATGGATCGAAGACGATAGATTTAAGACAAATACCGATCGCTCGGCGAATCGCAAAATTATAAATAAACTGATCAGTGAAATTACAGTGACACAATCATCATCTTATTGGGTTGAAAACCTTCTTGAAGCTGGAGTTCCGACTGGTCCGATTTATTCAATCGACGAGGTATTTGCCGATCCACAAGTGCAACATATTGGTATAGCAACCGACGTTAAACAGACGGTACCTTTTGGCGACACGCAGTTAGTGGGACAGCCATTTACGTTGAATAGAACACCGAGCTCTATTGTGTCTCCACCACCGTCACTAGGAGAGCACACAGAGAGCGTACTAGAAGAACTGGGTATTAGTGATTTTGAAGGCTTACGAAAAAACAATGTGATCTGAGGACTAACTAAATATGGATAAAATGCTTTCAAAGATTGAGGGATCAATCGGTTATTTAATTTTTAATAACCCAGAGAAACATAATGCGGTATCACTCGAAATGTGGGACGCCACAGACGTGATCCTTGACCAGTTCGAAACCAATCCAGATGTTCGAGTAATCGTCCTTGTTGGTGCCGGTGAAAAATCTTTTGTCAGCGGGGCCGATATTTCGAAATTTGAAAAAGAGCGTGGATCAGCTGAGGCGGCTAGAGATTATAATTCCCGGATTCGTGCTATTTATGAGCGGATTAACCAATTTCCTAAACCGACGATCGCGCAGATAGACGGCTACTGCCTTGGTGGCGGATTAAACCTGGCAGTGTGCTGTGATATTCGTCTCTGTTCCACGAAATCTATATTCGCCATGCCCGCAGCAAAACTTGCTCTTGGTTACCCATTTCCTGCTATTGAACGTCTGATGAATGCAATCGGTGAGTCCAATGCAAAATACTTGATGTTTACAGCAGACAGTATTGATGCAGACACCGCATATCGGATGGGCTTTGTGCAATCCGTTCATGAGGCAGGCTCACTGGAAGACGCTGTAAGAGTACTTGGCGCGCAGATTGGAGACAACGCGCCCTTAACAATAAAGGCTATGAAATATATTTCGACTCAAGTCTTGACTGAACGGGGTAAACGAGAACTGAAAAGATGTGACGAGATGGTAGAAGACTGCTTCAACAGCGACGATTATAAAGAGGGACGAACCGCATTTATGGAGAAGCGCACGCCGGTCTTTAAAGGCGTCTAATTAAGACGCTAGGTCTTCCTCATTAACAGATTGCAATTCAATAGCTGTGATCAGCCGTTGTTTCGCCGTCATGACATGATTGCGCATGGCAAGTCCGGCTTTGACCGGATCTCGAGCCCTTATAAAATTTAATATCAAAGCATGCTCCGCGTTAGACACACTCATCGATCCTTGCTGGATTAAGCCTTTACGACGAAATAAATGCAACTCGTTGACCAGCGAAAGGTATAGTTTGGTCAGACGGTTGTTGCCCGTCATCTCTAACAGCTTTTCATGAAAACTCAAGTTCGCAGGGTAATACGTTTTAAAATCATCAGTGCGCACCGCTTTGTCCATTTGCACGTGAATCTCCGATAATTCCTCAATTTGTTGGTCGGAACTATTACTTCCAGCCAATTGACCAATTAATTGGTCTAAAAAGGCGCGAATATCATAGACCTCTAGGGCTTCGCGGACATTTATCTTCCTTACAAATACGCCACGGTTCGGCACAGCTACTAATAGGCCAGCTTGTACTAATCCTTTACATGCTTCTCGGACCGGACCACGACTTGTTCCAAACATATCAGCCAATTCAACCTCGTTGAGCTTATCACCCCCTTGGAGTTTCCCCTGAAGTACTAAGTCTTCGATCATTTTCTGAACAGTAATCGAAAGACCTTTATTCATAGCTTCTAACATGACCAATTGAATCCTTTCTTTTTAAGTTTTTAAGTTTTTAAGTTTTTAAGTTTTTAAGTTTTTAAGTTTTTAAGTTTTAACTGGCATCATCAACCTCAGAACAATTTACGCATGAAAATAGTTTCGCTCATACTTACTAACCTCTTTGTAACCTAAATATTTCAAACCTAGAAATATTCTTCGCGCCCAATAAAACCTGCAGGATATAATGAAAAAAATTTATTAAATCACCGTTCAAAACTATGAAGAACTTGAAGCTTTATGCTCTAAATTATAAAGAATTGTCCGGGTGAGGGATAAGGATTAGAGCACAATCTTTAGAAAATTATTCCGCCCATGTTAGAACTGGAAGGTTTTTGAACGTACCTAGGTGTAAAATATAGAAATATGCCTTAAATATCACAATTGAAATATTATGCATTAGCCGACGAATCATCAATTCTATGGGTTTCCAATGATGCGAGATAGCTGCAAATTGTGTAGACTTCCTGGCGGGCCGGGCCCATAGCTCAGTTGGTTAGAGCAGGGGACTCATAATCCCTTGGTCGGAGGTTCGAGTCCTCCTGGGCCCACCACTTTAAGCCGGGCTAGTTCTCTTGTGTTACACCTCAGTCACGCAATAGACACTAAATGGCCACCTTCAGAAAAATAAATCATAAGTGGTAAGTTCAAGTCAGAAATCGCCAACATGGTTCAATCTCTGAATTATCTCCCAAGAAAGTAGATCCAAAGTCTTGGGCAATCGAACAAGAGAGTTTGATGCAAGCCGATCAATTGGGTAAAGATCTGATTTCAGGTGTGTCGATTGCAACCTAAACAGAAACCCACCATGTTTTCGCAAATCTGAAATGCTTAAATCTGTGACCACATCATTAGACTCTCTAGCCGAACAAAGCCATGAATAACGTCAAGAAGTTCATGCGTATTGACTATGGCAGCGAATCCGAGAAAAACCCCCAGACCCATTGCAAAAACATCTCTTATAAAGCGCATTGATTATACCTTTAGCTACAAGAAATAATCGGCTAGACACTCCGCTTCTTTAACTATTTATTGGGTCTCTTAATCCTACGCATCTTCAAATGAACGATGCTTCTTCCTCTCTATATCTCTAAAGTAAAATAAACGTCACTAAGCTTCTTAGAATAAATTTTCTATCGTTTCCCCAAGTCATTCATCGTCTCACAAAAACTTGGAGAGAATGTAGAGAAGAAAATGAAGAAATAATGGGAAACTAAACCGTATCATCTGAAAACTTTATAATCTGTAACTGCATATTGATTTACTAGTTGCTGTGCTCTTGAGATAAACACTATGAAATTTATTCATCCAACTATTACCAGAATACCTAAATGTTGAAGTGAAGGAGAGGTCAAAGCAAACTCACGAAAAAAAAGTAGCTTGATGTAGCTTATTTTCGTACCGCCTTAGTTCACCAGGCTTATCCTTTATCTCTTCTCTAATCTGCTGCTGGCTCTCCCAATCACTTTCAAAATTCTCATATTCTTCTGCAGTCAGCCATGTGGCTAGTTAGAAGTTTTACACGTTTTTTCCACGTTTGAATTCATCAAGCATCGCGTTAAGCCAATCCTAGGCAAGTTTTTCCAGCACATATATAGTTGCTGGAACAGAGACTTCCTTAAGATATTCATGAACATCTTTCTGCCTGTAACTTATTTTGAGATTTAGACGTTTAGCGAATGTGGTGACACAATCCTCGCCGTGTGAATAAAAAAAAGAATCTTTATACCTATTACCGCTTCGTCCAGTTTTTTATCAGTTCAGACGTTACATCAGTGGATTGTCAGAAGCACTGGCCTACAGATTTTACCAGATAAAAACTAGTATCGAGGGCAGGTCGGCCTTGATACCCACTGGCGTACTAAAGTTTCTGAGCACACGGTCGATTCAACTTGCGTGTAAATTCTCAATTATTAATTGACGAAGGTACCGAAATTGCCAGGATTGAAAAAAATAGCGATAGGAAATCGATTTCATGAAGATTAAAGCTTTTTTAGGAATGGCTGCTGCCACGGCATTGATAAATGGCTGTTCCCTAGTTGAACATCCAAATGGAGCAATTTCAGTAATTGGAAAAATTGCTGCGCCAAAAACAACCATGACAAGCGATACTTCAGCGCCGAAAGCTCCAAGTTCGTTGGACAAGGGGCAAGCCGCAAAGTCAAAAATGATCAAGTACAGCGAAGGTGACCGGGAAGATCATCGCGTGGACAATCGTGACCGCGTAGATAAGCATGAGGTCCACGATAATCGTGAGCTACATATAAATTCTCACAACTCCTCTGAAGTAGCAAGAGCAGCTGCGCCAGTTGTTTTAAATCCATCAGTTATCAATTCGCCTACGGCATCTCCACTCGCAGGGAGCACACCAAGAGTTCAACCATTAGTGCAACAATTTCTTGGCAGGGCAGGGATGGATTCGACAGTATTTGTCCCGAGTCGCTATCTTCAAGAGACACCTGAATCAAAAAATATAAAGGTTGGAGCCTCTCAGTTTGCCATGACCAAAGGATGTGTATTTACTCAACGATACCGCATTGCGATCAACGCTGATTTTACGGGATCACTAAATCTTATGAAATATCGAGCCGCTGGAATGGGATCAGAGTGGATTACCGTACAATTTCATGCCGAAAGCACTCCATTTGATCGTCTTAGGGACTATGGAGCATCCCTGTTTTTGGTAGATGGAACTACCACGATCGAAAACCAAGTGTTTACTGTTATGGAAGCAGACCTATTTGATTGCGGTTAATTTTT
>CAZFNA010000007.1:0-11301 GCA_964520465.1 uncultured Pseudomonadales bacterium | reverse complement strand
AGGGAGTTTGCACTGGCTAGGGGATGTCAGTTTATGAAAGTCTATAAGGTAGCAACCAATATAGATTTCACTGAAACCCTTAAACTCGTGAAATATCGTTCATCTGCCCTGGGTGCAGAGTACATCACAATTATTCACCATCAGGAAGGCGGATCGCATAACGCAGTTCAAGGCTTCTTTGATGCCACTTATTTAGTTGGGTCTTCCACTACCCAAAGACCAACAATCAAAACCGTCATGACGGTTGAAATGTACGACTGTGAGGAATAAAAGCATGTTGCAAGACAGAAAAGATTCAAACATCAGAGTTTCAAAAACATTGATGGTGATATTTAGTTTTGCGGCTATAACAGGTTGTACATATAGTGTTGAACGCCCTTTCGCATACGAAGAACCAGAGACGCAACAGAGAAGTCCAAGACTGGCATCTGGGACCATTTCATCACCTACCGTTAGCGTTCCAAAAACCTTAACCAAGCCATCAGCGGCCTCTCAGAAGATCCGGATGGGTTCAGCTTCTCGAGCAGAAGACTTTCTTTGTGCTCACATGTCTCACTACACGCTTGTGCTTAATGCGAGTTTTGATTCAACGCTCAATGTTTTCAAGCATCGAGCTGCTCGGATGGGCGCAGACTGGCTTTCCATAAGCAAACATTCAGAGATAACAGCTCACAATGCAGCGTATAACAACCAGTCAATACATGTGGTGGCTGGTTCAACAATATTCGATGAGTACGAGACCCTAACAAAACTTGAAGGTGATCTATACGACTGCAGATAGTTTATTTTTAGCTCGTATTAGAACTTTTAAAAAATTAAAAGTCGCGGTCTAAATTCATATAAATTGAATTAAACTCTACCAGTAGTCTGCTCACATGGTATCAGTGAAAGACCCTATCTATTTCTGGATAACGTTGTTGCTCGATGGATCGCGATAAATTTTTTCATTCTCTTTGGGAGCAATACATTTCAGTAACGCCGCAGGCGAGGAAGATTCAAACCCTTTTCTCAAGCCGCGGAGAAACAGTACTTAATGATCATGTTGCGTTTCGAACATTTAATAAAATAGGATTTGACCTAGATACCCTAGCGGCCAGCTTCACAAATATTGGCTATCAGATTTTTGATTCGTATGAATTCCCAGAAAAGCACCTAAGAGCTTATGCATTAGGAGTTCCAACCGAACTTGAACTCCCCAGAATTTTTATCAGCGAGCTATTATGTGAGAAATTAAGTCACTCAGCTCAAGTAATTATTGAGAACCTAACCAAGAATCCTCGCCCTGATAGCGAATTTAGTGTCGAATCACTTCTTGGCACATACCCATTCCGCAGACCAACCTTTGAGCAATATTCAATAGTTGCTAACGAAAGTGAATATGCTGCCTGGTTAATAACCATGGGCTATCAAGCCAATCACTTTACCCTGAGTGTAAACGCACTCCAGTCACTCAAATCAATCCAAGATGTTGTCGCATTATTGCAGCAAAATGAGCACGAGCTAAATACTGTTGGTGGTGTTATCAAGGGCACTCCGGAGTCTTTGCTGCTCCAAGCATCCACAATAGCCGATACAATCACTTTTGAATTTGCAGATGGGATTAAAAAGCGTGTTCCAAGCTGTTTTTATGAGTTTGCGCAACGATATAAAGACGGACACGGTACTTTATTTCAAGGATTTATCCCCAATAATGCTAATGCGATATTTGAGAGCACTAATCGAAAATAAGCTGCAAAATGCTGTCGAACTTGCAAAATTTATGGCGTTGTTTAACTCGATCCATTGCGTCCATCAACGCTTGATCCACACAAAGCCTAAGGTATGTCACATCAAGTAAAATAGACATTGCTTGTGAGGCTAATTGCAAAATTTTGAAAACTGAAGCGACTACAGGGATGAGACTATGACAACTCGCCGTACTTTTCTTAAAAACTGCGCCACGCTTTCAGCGACCTTCGCACTGCCATTCGCCACTCAGGTTCACGCACAAAAACCACTACAACTAATTGCATCACAAACGAATAAACGACTTATTCCCGGCGCCGAGTATGAGGACGCCTCTGTCTGGGGATTCAATAAGAGCGTGCCTGGCCCAGAACTGCGATTCAAAAAAGGTGACGTAATTTCAATTGATTTTTTAAATGAGCTCAATGAGGGATCGTCCATCCACTGGCACGGAATTAACAACATCAATGCGATGGATGGTGTCGCTGGCTTAACACAACCAGAAGTAATGCCCGGTGGAAACTTTCGGTATGAATTTCCGCTGAATGATTCAGGAACATACTGGTACCACTCCCATGCAAAAAGCTGGTCTCAAGTAGCTCGTGGCCTGTACGGGCCTCTGATAGTTGAAGACGATTCGGACCCTCAGGTAGACCACGATCTTGTCCTAATGATTGATGACTGGTTTCTAGCAAGTAACGGCACTATTAACGAAGAATCATTTGGGTCTCTGCATGACTGGACTCATAGCGGACGCTTGGGTAACTGGATGACTGTAAATGGTGAATCACATCCCAGCATCGATGTATCCCAAAACTCAAGAGTTAGATTACGACTCATTAACGCGGCCAATGCCCGAATTTTTAAGCTCAAAATCCCCTTAAATACCGCCTTCATAATTTCAGAGGATGGCCATCCAAGACCCATCCAACAAACGCAAGACATCATTCTTGCTCCGGCTCAGCGTGCAGACTTTATAGTTGATATTGGCAGTGATCCCGTCACGATACTGGAGGGAGCAAATGCTGCCCCCTACCCGGCCTTCACAATCAACCCTATCCAATCTGACCGGCCGCGTATTGAAAAAACTACACTCCAACAAAGACGATTAGATAACCCACCCGCATCCATTGATGTGGAAATCCCACTGCATATGCAAGGTGGTGCTATGGGTAATCTGACCGAAGCAACATACAAAGGACAGATGCTTCCCATTCGGGAACTTGTGCAGCAATACAAAAAAGCATGGGCATTTAATAGCCAAGTTGCCGATCATCATGATCACTTGGCTAAAATCAATCTTGGACAGACGGTTAGTATTAAGGTGTGGAACGACACACGCTGGAATCACGCAATGCATCTACACGGACACCACTTCTGGATTCAAAGAGAAGATGGTTCGTTCCTTGACGGCAAAAGAGACACCTACCTCTTTGAGCGAGGCGAAAAGGCAAATCTTGTATTTGTGGCCGATAATCCTGGTCTCTGGTTATTCCATTGCCACATGCTAGAGCATCATGCAGCCGGAATGGCAGCAGTCATAGAGATTACCTAAGTCAAAAAGCTACTTTGGGGTGACTTTCGTCAAAATATCAGCAGCCGGCCTCCAAAGCAGTTTGCTCATCTGCTACAGGTGGGATTGCTATCAGGCCCGTAGTCATTAGCGCTACCTGCTGTAATTCTAATATCACTTGCGTTCAAGAAATTGATTTTAATAACTAAAGAAATTCAGGAGCCACTTGCAGGAGTGAGTTCTTTAATTGTTAAAAAAGTAACGATTAAACCAAATACGTGGTCGATTCCTCAGAACGCACATTCAATTATATTCTTGGCGAGCTTGACGCAGAGATAAACAGTTCGTTGGATTTCGAGTATCCTCGATTGTAAGCTTCAAAGTGTAACTAGAATTGAAGTTGGCACTGCCTGCAATAAAGGCTACCTTTGAGCATCTGGATTTAAATTTTGTTTTCTGACTCAAGGTCACGAAAGGCCATAGGCTGACGTAAACGGACTGGCAAGATTAAAGCCCCAAACTGAGCCGATAAATTGCGACACAATCAAAATAATAAATAGTAGAGCGATATTAATGACCACCCCGAACTTCAAAAATATGTGGCCCACTCAACTCATGGAAATTAACCTTCCAGGACATGATCAGGCCAACCCGGTTCTTGCTGAATATCTAGAAAAAATCGATGTAGAACGCGCGCAGATGACGACGAATTACCTGAGCGATAATTTATTTGATAAACCACACCCCATACTCCAGTGGCTGAAGCAATCAATCGAACGCGCAGTTGTGGACTATTCCCAACACTTGGGGATTGACTACAGCATTGACTTCAAGGTTCAGGGCTGGGGCAATGTTAACCGGCTGGGTGACTATCATAATCTTCACAACCACCCACGCTCTTGGCTCAGTGGAACCTACTATGCAGCCGTTCCAGAGCAGGACACCCTACCTTCCGGAAGAGATGACCGAACACCAAACTGCATCAGCTTTTTCGATCCGCGACCCCAAGCCAATATGAACGCCATTCGTGGTGATGGACAATTCGACCCCGAATATAGAATCAAGCCAACCCCAGGCCTATTAATATTATGGCCGGCTTTTTTACATCACTTAGTGCATCCAAATCTGTCACGAGAAACACGTATTTCTGTGAGCTTTAACATCGTTGCTCGTTGGAAAGATGAATATCTCCCAAGCTGAGAGAAACAGAACGGTTAATTAATCGCATTAACTATTGCATGACCTACCTCTTGGGTACTGGCCGATCCCTTCATGTCACGAGTTTTGGGGCCAGTTTCAAGCACTGACTCGATCGCTGTCATTATATGCGCTGCCGCATCCGCCTCACCCAGATGCTCAAGCATCATCGCACCACTCCAAATCATACCAATTGGGTTGGCGATATTTCTCCCATATATATCAGGAGCTGAACCATGAACGGGTTCAAATAGCGATGGAAAGTTCCGCTCCGGATTGATATTGGCCGATGGCGCGATGCCGATGGTTCCTGTGCAGGCAGGGCCGAGATCTGAAAGTATATCCCCGAACAAATTTGAGGCCACAACCACATCAAATCGATCCGGATTCATGACAAAGTGCGCAGTCAAAATATCAATGTGATATTGGTCCGCCATGACCTCCGGATAGGATTTAGCCATCTCCTCAAAACGACGATCCCAGTAGGGCATCGCAATAGAGATTCCGTTAGATTTGGTGGCTGAGGTCAGATGTTTCTTGTCGCGAGTCTTTGCTAACTCAAAAGCATATTTCATGATGCGATCCACACCGTGTCGAGTGAAGATCGATTCTTGCAACACAACTTCCCGGTCCGTTCCTTCGTACATAATTCCACCAACGCTTGAGTATTCTCCTTCGCTATTTTCTCGAACGACATAGAAATCGATATCGCCTACTTCTCGATTAGTGAGTGGAGATGGCACACCGGGCATCAATTTTACAGGGCGAAGACAAACGTACTGATCGAACTGACGACGAAACTGAATCAGTGAGCCCCATAGGGAGATGTGGTCAGGAACTGTTTCTGGCCAACCAACAGCGCCATAATAAATCGCGTCATAACTGATCATGATTTCTTTCCAGTTATCCGGCATCATCTGCCCATGTTCAAGGTAGTAATCACAAGACGCAAAATCAAAGTAATCAAAGTGCAAATCAATATCATATTTCAATGCGACCCTGTCCAAAGCGCGTATTCCTTCTGGCATCACTTCCTTGCCAATGCCATCCCCAGCTAATACAGCAATTCGATGTGAGCTCATAAGTCACCTGTCTGATAAAACGTTAACTATACTAAAGAAGGATGAGAGTTATAAGGAGGCCTGATTTGGAAACAGTCGCAAGGCCAGAAAATCTTTTTCAAGGTAAAGTGGATACCGTGAGTACCGATACCAAAGCACTGAAAAGTGTAAAAGATGCACGCAAAAATAGCCCTCGACTGATCGGTTGATGCAATGAAGAAATACGCTAGAGCTCGATTAAGGTGTTTTTTGTAACTTTTTTTGGCACACTAACTCGATATTTATGAAGCTAATAACAAGGATGAAATCATGAGTAGATGGTTATTTGGCGCAATCTGCGCCCTGGCAGTCGTCCCATTCGCTCACAGCGCTGGGTTTTATCTTAAAGAACAGTCAATTGTTTCTCAGGGTGCTGCCTTTGCAGGAGCAGCGGCCCGGACTGATGTAGCGTCTAGCGTTTATTTCAATCCAGCCGGAATTGCTTCAATGGGCTCCCAGATGGAGGGCGGGGTTCATATACTAATACCCGACCAGACTGTAACTGGTACTCAGGCAATAGGCGCGTTATCGATTAGTGCCCAAGATCCTCTAGACACATCCACTATTCCAAATTTTTACTATACCCGCCCCTATGGAGACGGAGTATTCGGCTTTGGAATCAGCGCTCCATTTGGATCAAAAAACGAATATAAAGATGACTTCGTTGGCGCGCTTGACTCTTACAAGACGAAACTTAAGACCATCGATTATTCGTTCGCTTACGGGCGCCAGATAAACGAAAGCACACGCCTTGGCGCGTCTGTTGTTTATCAGAGCGCAGATATCGAGCAAAAGAAGCTAGTGTCATCTGTTTTGATCGGACGAGACTCAACAAGCACAGCGACCCTAAAGGGTGACTCCCAGGTTTTTGGATTGACCATTGGAGCCCAAGTTGATTTAGAAAGTGGCGGCGTCTTAGGAGTCGCTTTCAAAAAATCGACTAGCCATGATATTAAAGGCACTAACACCATATCTAATACTTTCGCGATGCCGGTTCCGGGAGTTGGATCAGTCCCAATCGCGGCCGGCTCCTACAGCGCAGGTGGCACCCTGAACCTACCAAGCATGTTATCCGTGTCCTTGATCACGCCAATTTCAGACACGACTAACCTAATGTTTGACGCCACTCGCTACGGCTGGAGCGCATACGACAAACTAGCGATCGCGACAAACTGGGGCCCGCCCCTCGGCACCCAAACCAGCAACTCAGCTCAAAATTACTCTGACACAACCGCCTTCTCAGTCGGCGCAGAACATAATTATGGCAATGGATACGTGGCTCGCGCAGGAATTCATTTAGACCCCACGCCGACTAACGATAAAGACCGTAGTTTCACCACGCCAGATGGCGACCGCACTTGGCTCGCATTTGGCCTGTCAAAAACTATGGACACCGGAATGATCTGGGACTTCGCCTACACTCGCATTCAAGTGGAAGACTCCAATATTAACCGCGAAGTGTCGACCGGTGTGTTCGCCAAGGCAACCGCTCAATCGAGTTTCAATATCCTCTCGCTCGGTATAAGAATGCCGTTATAGTGACAACACTCACTGGGCGTTTTTTTGAGCAGGCGGTTCGGTACGGCGATAAAACTTGTTTCGCGTATCGAGACGCCAACGGCTGGAATCCGATCTCATGGACGGCAGCAGCAGGGCAAGTCGAAAATGCAATGGCTGGACTTCGAGATGCCGGCATTGGGCCGGGTGATCGAGTTGTCATAATTGCAGAAAATTGTCCAGAATGGGCAGTATTTGACCTAGCAGTCATGGGGATCGGTGCTCTTATCGTGCCCGCTTACGTGACACACACTGTGGCTGATCTTCGGCATATTTTCGATCTGGTTAGGCCCAAGGGCCTTATCAGCTCCACAAGAGAGCTGACTGAACGAGGCCTAGAAGCATCTGCTGAGTGCAAAGACCTGGATTGGGTCTGGAGCCGCGACTTAGAAGCACATGACCCAATCCTGGTTCAGCGCGACCTAAAAGTCAGCGACTGGACAAATCTTTTATCAACCACAACATCTGGCGACTCAGCGTTACATCCGGCTAATGACGGTGATACTTGCTGCTTAATATTCACCTCTGGGACCAGCGGCCTATCCAAAGCAGCAATGTTGTCTCATCGATCGATTAGCGCGAACATAAATGCCGCACTCGAGATTTTAAATCGATTTAATTTCGGCGATAAAGACCGATTTCTCTCATTTCTACCCCTGGCACACGCTTACGAGCATACAGCTGGTTTACATATGCCGATAGCAATGGGGAGCGAACTTTGGTTCTGTGAATCGCCAGAGAAACTCCAGCAGTATTTACCAGAGGTCGCTCCAACGGTAGCGACCGCGGTGCCAAGACTTTATGATCTGCTCTACGGTCGGATTAACGCCCAACTAAAAAATGCATCTAGCATTAAGCAGTGGATGTTTCATCAGACCCTGCGTCTTGGAAAGAAACACATTGCTAAAGAAACCTTATCTCTGGGTGAGGTCATACTGGATCGAATCCTGGATAAAGTTGTCCGCCAAAAAGTGCGCGCTCGATTTGGAGGACGCATTCGGTACTTTATTTCTGGTGGCGCTGCGCTCAATCCACTGGTTGGAGAGTTTTTCACAGCACTCGGTGTAGGCATTATCCAAGGATATGGGCAGACAGAGGCTAGTCCACTCATAAGCGTCAATAGGCCTGACTGGATCAAACTGGATAGTGTGGGGCCTGCTTTCGACAGCATTGAGGTCGAGCTAGCTGATGACGGAGAGATTTTAGTTAGAGGCGATATCCTGATGAATGGATACTGGGAGGACCCGAAGGCGACTGCCAGTACGATAATCGACGGCTGGTTACATACTGGTGATTTTGGGCACATTGATGAAGATCAATTCATACGAATTATAGGTCGAAAGAAAGATCTGATAATTACGTCAGGTGGTGAAAATATTGCCCCATCAAAAATCGAGATGCTGCTCGCGACGGAAGCTGAAATCGAGCAGTCAGTAATTTTTGGCGATGGCAAACCGTGGCTCAGTGCAGTGATTATTCCGACGGCTGAAACCCTCGCGAAATCCAACTGTGAATCCCTGCTGAATGATGCTGTTCAGCGCGTAAATAAAGGCTTAAATCAAACAGAACGTGTCCGAAAATTTGTGGTTCAAGATACGATATGTTCAACAGATAACGGGTTACTCACACCAACTCAAAAGGTTAAACGCGAAGCTGTTTTAAACCTCAATATGGATCAAATAAACGCGCTTTATTGATTCGTTAGACTAGCCACCTTATCAAATTTTCTTGTGACGACCACTTTTGGATAGCCTATTGCTGTAGCAAATCGTGTAATTTGGAGGCCCAAGCGAGTTGCGCTAGGTGCATTTTCAGAGAAAAGGATAAATTTTTCAAAACTTTGAGTGTCAGGTATACTCGTCAAGAATTTAGTAAATTTTGAAATGTATATGAGTCTAAGAAAGCTAGTCGGAAAGTATTGGTTAGAAAATCGGGGCAATTTGCTTCATGGTTTTGCGAGCACTAATCTGCCTGCAAATTCAACCGTAAAAATCGAACTGATGTTGGATAACGGAAACAGAGTAACCGGAACCGGAGTTATCGTAGACGCAAACTCGATCCTGACTGCCGCACATGTATTGGCACCTGTACTTGATGGGCTGGTTGATAGTATCCGTATTTCAACAAACACAAATCAATATTCCATTACCGACTTTGAATCAGACTCTTTCAGGGCCGATATCGTCGGAGATCCTGATCCAGATCGCAATGGAGAAGGCCAATACAGTCTAATTGGCAAGGATTTAGGTGTCCTCGGCAGCATGGAGCTCAGTTTTTCAGAGAACTCATTCGCAGACCTGGATATTGGCTCAAGTCATGCTGTGGTAACGCAACCAGGCTATGGAAATATATCCGGGGCCAACACATTAGAGGTGAGTCGTGGACTAGCGTTTGCTAGGAGGGACGATCTCTACGAAACCACACATAAAATTTTCCAGGGTGACTCTGGTTCTGGCTTGTTCACGTTAACTAAGAATGGCTACCAAGTAGTCGGTATCGTCAGCACCGACACGTACTCAGCCAGATTGACGAGCGATTCTCTTGAGCTGATCGGTGAGTTCGCTCGAGCCAACGATGTCAGCGAGACTGTATTGGTAGATCAAGATCAGTCGCCGAGTAATTCAATCATGAAAGATGGCACAAAATTATCTGATCTGAACAACCTTGTACTGATTGACCCTATAAATAAGATTATAGACGGTCTTGACGGTTTTGATAAGGCCATAATAAAAGATCCTACCTCTCAAATAGCCTTAGATAGTGATAGCGGAGACGCCACGATCTATTGGCAAGACGGAAACAGTTCACGACTTCTAAACTTTGAAGTCATCATCACACCTAACTCAACCATTTATACATCAAATGATAAAATGTACGGACTGGTCCACAAGGGAATCCAAGTTCTGATGGGTTCATCGGCGGCGGACGAATATGCTGGCAGAGCTCGCGCATGGTTCGAGCATGAGACAGATGATCTGAGCGTCGTTAACAGGCTACTCGTTGAATCAGGTTACTCAGGTAGCTGTCAAACAAACTCAAAACAGCTCGCAACCTCCATCACGGAAAATCTCCAACTGTCGAGTAAGCTGACAGCGGCTGAATTAAGCAATGTTGAAGAGTGGGCCGATTTACACTCGCATGCTGAACTGGTCTTGGCTGGCATAAACTATATAGAACAAACGAACGAAATACTTGGGTAAACGACCCAGTCAAACTCAGTGAATTGATCCACGTTTAGCCTACCTTCAGACCAGTAGTGATAAAAAAAAGAGTGAGAGTCTCAGATAAAAAATGATCGGCTCTAGCTGCCTTCTAATCTCAAAACTTAATAATTGTAATAAGTGACTAGATCTTAAATCAAGGTATGCCGAACTCTTACACCAACCCACCTTCGCTAGCGAAGCCAGACGTTATCAATCTCCAAGTTGAGCATGAAGGCGCCTGCCGATTGATGGTGACGAACACAAGTAAGCTAAGCCAGCCCGGGGTTGTATGGCAGCCCCACAAAATCTTTAGCGAAACCAAGCATATAAGACTCTGCGTAGCTTGTGTTCGCGCCAATTGCCAATAATTCGCCCTGAGAATACAAGCCATCGTTTAGATAACCGAGATATACCGCTTCTTCCAGTGGATTAGGCTTACGGTCTAACAAATTTTTCCATATTGTGGTCAGGAATTCTGAGTTATCAGCAGGAAGTAATCCAGAGTTCAGTATCACTGCTGATAGCTGCTCGAGGTTCTGGCCGGAATCAGCCAACGCCAGCCCAACACTAAAATAGTCTGGCAACAAATCGCGTCCAAATGCCGCCACGATTATCTTTGCCGCGTCACCCGCATTTTCGGAAGTATCTAGCGCATACCACCTGTCTTCCAGCTGAATTCGTTCGACGTCCGACAGCTTATCCGTACCGAACTTGACTGATTCTACCGTGACGACAGAGTTAGCCCTCGAAAACGTGACCTCGTCTGATGACAAGCTTGTATACTGGATAACATCTCGACCAGTACCGCCTCGAATTATGTCATTACCTTCAGACCCAATAATAAAGTCATTCCCTCCCAAGGCTTCGATTTCATCAGCTTCTGCTGTGCCAATCAACTGGTCACTATTTTCAGAGCCAATCTCCGTTCCTTTAGGGATATAGGAAGTTACAGGTGTCGTTGGTGTCGTTGGTGTCGTTGGTGTCGTTGGTGTCGTTGGTGTCGTTG
>CAZFNA010000006.1:0-42217 GCA_964520465.1 uncultured Pseudomonadales bacterium | reverse complement strand
TCGACGGTTAGCTTCCCGAATAAGTGGCTGAGGGAGTAAGCTACCCTTAGCGTAGTCGCTCAATACCAATGCAGTGATTTCATCTAGTACCGCCGAATTAGCCAATTTTTCTGCATCTTTGAACTCGAAAGGTGTTTCAAAATCCAGCCGAATCATCTGGAGCGCCTGGCTCAATACCCTGAGCTTTGTGATCGTTCGATGGTTGACACGTATCAAGAGGGGTTCAACGTTGTGATTTAACATGGTTTGCTCTAGCAGGTCCGCTTCTGCGTCCTGCCCGACCAAGCCTGCACAGGAAGCAGATGCGCCTAAAGAAGCCAGGTTCAAGGCAACATTGGCTGCACCACCTGGGCGAGCTTCATCGTGAGTAATTCTTACCACCGGGACAGGCGCCTCCGGGGAAATACGTTCTGCATTTCCATGCCAGTAACGATCCAACATTACATCACCAACCACTAATACCCGCGACGCGGAAAACATATGTGACACAGAAGGTCTCTCTAATGATTCTAACTTTGCTATAGTACCGGCCTTAAGCACTGAACCCAACCGGATAAATTATGGGCTTTTCTATAGCGGCGCTAGGGCTAGGCTTAGTCAGATTATTAGCCGCCCTACCTCCCCCATTAGGTATTGCTGTCGGACGCCTGATAGGGATATTTTTATATTATAAAGCTACAAATCGTCGTTTAATCTGTGCTCGTAATATTAATTTGTGTTTTCCAAATTTGGATGAGCAACAACAAAATATGTTGGTCAAACAGTCTTTTCAGCAGAATGGAATCGGCCTGGTCGAGACTGCCTGGGCATGGCATAAACCAACCAACTTCATTCATAACCGCTACTGTGTAAAAGGTGCCGAATATCTTCAACAAGCTAGCGGAAAAGGCATACTATTACTCTGCCCTCACTACAGTATGCTAGATTTAGTTGCACCCTTAATTTATGCGGTAAGCGGTTCTTTTGTAATTAGTTATCGGCCCAACGATAGCAAACTTTTTGATAAAGCTGTACGTCGAGGCCGTGGCCGCTACGCGAAGCTGGTTGATGTGCGCGCGCTTCGTAACATCACAAAATATCTTAAAGATGGTGAGATCGTTTGGTTTGGTCCAGATCAAGACATGGGACCGAATGGTTCAGTCTTTGCGTCATTCTTTGGGCGCCTAGCATGTACCGTAACAACTCCTGCACGCCTGACTAGAATATCTGGTGCTAAAGCAATTTTTTTAGACTTATATCGAGATAAGTCAGGCATTTACCAAATGCAATTTATCCCGATGTCAGACGACTATCCAAAGGAGGATGAAGAAGAAAACGCTCGTGAGCTCAACCAAAAAATTGAAAAGGCACTACGAAAAAATCCTTCGCAATACATGTGGATGCATAAAAGATTTAAAACTAACCCCGACCTGACTCGGCAAACTCTGTATCACTTTGACTAACCCAGTGCATCACCTTATCTACTGAAATGTCTGACATCTTACCCGACAAGCTCTTTATCGTCCGTGACCTTTCGCCAACAGGACCAACCAAGCCTGGCTTTGTTGGACCGTAGAGTGCAAGAATCGGAATTCCAAGTGCGTCAGCCACATGCGCCAAACCTGTATCGACTGAGACCGCCGCGCGAGCTCCCGAAATCTCAAATGCGACATCTTTTAGCGGAAGCTGATTTAGGATGCGAACCGGTAATCCTTTGCACATACTGGCAACTGCCTCAAATTCAGCATCACTTCCTGCGGGTAAAACAACCTCTGAAAACTGAGGCAAAGCACACTCGATTACTCTGCGCCAATCTACTGATTGCCAGCACTTAGCTTGCCTACTGGCTCGAGTGATAAGCACCAAACGATCGGTCTTTTCAGTTGATCGCATAAGATCAATTGACGCATCGGGGAAGGAGTCAGGTATTGGGTAACCAAGTGATTTTGCAAATAGCTCACGTATCCTTGATATGGCATGATTGGACCGATCAATGCGATGCCTAAAGTCATATGCTGCTGAAGCAAAACTTTCCCGCGATGAATGCCAATCAAATCCGTGTTTTGGACCTTTTGTGAATCGAGTGACAAAATATGCGCTCTTTAGTAAGCCCTGAGCATCAATTACGGCGTCATATCTGTCACCCGATAATTTTTTTTTATAGTTGGCCAACTCATTCGAAAGTAGCAAGTGATGAATTTTTCCTTTCCACATCCGAAGTGGAATTTGAAGAACATCGCGTATTGCAGGGTGCCAATGAGGAATATCAGCAAATGCCGGTTCACAAATCCAATCAAAACGGATTTCACCAATTGCTTTAGAGGCATCAGTTAACGCAGGCAGCGTATGAACCAAGTCTCCCATCGATGAGGTTTTCACTACAAGTACACGCACTAGACAATCAACTGAATTCGATTGCTCAGTGCATCGAAAACATCATCTACTGAAATGTCAGACATATTTCCCGAGGCGCTCTCCAGAATTACTGCTTTTTTACTAAGCGGTGGCGTATGTAATGGAGAAGATGGGCCAAACAAAGCAATGATAGAACATCCCGTTGCTGCCGCCACATGCATGAGCCCAGAATCGTTTGTGACAGCCGCTTGCGCGAGGCCAATAATATCAATAACCTCAGCAATTGACGTTTTGCCAGTGAGGTTTTTCAGTGCGTCCTTAGCTGAAGCAGAAAGATCCTGAATAATCATTTCAGAATCTTTTACATCATTTGGTGATCCAAGCAGCACTACCTGATGTCCTGATGCCAGTAATTCATTTACGAGTGATGCATAGTTTTCCAAAGGCCACTGCTTAATGGGACCAAACTCTGCCCCAGGGCAGACCGCAACTAGTCGGTGCACGTCTAAGCCGTAACGATCTATCAAACGCGCTTGCGCTTTATCATTGATCGACAATTGGGGATAAAGTGGTGCTTCAGGTAATTGATTTGCAGATAAGGCGAGATTTTCTGGAAATCCAAGGGCCATATAGCGATCAATCATTCTCGGAAAACGAGACTCATGAAGAACGCGTATATCCGTTAGCAGTTTATAGCGAAATTCACCACGCCACCCGATACGCCGAGAAATCCCAGCCATCGCAGGGATCAAGGCCGATTTAAAGGAATTGGGGAGCACAAATGCCCTGTGATAGCTCGCCGCTCGCAGCTTTCTAGCAAATTTCCAGCGTTCTTTTAATTTGAGTTCACCATGGTCAAAAGGAAGCTCAACCACTTGATCAATTTCGTCCATGCGACGAGCTACATCAAGATTCCAGCTCGGGGCTAACATGTGTATTGAATCATCGGGCCGTTTTGCTTTCAAATACGAAATCAGCCCGTGCGCCATAATCATATCGCCGACCCAGTTTGGGCCAACCACTAAGGTTGGCATCAACTAGTCCTTAACGAGTGTCACCCACTCGCTGAATTTTTCATTGCGGCCGTGCACCAAATCAAAATAATCAGACTGCAGCATCTCAGTAATTGGTCCTCGCGACCCACTTCCGATAGGACGGTCATCTAATTCACGAATCGGGGTCACCTCGGCTGCTGTTCCCGTGAAGAATGCTTCATCGGCGATCACTACTTCATCACGTGTGATCTGTTTCTCTTTCACATCCAGACCGTGCTCTTTGGCTAAAGAAAAAATAGTTTTTCGCGTAATGCCATCAAGACAGTTATTTTCCGGCGTATAAATCACTCCATCACGTACGATGAAAATATTTTCACCAGAACCCTCCGCAACATAGCCCTCCGCGTCCAGAAGTATCGCTTCGTCCGCACCGCTAGCCAATGCTTCTTGCAAAGCCAGCATTGAGTTCATGTAATTACCATTTGCTTTTGCTTTGATCATGTTGATGTTGACGTGGTGACGTGTGTAACTTGAAGTACGAACCTTGATACCACGGTTCATATTTTCCTCGCCCATGTAAGATCCCCAAGTCCAAGCGGCCACAATCACATGAGTCTTTAAGCCATCTGCCCTGAGCCCCATACCCTCAGAACCGTAAAATACCATTGGTCGGATATAGGCATGATCTAAATCATTCGATGCAACGGCTTCTTTTTGAGCGGCGTCTATTTGATCCATCGAGTAAGGAATATCCATCCCCAATATCTTGGCTGAGTCGAACAACCGTCGGGTATGGTCGGCAAGTCGAAAAATAGCTGCGCCATCAGTCGTCTCGTAAGCACGCACTCCCTCAAAACACCCAAGGCCATAGTGCAAAGTGTGGGTCAAAACATGGGTCTGACACTCACGCCACGGCTTTAGTTCTCCGTCGAACCAAATCAAGCCATCTCTATCAGCAAAATTCTGTTGCATTTTTATTCCCATTCATTCATTCAAGAAGTCATCCACTGCACCCAAAGACCCTCAACCACGTCGCGTTCACTTCTGACCAGATGAGCCTTAACCTGTCCTTCTTGACCAGCTAATATAGCTCCGTGACTCAGTGCTCGGTAATGCTTATAAGCCTTTTGCAAGCTGTCCGAATCAGAAAACGTGATGCATCCCGAAGCATAGAGGCCGTCAAGTTGTCTGATATTATCCGTATACGCAACCAGTTCTGGATAAGCCTCTGCGTTTGCCAAGATTTGATATTGCACCATAAATTCTATATCGACGATACCTCCTCGGTCATGCTTCAAGTCAAAAATTTCGTTATTTACGTCGCTAGGAAGGTGCAATCGCATTTTTTCACGCATTTGAACCACGTCGTTCAGCAATTGAATGGCATCTCGAGGTTGCCTGAGTATTTCCGTCCGCAGAGACTCAAGGCGTTCATTCAACCAGTCATCTCCAGCTACCGGACGCGCTCGAACAAAAGCTTGTAACTCCCAAGTCCACGCAGACTCATCGAGGTATTTCTTTAGGGCGGTAACCCCTAAAACCATGAGCCCTGAACGACCTGACGGCCTCAATCGAGTGTCAATCTCATACAACCGTCCAAAGCGTGTTGCAGTTTCCAAAAGCGAAATTACACGTCGAATAACTCTAGTCACAAAAACTGCGCCCTCGACTGCATGCTCTCCATCAGTCAATAGATCTGGGTCTACACCGTGTACGAAAACTAAATCTAAGTCTGAGCCATAACTCATCTCAATACCGCCTAGTTTTCCATAACCAAGAACTGAGAGGCCTAGACTGTTTGGCACCGCCTCTCTTAAGAGCACCGGCTTGCCATGCTTTACCACAACTTCTCGATATGCATAATGCAAGACCTCAGTAACGACAGCCTCAGCAATCCAAGTTAACTGATCAGATACGCGCATCAAAGACACTTCTTTGCGTGCCTCAAACACGGCGATCCGAAAGGCAGATCCACGAGCAAACTGGACTAAAACTTCGGTTAAACGTTCTGAGTCACCAGGGTCCACGCGCTGCATACGCATCGTTAGCTCTTGGCCAATAGCTTCACGTGACAAAATAACTTCGTCAGGCTTTAAGGTTAATAGCTCATCTAATAGTGCTGGCATTTCAATCAAGCGGTCAGTCACCCAAGACGATCGATGCAAAATATCAAGCATGCGCTGACGGGTCGATGAACTCTCGGACAGTAATGACAGATAAACACTTCGACGAGTGCACGTTTCGATGAAACGAACCATCCGCTCCGTTACTACAATTGGATAGTCACTCAACTCTGGGCCCAGCTGTTCCACTAGCTTAAGGAGTCTACCTCGCGCGATCGGCTCTAGACGTTCACAACTTGGATCATCTCGAAGCAATTCTAAATGCTGACCCACTTTTTCATTGACCCATTTTGAATGAGGTTCGTCCAACTTTTCCCTACGCATAAATAAATCGAATGAAGCATGAACTCGATCGGTCACTTCAGCACGATGGCACTCAAATAAATTTGCAGACTCAAAGCCCATAACCGCAGCCATTGGGCCACAATCAGAAGGCAGTTCTTGAGTTTGTTGATCGCTCTCTGCCTGGATGACATGCTCAGCGTACCGAAGCCATAAATAATCATCACGGAGTTGTTTGCCCTCTACGCCACTTATGACCGACACCGCGATTAATGCATCTAGCGCTTCCAGAAACCCCCGGACTTGAAGTGAAGGAATTTGGCCGCCTCGCAATAACTGCATAGACTGTACAATAAATTCAATCTCGCGAATCCCGCCACGACCAACTTTCACATTTTTGTCACTTCCGTTTCGTCGAACTTCAACCTCAATCTTAGACTTCAGGTCGCGGATGGACTCAAAAACCCCGAAGTCGAGATATTTGCGATACATGAATGGTTTCAGACTTTTCAGAAGCGCATAACCCAATTCTAAATCACCAGCGACGGGACGCGCTTTCAGTAGTGCAAACCGCTCCCACTCTCGACCATTTATCTCGTAGTAATCTTCGCAAGCAGCTACCGGCATAGCCAGTTGTCCAGACGACCCCCATGGCCTCAATCGCTGATCAACTCGCGCGACAAATCCGTCCACAGTTTGTGCATCCAGTGACTTCGTTAATTGTTGAGTTAACCTCATAAAATAGTCACCATGCTCTCGCACACGTGGGCCGGCTGTCTCACCATCTTTGGCGAACACACAAAAGATATCGATGTCCGAAGATAGGTTTAACTCGCTGCCACCAAGCTTCCCCAGGCCAAGTATTGTAAAACCACCCGGAGAAGGTTCGCCAAAAGCCTGCTCCAAGAGCTTGCTGTGGTGCGCAAGACTCGCGTTAAGGGCAGCCTCAGCCAAGAGAGTTGTAACACGAACGGTACTCTCAAAACGATCCCGGCCTGACAGCAGCCGATAGATCAGCCCCGCCTGCATTTGGTTCCGAAGCTGTCTCGCCTGACAATCGAATTCAGACGTTTTTAGTGTGCCTAGCCTGTTCCATGACTTGGTAATAATCTCGGCAGTTGGTGGCTCACTGCCAGACCCATTGATCCAGATGAGGTCTGGATCATACCGTTCAGTCCATCGCTTTAAAAATCCTGAATACTCAATCGGACTCATTATCTGTCTCTAGTGAACGCTTGATCATCCAACGAGCTAGCCCAGCGGGCAATTCACCTCTAATCAGCCCAGCAACAAAACGAGTCTGTGCACTGCAATTTTTAATTGCCTCAAGAGCTCTAACCGCTTCTGATTCATTTGGTCCCGACAATGAATCTAATGCCCTGCTTAACCTGAACAACCACTCACGTTTGTTCTTTGCTTTCGGGTCACAAATTGGGTTGGCACGCCGAATAAGTCGATCGCCTCTCTCAGCCTTAGAGATCACCGCCATAAAACTTGGCAAAAGATCTGACACATCACATCCAAGCTCAATAAGTTGATCCACCTCGCCAGAAACTAACTCGAACTCAAGTTCTGAGACAGGCGATTGCTGAGATCCCGCCCTTACAGAGCCCAAATCAAGCGACATCATGACAACACACCTATTCATCTCAATAAGCCAATCCGTCCGCTCCAAACTATTCTCAAACACTATGCCCAGCGTCTCTTGTCTTAACAGATGAAGTGCTGGTTCCGGTAATGGAAGATTACTAAGTAGATCATAATTTAGTTTTTGCTCGTCAATTGGGAAATTCCACTCCCGCCGCTGAGTCAACCCTCCCTCATCACGCTCACGGACCTTTACAGTCATTTCATGAAGTTCACCAACAGAACGAATTCGAATCGCGATGCCGAGCTCAAGCAATTGACCCGCGCGGTCAAAATAGAAATTATCCAATACAGCCGTTGATTTATCTGTTACCCGTTTCAGTACAGAGCTCAAGGCCAAATTGACGGCTGAAACGTCGCAGTTTCTCACCCCTAATTTAAGCTCCAATTCAATCGTCTCTGGAGTTGATCCCAAATTCATCGCACAATTCCCCTGGAGACAAGGAGTTTACCCATTCAAACGCAGCCTTTAGTCGCCTGGCTTCGGGAAGCTGGCCCCTACATCGAGCAATTCAGATACAAAACATTTGTGGTTTTGCTATCGGATACAGACCGCACAGAGTCTACCGTCAGCCGACTGGTCGAAGACCTTGTTTTGCTGAACTCTCTGGGGATTCGTCTCGTATTAGTACAGAGTACACGTGCTGCGATTAATTGGCACATTCAAATAGAAAAGTTGGCCAGTTCATATCACGGTCATCGTCGTATCACAGACAAAATACTTCTAGAACGCATCATAAATTTGTCCGGCCAAAATAGACAAAGGATTTACGGACTTTATATGCGGGCCCAACATCGTATTCGCGGCAATGCCTCGCTGGTCGCAGGAAATTTTGTGTCAGCAAAACCTTTAGGGATTTTTGAAGGAGTAGATCACAAACTAACAGGATCGATACGCAGGGTCGATGCTGAAGCTATCACCCGGCAGCTCGAGCTTGGATCTATTGTGTACCTAAGTCACCTAGCCCACTCACCTGCAGGCGAACTTTATAATCTAGCCAGCGAAGAATTAGCATCAGAAACTGCTATTGCTTTGCGTGCCGACAAACTGATTTTGATGGGGGAAACTCCGCACTGCGTCGATTCCGATGGAAAACGGATTTCTGAGGTTGCGCTGGCACTAATTAAAGTTACTCACGCAAATCAGACTGACGAAATGAAACGTCGACTCGATGCCGCAGAACGTGCTGTCCGAAACGGAGTAGAGCGATGCCACTTGATAGATGCAAGTAGCGATGGCGCTATCTTAGAGGAGTTAATGACCGCAGAAGGAACTGGAACGCTCATTGCTTCTCAGCCAACAGCTCCTGTTAGGCAGGCTTGTATCGATGACTTGCCAGGGCTAATCCATTTATTGGCCCCCCTGGAAGAGAAAGGTGACTTAGTTGAACGTTCGCGCGATAAATTAGAGGCTGAAATCAATCATTTCTATGTGATTGAACAAGATGGGCGAATTCTTGGCTCAGTTGCGCTGTATCCGCTAGACGAAAATTCCGCCGAAGTGGCGGCGCTAGCAGTGGATCAGGCGACCACTGAACAATCTATAGGAACAAAATTACTTACATACATAGAAAAGTATGCCCGCACTTTAAATATAAAAGATCTATTCGTTCTTACAACCCAAGCTAGCGATTGGTTTAAGGAACGTGGCTTTAAGAAGGCTTCAATTAAAGCGTTACCCGAAAATCGGCAAGCCTTGTATAATTACCAACGAAATTCGCTGATTTTAAAGAAAAAGATATAGGACTCACATATGACCGACAAACGTCGCCCCTATTCGTCCGTCATCGTTGACGGTTTAGCTCAAACACCTTCGCGCGCGATGCTACGAGCGGTCGGGTTCAGTGACGGGGACTTCAACAAACCACAAATAGGTATTGCAAGCACTTGGAGTATGGTCACACCGTGTAATATGCACATCAATGAACTCGCTGATTATGCCGCAGCAGGCGCAAATGCTGCTGGCGCCAAGGCTCTTGTGTTCAATACTATTACTGTAAGTGATGGTATAAGTATGGGGACTCCAGGTATGCGGTACTCCCTAGTCAGTAGAGAAGTTATCTGCGACTCAATCGAAACAGTCACGGCAGGACAGGGCTTCGATGGTGTTGTCACGATCGGTGGGTGCGATAAAAATATGCCAGGTTGTGTCATGGCCATGTTACGTCTAGACCGGCCATCTGTTTTTGTATATGGCGGAACCATTAAACCAGGCGCTGAGCGGCGAGATATAGTGTCTGTGTTTGAAGCCGTCGGGCAACGTGCGGCCGGAACAATTGACGAGGACCAATTAATTGCAGTGGAAAAAACTGCAATTCCGGGGCCAGGATCTTGTGGTGGTATGTACACAGCCAACACGATGGCTAGCGCCATTGAGGCGCTAGGTCTATCCCTACCAAACTCATCAGCACAGGAAGCTGTATCGGAAGATAAAAAACAAGACAGTGAGCGCGCAGGTGCAGCTGTGATGCGCTTAATTGAAATGGATCTCAAACCATCTGATATTGTGTGTAAAAAAGCATTTGAAAATTCAGTAACTCTGGTAATCGCGCTCGGCGGATCAACAAATGCAGTACTTCACCTACTAGCTATGGCCCAGTGTGCCAAGGTAGACCTGACCTTAGATGACTTTACAACGATCGGGCGGCGCGTTCCTGTACTGGCTGACGTGAAGCCGTCTGGAAAATACTTGATGAGTGAACTCATCGAGATTGGTGGAATCCAACCGCTAATGAAAATTTTGCTGGATCGAGGATTACTGCATGGGGACGTCATGACAGTAACTGGTCGCACCCTCGCTGAAAATCTAGCGAGCGTCAAACCCTACCCAGAAACTCAGGAAATTATCCGCAGTTTCGATAACCCTGTAAAAAAAGATAGCCACCTTCGCATCCTATATGGAAACCTTGCTCCAGAAGGTGCAGTTGCCAAGATCTCAGGAAAAGAAGGGCTCTCATTTACTGGAAAAGCGCGTTGCTTCAACTCTGAAGAAGACGCACTCAAAGCCATCCTTGATGACAAAATTGACAAAGGCTCTGTGATTGTTATCCGTTATGAAGGACCAAAAGGCGGTCCGGGTATGCGAGAAATGCTATCCCCAACAAGTGCAATAATGGGCGCAGGTTTAGGCAAGGACGTGGCGCTAATTACAGACGGACGCTTCTCCGGAGGATCTCATGGCTTTGTAATCGGGCACGTAACCCCAGAAGCAGCTGTTGGCGGTCCTATTGGACTTCTTCAGGATGATGACATCATCACCATTGATTCAGAAACTAATGCATTAACTGCTGCTGTAGACGCTTCAGAGATTGACCGCCGCAGAAATTTCTGGACCATGGAGAAAAAAACACCGACTCGTGGCGTATTAGCGAAATATGCAAAACTTGTGTCCTCAGCCAGTCTTGGAGCTATAACTGACGGCGACTAATCAGGAATAATCCTATCCCAGACCTCATAACTATGGGCAGGTGATACGTCATCGCCTGCGTGACTTTTCGAAGCAGATCTTGCAAACACGTCACTATCAGGCGCATCAAAAAACGCATCGCCCACTGCATTTATGTGAACTTGCGTAACATACAAGCGGTCCACTACGTCCATAGCTTCTCGGTACAATGTTGCTCCGCCAATCACCATAACCTCGCTAGTAGCGTCTATGTGTGCTTTAGCTCTGGACAATTTTAAAGCATCCTCAATGCTGCCAACAATATGAACACCCTCACTCCACCACTGCGAATTACGCGTTACCACCACATTGGTTCGCCCAGGCAAGGGACGACCAATAGATTCGAAAGTTTTTCGCCCCATGATGACGGGCTTTCCAAGCGTAACGCGTTTAAAGTACTTTAAATCGCAAGGTAGGTGCCAAGGGAGTTGATTATCAATTCCAATAACTCCGTTATCGGCCCGTGCCACTATCAGTGCTGTCCGCATCAGATGGCCACCGGCGCCTTGATCGGGGGATGCGGATCATAACCCTCAATAACGATATCATCCTCACAGTAATCAGTAATAGACGGAGGCTTACGAATTAGTCTCAAGGTCGGCAATGAGCGCGACCTTCGGGCCAGTTGCTCACGTGCCTGTACGATATGATTTTGATACAAGTGCACGTCACCACCTGTCCATACGAAATCACCCACACCTAAATCGCATTGATCAGCCACCAAGTGTGTTAACAAAGCGTAGCTTGCAATATTAAAGGGCACACCCAGAAAAACGTCGGCCGATCGCTGGTACAGCTGGCATGAAAGCAGACTGTCGGCCACGTAGAATTGGAACAATGTATGGCAGGGCGCCAATGCCATGCGACCAGCAGCAACATTCGCTTGCGGGGATTCAGTTTCATCAGGAAGAAACGAAGGATTCCAGGCCGATACAAGGAGCCGCCTTGAGTCGGGACGGGCCTTAATTGCCTCGATAACCTCTGTCAGTTGGTCAACAACACCTCCATTTGGCTTGGGCCATGATCGCCACTGAGCGCCATACAAAGGACCAAGGTCTCCATCTTCAGTGGCCCATTCATCCCAAATTGAAACCCCATGATCTCTTAAATACCGTGTGTTCGTATCACCCGCTATGAACCAGAACAATTCATGGATCACCGATTTCAGATGAACCTTCTTCGTTGTCACCAAAGGAAATCCTTCCTCAAGATTAAACCGCATTTGATATCCAAAACGGCTCAGGGTTCCTGTACCAGTCCTATCCTCCTTCCTGGCGCCTCCTTCAAGCAACAGCTGCAGCAAATCAAGATATGGTCGCACTGACGGACTCCTTCCGAAAAGATAATAACCAGCACCCGATAAGCATCATCGGAATCGTTAGTAGTTGTCCCATTGTCATCCAGTTCAACCAGATAAAACCGAGATGAGCGTCAGGCTCTCTGAAAAATTCAACACTAAAGCGGAATATACCGTAACCCAACAAGAAGAATCCGGTCACTTGACCTTGCCTACGGGGGACCAAGGAAAACCACCAAAGCAAAAGAAATAAGACTACACCTTCCAAAAAAAGCTCATAGAGCTGGCTGGGATGCCGCGCGAGATTACCTGCATTCGGGAAAACCATACCCCAAGGAAGAGTAGTTGGTCGCCCCCATAATTCACCACCGATAAAATTACCCAGACGACCAAAGCCTAAACCAATCGGAATCAATGGCGCGAGTGCATCACCTAGCGCTAGCGGGCTGACCTTAATCTTTTTTGAGAAGATCCAAGTTAGGCCGACAACACCCACTAAACCTCCATGAAAAGCCATCCCGCCTTCCCACAGATAAAACAGCGACAGCGGTTCGCTTATCAAACGATGTGGCTGGTAAAAGAGCATGTACCCTAGACGACCACCAACGATAACACCAAGCCCAATCCAGCTAAGAAAATCAGACATCTGTGGCCGGGTGATAGGAAAAGAACCGGCGGTGATCCGGCGAATAGCTAGGGCATATCCGCCCAAAAAACCGAAAACGTACATCAGTCCATACCAGTGAATCTGGATAAACCCAAAATCCAATGCAATGGGGTTGATATAAGTACTCAAGATATTGTCGTCCAAATCATTCGTATTGATAAAAATAACAACATCAACCCAAATAAACGTTGCAACAAAATCTGGTCAATAAAATGAGCCAACTTCGCGCCCCAGCGAGCACTATAAACAGAGGTTACTATGATACCAAAAAACGCAGGTAAATAAACATAGCCCCAAGACCATGGTGGAAGCTGTTCGTGATCTGTTCCAACAAAAATAAATGATGCCGTGCCTGCTAATGCTATGGGAACACCGAGCGCCGAAGCCGTCCCAACTGAGTTTCTGATTGATAAGCCAAAACTTTTAAGAAATGGAACTGTCAACGCCCCTCCAGCTATCCCTAGCATGGAGCTTACCCAACCGGTAGCTGACCCCATTAGCGCTATAATCACAAAAGACGGATCTTGTTGCGGATGATCTTTAACTTTTTGCTTGCTCTCACCTAGAATTTTTATCGCCATAACAAGCAAAAATAAGCCCAATATTAGCCGCAATACGAAACTGCTCAGCTGATCTGCCGTCCAAGCTCCAAAAATTGCTCCCCCCAGCAAAAATGGAGTCATCTCTTTAACTCTCAGCCAAATCACACTCCCCTTTCGATGATGTGCCAAAGTAGAACTAGTAGCCGTCACAACAACGCAAGCCAGACTAGTTCCTACAGCAACATGGGTTAACACAGATTCTGGCATTTGGAGCCATTCAAAGCCAACCAGTAAAGCTGGAACAAATATTATGCCTCCTCCAACTCCGAATAATCCTGCCAATATTCCGGCGGCAACGCCTATCGGTAAATACATAAATATTTCTACCACTAACGCACCACTTCAATTATTTCTCGCAAATTCGGAGCAACCAGTAAACGGAGCTCCTTAGCTATGAAGGCCTCTGCTATGTTCAATAATATTTGTTCGCCTGATTCACTGGCCAACGCCTCGCTGGCGAGGAAGCTACATTCTTTAATGCTGAAGGCGCGTAACGCGTTCTTAACTGAAGCCAGAGTAGATGCGGACATCGAGAGCTCGGTAAAACCCAGCCCAACAAGTAATACTGCGGCCAGAGGATTCCCAGCCATCTCTCCACACACGGCGACTGGTATGGAGGCCTCTTTTCCTGCTTTAGATGTCTTTTCAAGAGCCCGGAGAACTGCCGGATGAAATACATCAAACATATCTGCAACACGGGCATTTGTGCGATCCACGGCAAGGAGATACTGAGTTAAGTCATTAGATCCGACCGAAAGAAAATCTGCCTCTTTGGCCAATTCACGCGCAATGTAGACGGCGCTTGGCACCTCAATCATAACGCCCACTTTGGGGGTGCTTACCTGATAGCCCTCAGTAGTAAGCTCAAATACCACACGCTTAATCAGCGCTTGAGACGCTCTTAATTCCTCAAGAGTCGTAATCATTGGCAATAAAATTCTTAAGTTTGCACAACCTATATTTGCACGGAGCATCGCACGAATTTGTGTCAGGAATATTTCAGGATGATCGAGTGTAACCCGAATACCACGCCACCCGAGAAAAGGATTCTCCTCTTCGATGGGGAAGTAGGGAAGATTTTTATCCCCTCCAATATCCAGAGTGCGCATAACAACTGGCATCGGCGCGTACATCTCAAGTTCAGATCTATACTCACCCTCCTGCTCATCCTCGGTTGGGAATCTGGGACGGGCAAGGAAAATAAATTCGGTCCGGTACAACCCAACACCATCGATCCAGCTTCTCTGACGGCCGGATAACTCTCCAAATGGACCCGCATTCAACATCAAATTTATCCGAAAACCATCACTTGTTTGTGCGGCCCCTGCATCAATCTGTTCTAGGTCAGTTTCCAAAGAGGCCTCGTCCTCAATGGCCCTCTGATACTCAGCTAATACATGCTCAGAGGGCTCAACAATGACCTCTCCACGCCATCCATCAACAATTAAATAAGTCCCTGCGATCTCACTTAATGGTAAGTCCACAGCTCCCATAACAGCTGGAATACCCAAACTTCTGGCAAGGATTGCGACATGTGAATTAGCCGACCCCTTGATAGATACGATGGCTCTCAGGGACCGCGTATTAACTTCGCCCAACATAACCGGAGTTACTTCTTCAGCTACCAAGATCAAATCATCGGGATATTCGATTGACTCGACATCCTCATGCCATAATTTGGCAAGTATGCGACGGCCTAAATCCAAAAGATCAGTGGCCCGCTCCCTAAGATACGGATCGTCCATTGCTTCAAAACGAGATACTAAATCGAGAACAACGTGTTTAAGTGCGGTTGCAGCTGTCTCGCCTGATCGGACGCGCTGACATACTTCTCCACTCAAGGTATGGTCCTCGAGCATTCGTAAATAAGTATCAAACAAGGCAGTTTCTTTACGCTCCAGATATTCAGATAAAGAATCGCTGATTTGACGAAGCTCTCTTTTTACCTCAGCTAACGCTAACTGAAATTCTTCGACTTCACGCTCTGGGTGATCAGTCTTCGAATCCTTCACTCGGCGCAAAATTGCAGGAGGCTTTCGAACAAAAGCAGTGCCGGTTGCAGCCCCCGAAACCCCTGCAACTCCCTTGAAATGAACATCAACCGGACATTGGCCATCTGCTGCATTTAAATACAACCGGCCTGAAACTTTAGCATGCGCTATTAGCGCTGAAATTTGCGCGGCTACAGTAACCAATAACGCTTCCTCGTCATCACTAAATTTTCGCCGAGTCGTTTGCTGAACAACTAAAACACCAAGAACTCTCCGCTGGTGTACAATTGGGACGCCTAAAAATGATTGGAAGATTTCTTCTCCAGTTTCCTGCAGAAATCGAAATGCTGGATGATTAGGTGCGTCGTTCAAGTTAAGCAGCTCACCCCGGGAACCTACGGTTCCAACTAAGCCCTCTTCATTACCAAGACTTGCCACGCAAACGGAGTCAGGATTTAAACCCTCCGTAGCCATGAGTATCCAACGGTCTGTGGTTTCGTCCAACAAATATACCGAACAGACACCCGTTTGCATGGTGCCTTTGATTCGCGTGACTATAATACAGAGAGCTTCATCTAGGGTTTCCGCGTCTGTAACAGACTGGACTAGGCGTCTTAAGATATCTAGCATGTGATTGGCTCAAACCAACGCAATGCTGGCGAAAGCTCCTTCATCGCTTGTCTATAAACGTCTCGTTTAAATGGGATCACCTGTCCAAGTGGATACCAGTAACTTACCCACTGGTAAGCATCAAATTCAGGCTGTTCAGTTGTGTCTAGAATGGGCTGTGTGGAAGGATCATTTAGGGCCAACAAAAACCATCGCTGCTTCTGGCCAACACAAGTTTTTTTCCCTCGTGCGCGAATTAATGACTTGGGCAGGCGGTAGTGTAACCATCCGGCAGTCTGTCCCAGCAAGAGCACTTGATGCTGAGAGATACCAAGCTCTTCATGTAATTCACGGTATAATGCCTCTTCAAAAGTTTCGCCAGTTTTCATACCACCTTGTGGGAATTGCCATGCGTCCTCGCCTCGCCTCCGCGCCCACAAAACTGAGCCCACTGGATGCGCTAAAATAATCCCCACGTTTAGTCTAAACCCGTCCTGATCAATCATTACTTGAAACTCCCTTATAACCCCCGCATTCTTTTAACTTGAATACAATCTATTAAACTAAAAAGACACATTCATGAAACTCGCAATTTTTGACCTTGACCACACGCTTCTTCCCTTTGACAGCGACGAAACCTGGAATAGGTTCCTCATCGAACGCAACGCTGTTGACGCTTGCTACTATAAAAAAAATAACGAGCGCTTTTATCAAGACTATCTGAACGCATGCTTAGATATTCGAGCCTATCAACGATTTGCATCTGAGATTTTACAAAACTACCCACTTACTCAAGTAAACCAATGGCGCGCCAAATACCTTAAGGATGTGGTCGAACCGCAACTTCAAACAAAAGCACTCGCCTGCATCCAAGCATATAAGAAGGAAGGGTTTCACACGATGATCATTTCAGCAACGAATACATTCCTTGTAGAGCCAATCGCTGCTTTACACGGTGTTGATAGTTTTCTCGGATGTGAATTCGAAATTACTGACGGGCGATATACGGGCGAGCTTACTGGAATCCCCACCTATAAAGATGGCAAAATAAAGGCCTTAGATGTATGGCTAGGGAATCAAAAAAAAGAGGCTGAAGTCATACATTTTTATTCAGACTCGATCAACGACCTTCCTCTGCTTGAGCTAGCAGATCGCGCGTTTGTAGTCGATCCAGATGCTTCGTTAGCCGCGCTCGCGAAAAGAAAGGACTGGCCATTAATACAATTTAGCGACTAACCCGAGGACGCTATGAAGCAGGTAGGATATTTCACACATCTAGACTGTATGGCTCATAACATGGGCCACATGCATCCTGAGAGCCCTTTGCGACTGCAGGCCATCGATACTAACTTGCAAGCACAGGGACTAATAGGTGATCTCATTCGCTATTGTGCTGAGCCAGCAGATTTAGAACTAGTCAAACGAGTACACCCGCTTGAATATATCCATATGATTCAAAATATCGATCGTAATGCATCTGAGGGCAATTTAATTCCAGTCAATGGCGATACGTCGATGGGATTGGGTTCCTTAAGAGCATCGCTCTTAGCAACAGGAGCTGGATGCCAGGCAATCGACAAAGTGATGGCTAATGATATTGATCGTGCTTTTTGCGCAATACGTCCACCGGGTCACCATGCAGAAAAATCTCTTGGGATGGGCTTTTGTATTTTTAATAACATCGCCGTCGCAGCGATGCATGCAATTATTCATTACGGACTTGATCGAATCGCAATCATTGACTTTGATGTGCACAACGGAAATGGAACAATCGATATCTTTAAGGATGACGAGAGAGTCATGGTGTGCTCATCCTTTCAGCATCCACATTATCCAAACAGTCATTACGATACTCCCGGCGAACACCTAATTTTAACACCACTGCACGCAGGCTCTAGTGGGAGTCACTTTAGAACGAAAGTCGAGCACGATTTCTTTGATCCCCTAGATTCATTTAAACCTCAGCTAATTTTGATTTCAGCAGGTTTTGATGCTCATACCGAGGATCCCATGGGGGACCTCAATCTAGTTGAAGACGATTACCGCTGGATCACAAAAATGATAAATGATGTTGCTAATCGTCACAGCAAATCGCGTATCGTATCTATGCTCGAAGGCGGGTATGATCTGAATGCCTTAGGCCGCAGTGTTTGTGCTCACATCGAGATCATGCTTTATGACTGACTTATCTGATTATCAGCAAGTACTGACGCCCAATTATGGAATGCCGCACGCCATAATTGTGAAAGGCCAAGGCTGCGAAGTTTATGGGCAACAAAACGAACGCTATTTGGATCTTGCAGGCGGGATTGCCGTCAGCGCTCTAGGGCATTGCCACCCCTCGCTTGTAGAGGCCCTGAGCAAGCAAGCAAGCAAGGTCTGGCACGTGTCCAACGTACTCGCCAATGAACCCGCAATCGAATTAGCAAAGCATCTCGTTGAACTAACGTTTGCAGACAAGGTCTTCTTTTGTAATTCTGGTGCCGAAGCGAATGAAGCAGCAATAAAGGCTGCCCGCAAAGTTGCATACGATCTGTATGGAGAGGAAAAAAATGAAATCATCACTTTTAATGATGCATTTCATGGAAGAACTATCGCGACAGTCACCGCGGGAGGCCAACCAAACTATCGGATAGGTTTTGGACCTATGCCACGTGGGTTTACCCATTTACCGTTTAACGATTGCAACGCAATCAACACGAAAATCTCTGAAAAAACATGCGCAGTTATGGTAGAACTTATCCAAGGTGAAGGGGGTGTTCGACCAATTTGTCCTAAATTTTTTGAGGTGATTCGTGCGGCTTGTGATCGTGTCAGTGCCGCCCTCATTGTAGATGAAGTACAAACCGGCATGGGGCGCACTGGACAACTGTTTGCTTATCAACATAGTAATATTACGCCTGATATTTTAAGTAGTGCAAAAAGCTTAGGTTGCGGTTTCCCAATTGGGGCAATGCTTTGCAAAGAATGGATCTCTGAACATTTAGTAACAGGAACACATGGGAGTACGTACGGGGGGAATCCCCTAGGTACAGCTGTCGCTGGAAAAGCACTCGAATTGATTAGCGATCCTACATTGCTTAAAAATGTGACTTGCCGCGGGGAACAGTTGGTGCGCGGTTTGAAGAACCTAAATCAAAAACATGACATGTTCAAAATTATTCGTGGCAAAGGCCTATTAATCGGAGCCGTGCTTTGCGAAGAATTTTCTGGAAGAGCAACCGAACTTGTAAAACTTTCGATGGCAGAAGGGTTATTGACACTTGTAGCCGGATCAAATGTTCACCGATTTGCACCGCCTCTAATAATTTCTAAGTCCCAAATTGAGGAAGCGCTGACATGTCTCGACAAGGTGTACACCATTTTCAAACACACATCAGGCAAATGAATGCGTTAAGCTTCTTATTATGAAAACATTCTCTTCTTTAAAAATTTATTTAGCCGCTGCAGCGGTTCTTGCTTCACTGTCTCAAAGTATATGGGCGCTGGACATCGCGGGGCTTCAAATTGGCGATACGGTTGATGATTTTCAAAATGTACAGGGTCCGGCTAAACAATATTTGACCATTACGCATGACCCCGAAGGGAAAATAGTGCGGATCTTATATCGTCAAAAAGGATTACCAAATGACAAGAAAACTCAAATAAAATTAGTAAATCGTATCTGCAATAAATACGGTCGGGTGACTCCATGTACCTCTGCCTTAGATGAGATCGAGTCGAATGATAAAAAACAATTTCTTCGATTTTTTCACTTGTATCGCAATGAACAAGAAACAGAGGAATTGCGAGCCCGCATAAAACGGACTAAAGTCTTTAGTTTAGTGCCTGATTTAACTATCGAAATTGATCTTATGAGATCTACCTACGCTAAGCTACTCAAAGACCAAAAGGCAACTGCATCAGATTTAATCGATTTCTGAACCACAATCTGCCCACACAATAAATTAGAATCCAACACTATTATCTCGACTTTTCAATCAGTTCATTCATAAGTTTAAATAACTGCTCCTCGCCACCTGCCTGAGATACGCCTGTGACATATCGCCCATTTACTACGATTGCGGGCACACCTTGGATACCATAGGTCCTAGCGCGAGAATCGGTTAACCTCAGTTGACTTTCGGTGCCGAATCCAACCAATTCTCGACGCACAACATCAGGGGCTACGCCAAACCTCTCAAAAAACTCAACCACATCTTCTAATCGCTGTAAACGCAGGTCCTCTCGATGAATCGCATTAAATAGCGGCCCATGCATTTCATCAAGAACGCCCAAGCTTTTTGCCACCCAGAAAATACGTGCATGCATTTCCCATGATCGACCAAAGACAACAGGCATGTGAACAAAATTAACATCATTAGGAAGTTCACCAGCCCATGCTTTAATTGCGGGATCTAGCTGATCACAATGAGGACATCCATACCAAAATAATTCCAGGACCTCAATTTTATCCGGATCCGCAGTAACCACTGGTTTAGATAGTGTACGATAATGAACTCCTTCTTCGAAATCATCAGCTAAACTGAACTGGTTCATTAACAAGCCGAATCCAATCAGGCTGGCGCGAACAATATTTCGAAACATCAAAACAAACCTCCAACATAACTTGATATAGCCTTAATATCCTTATCAGACATATTCTTAGCAACCCCATTCATCATTACGTTAACCCTTAGCCCATCTCGGAATGCACTCAATTGTGATTTAGAGTAAGCAGCCCATTGTCCTTTTAACGAGGGAAAATTAGCAGATGCCAAGCCAGCACCAGTTGGACCGTGGCAGGCAGTGCATGCACTGATACCTTTGGCGGAATCGCCGAAGCGATAAAGTTGTTTGCCGCGCGCAAGAAGGTCGGCTTCAACTGCACCATTGGAAATAGCCTGTGATGCGAAGTAAGCAGCCAAGTCAGCAATATCTTCGTCCGACAAGGCCGAAGCCATCCCCTGCATTATTGCGTTAGCTCTCGACCCATCCCTGTAGGCTTTGAGCGTTGAAGCTAGGTAACCTGGATGCTGACCAGCCAATTTTGGATAATCTGTAACAGAACTATTTCCGTCAGCACCATGACAGGCGATACACGTAGAGCTTTTGACCCCACCTTTGTCGATATTCCCGAGATACACTTTAGGCACCGTACTTTCAGCAGCAAATGCGATTGTTGATGCCATGGTTAATACAATCGCGGGCAATAAAGGCTTCATTCGTTTCATCTCTTTTGGGGAAAGCGGTACTTTTATCAATTGCCTAGTATACATTGCACCTGAGATTTATGCAGTTAAGGATTGAAACCAAGGTGCGCGATACAGAGGTAGACCCGCTACTCGCTAGAACCGAATTTTTGGTCAGCGCACCAACGCTTGATCATTGTCCGCCAGAGTGTGGCCCAGAGGTTGGCTTTTGTGGGCGCTCAAATGCTGGTAAATCAAGCGCTTTGAATACATTGACTGGGAAAAAAAGCTTGGCGAGAGTCTCAAAAATCCCTGGCCGTACTCAATTGATCAATTTTTTTGAAGTGCCTGGAACCGGTGGCTTTTTAGTTGATTTACCAGGGTATGGATTTGCCAAAGTTCCCGAAAGCGTTAAAAAACAGTGGCAGAAAAGCTTAAGCAGGTTTTTAGAAGAGCGCAGAACGCTGACTGGGCTTGTGCTTTTGATGGATGTCAGGCATCCAATGACCGCCCTAGATCAACAATTGTTATCTTTTGCCGATCATCGCAGAATGAATACTTTGCTGTTACTAACAAAGAGCGACAAGTTGAGTCGTAATCAAGCAGCCAAATCGAGGCTTAACGTCCAAAAAGAGAGGCCGCATTCGACTGTACTAAACTTCTCCAGCCTTAATAAAACTGGCATTAAGGCTGCATCTGAATGGGTTACCAGCCATCTGAAAGGAAGCGTTTAGATAATAAAAACCCCGGTAGCTCACGCCGGGGTTTCAACTTCCAGCAGAGGTCTTGCCAGAAAAACGAAAGAGGGAAGCTCTATACGTTATCTAAGTAAGACCCAACAAATCTAAAAAAGTTCAAAATTATTTGAATTTCTAATGCGCCTCAAACCAATTTAGGCCTGTGCCAATTTCCACAACAAGAGGCACAGATAAATTAGCTGACGACTCCATTTCTCTTCGAACTAGGTCTCGTACGAACTCCAAGTCCTCATCATGCACCTCGAACACCAGTTCATCATGGACCTGCAATATTAAATTACATTTAAAATGTGAACTCATCAAACGCTGAGCAACCCCAAGCATGGCACGTTTAATAATGTCTGCTGCAGTCCCCTGCATCGGTGCATTGATAGCAGCGCGCTCCGCCGCTTGCCGCACTTGGACTTGTTTCGAGTGAATGTCTGGAAGCGTTAGTCGTCTTCCGAAGACAGTCTCAACATACCCTTTCTCATGTGCCATCGCGCGGGTGGAGTCCATGTAAATTCGAACCCCCGGATAGCGTTCAAAATAACGATCAATGTAGTCAGCAGCTTGGGCTCTCGTAATCCCCAATTGTCTTGCCAAGCCAAATGCACTCATTCCATAAATCAGTCCAAAATTAATGGCCTTGGCCCTTCGCCGCTGCTCGTCTGTAACAAACATGGGTTGTAAATCAAATACCTCAGCTGCCGTAGCGCGATGAATATCGTCACCTCGCGCAAAAGCATCAACTAAACTCTGATCCTTTGACAAGTGAGCCATAATACGCAATTCAATTTGGGAGTAATCAGCTGCCATAACTGACCAACCTCTAGGTGCTACAAATGCTTTTCTTATCCGACGACCTTCTTCTGTCCGTATCGGAATATTTTGCAAATTGGGATCTGATGACGAGAGCCGCCCTGTTGAAGTCACCGCCTGATGGAATGAACTACGAACGCGGCCATCTAAAGGATCACTTTGCTCAGGTAATCTGTCCGTATAGGTGCCTTTCAGCTTGGATAGGCTTCGATGCTCAATCAAAAGTTTAGGCAATGGATAATCTAGCGCTAGCTCTTGTAGCACCTCTTCGTTTGTGGAGGGCGCGCCCTTCGGAGTTTTTTTCAGTACAGGCAGCTTGAGCTCATCAAATAATATTTCTTGAAGCTGTTTGGTGCTGGCTAAATTAAACTCATGTCCAGCGAGAACATGGCCTGCCAATTCCAACTCCTGCAGACGCTGGCCGAGACTTTTAGACTGCACCCGCAAAATGTCTGCGTCTAAAAGCGCTCCATGATTTTCCATTTGGCGAAGTACCAACATCACCGGCAATTCAAGATCGCTATAAATTGACCAAAGGGACGGCTCCATCTTTAACTTTTGGCTAAATTGTCGAAACAAACGCAACGTAATGTCAGCGTCTTCAGCCGCATAATCTCGGGCAGTTTCTAAGTCTACTTGAGCAAATCCAATTTGTTTCGCGCCTTTACCGCAAACATCTTCATACGAAATAGTGTCGACGCCGAGATACCTCTCTGCCAAACTATCCATATTATGCTGGCTTCCCGCCGCATCAAGCACGTAACTCATTAACATGGTGTCTGCCAGTATGTTTTGTGGCTTCAAGCCCACATTTTCTAAGATCGTTAAGTCATACTTAAGATTATGAACGACCATCGTGAGCTCAGAGTTAGCTAACAGACCACCTAACCTAGTCAAAACTTCATCCAAATCCAACTGGTCCCCAGAAACATGTTCGATGGGGATATAACACGCCCTGCCAGCCTCATATGCCAGAGAGACACCAACTAATCTAGCCGTCCTAGCCACCACTGATGTGGTTTCAGTGTCGAGAGAAAAAACTAATGCTTTGCTACACAAATCAATCCATTCATCCAACTGCTCCAGGGTTGTCACAAGCTGATAATGCCGCTCAATAGATTTTTTTATCTCATGCTGGCTTGTTACTGTTTCTGCTGTTCTTGAGAGCTGCTGTAAAAACTGATTGAGTTCGAGTTCTGAGTAAAGAACAAGCAACTGCTCAACATCAGGCGCTTTTCGATCTAGATCATTTAAGGACATGGGTAACTCACAATCTGTCTTAATCGTTACCAATTTTTTTGAAAGCGGCAAAATACTTATGTGTTCTCTAAGGATTTCACCAATCTTTCCGCCAACGCTATCTGCACTTTCAATAACGCCATCTAAAGTGCCGTGCTCAGCCAACCATTTTGCCGCGGTCTTTGGTCCACATTTCGGGATACCAGGTACGTTATCGACGCTGTCCCCAGTCAATGCGAGAAAATCGACAATTTGCTGAGGAGAAACTCCAAATTTCTCTTGCACGCCCTGAGGTGTCATGGTGGTGTCACTCATAGTGTTGACCAAAGTAATTTTATTAGTCACTAACTGCGCAAAATCTTTGTCGCCTGTTGAAATCAAAACAGTCTCACCAACTGCTTCAGCTTGAAGAGCAAGTGTTCCAATCACGTCGTCTGCTTCGACCCCTGGCACTGCGAGCACAGGATATCCCTGAGCCCTAATAATGGCATGCAGTGGATCAATCTGTTGTCTCAATTCATCAGGCATTTTATCGCGATTCGCTTTATAAGCTGAAAACATATCATCTCGAAAGGTTTTTCCTGGCGCATCAAAAACTACAACCATTCGCTTCGCATCAGTGGATAAAGCTAATTTATTTAACATGGAGATCACGCCACGGATCGCACCCACGGGCTGACCTGCACTTGTGGTCAATGGCGGCATCGCATGAAACGCTCGATATAAGTACGACGAACCATCTACCAGAACTAAAGGTGCGGACATTTAAGCTCCTTAGAGTGTTGATTTTTGATATGTACGGGCATAATACCGCGCTTAGACAGGATGCGGCGATGAGTGTTTACACAGAATTAACCCCAGCAGAGATGCAAGCTTTTACTAATCAGTTCGAATTTGGCGCGCTGACTAGCTTCCACGGTGTAGAGGCAGGCGTCGAAAACACAACATATTTTGTTTCATTAGAAAAAGCTCACACCGTCTTGCAGATATTTGAGGAACAAGGGTTTGACGAAATTCCTTTTTTTATCGAACTAAACCGTCGTTTATCAGAAGATAATATTCCTGTTGCAAAACCGCTTCCTAATTCAGATGGTAAGCGTTTATTCAACGTCAAAGGGAAACCTGCCGCACTATTTAGTAGGATTCAAGGCTGCGCCTTGACTTCCATCCCAGTCGACGCATGCTCTCAAATCGGCGTGGCTCTTGGCCAGATACACAAAACCACTCTAAGATACACTGATCTTCATCGAGAGAATCACCGATGGAGCCATTGGTGGGAAAGAAATGTCAATCGTGTACTAGACCTCGCGCCAAAAGACCATCAAAACACGCTTAAAGACCAAGTCAAAAGATCATCAGTCTTCGTAAAGCAGGCTACAGTATTACCTCAGGGTATCATCCACGGGGATCTCTTCTGTGATAACGCCCTCTTTTTAAATAGTAAACTCACAGGAATTATTGATTTTTATAACGCGTGTACCGGAAACTTATTATTTGACCTTGCAATCACCGTGAACGATTGGTGCTCTCGCCCAGACGGTTCGCTAGATCCTCAAAGGACCAAATCTTTATTATCAGGTTATAATGCCAACCGGCCACTGACAGATCAGGAGATAGACTCCTGGCCCCTTGCGGTTGAAACAGCTGCTTTACGATTCTGGATGTTGCGGCTCGTAGCCTTAGCAAGAAAACGTGAGGGAGGACCTCAAGCTCCACCCCACGTCAAAGACCCCAACGACTTTCTAGACATTTTGATTGCACGCAGAAATGACCCACAATGCGACCTAATCAGATACTAACCTCAATCGTCAGACTCTGGAATTTAGCCCTACCGCTTATTATTGTAAATGTAGCAACGCCATTTCTAGGGCTTGCTGATGCTGCGATTTCAGGTCACCTAGAGGATAGTTTTCATCTCGCAGCTGTTACTTTAGGCGCCGGACTTTTAGCCATTTTTTTTGGTATTTTTTCATTCTTACGAATGGGAACAACGGGATTGGTGGCTCAAGCAATAGGTTCAGAAAATCAACCGTACGCTGTACAAATATTATTTCATGCAACGCTACTAGCAATAGGTTTTGGCTGCCTCGTATTGATTGTCGG
Organism: uncultured Pseudomonadales bacterium; assembly: GCA_964520465.1. GTDB lineage: Bacteria > Pseudomonadota > Gammaproteobacteria > Pseudomonadales > Litorivicinaceae > HIMB30. The sequence goes on along the minus strand of CAZFNA010000006.1, from coordinate 16,153 downwards.
ACCTCAAGCTGTTGGGCCAATACTTGCAATTGCAAATCCTTCGGCCAGTATCACTCAGCCTTTAAATGAATATCTTAAAATTCGGCTCTGGGCGGCGCCTGCAAGTTTAATGCTATTTGTTCTCACCGGTTGGTTTATTGGGCAAGGATTAACTCGAATTTCTTTATATTTAGCTATCGGAACCAACCTGATTAACATCGCCCTGAACTACAGCTTGGCCATTGGATTGGAACTAAATAGCCTCGGAATCGCCCTCGGTACGTCGATTTCAGAATATCTGGGCGTGATTCTAGGACTTGGATTTCTCTTCCACCAATTGAGTGGAAAGATAATCAAAGAGCTAATACAAGTTAAAGCAACCGTCTTTGTCAGATTATTTAAAGTCAACGCTCCTCTTATGGTTCGGACAATCGCACTGCAGACCGTCTTCGTTATGCTTTCCATATATGCAGCTCGCCTCGGAACTGTCGAGGCTTCAGCGTTAGGATTATTGCTAGTACTGCTTGCGACCGCAGCTTTTGGACTTGACGGCTTTGCCTATGCCTGCGAAATCGAGGCCGGGCAATCCCTTGGACATAAAAATTATAAACGCCTGAAAAACAGTCTTATAGCAGGCCTTATCCTAACTACAGTAACCACCCTAATGTTAATAGTTTTTTTCAGAATTTGGCATACGGCAATATTTGCTTTGCTTACAGACTTTGTAGATGTGCTCCAACTGACCAATAAACTTAGTTCATGGTTTACTTGGATGCTGCTAGCACTTTGCTGGTCTTACTGGCTGGACGGTATATTCATCGGTCTAACCAGAACGCTCGATATGTGTATTACAATGTGTTTCGCATTAGCGTTTGGTTGGCTTGGGGGACTGTGGATTTTCGGCATAGATTCTCTTGACGCCTTGATGGCTGCATTTATTGTATTTGCAGTAGTAAGGACGGCCAGTCTCGGTTCTCGCCTGCCCTTCGTCATTCGAAAAATCAGGAGGTTGATGAGTCAGAAGCATTCACAAACATGCGAACCGGTTTAACATCCTCGTCAAAAACTGGATCCGTATAATTCACGCGAGTTTGTAGCTCTGAACTATTTGGCATTTCCAAGGCGATCACGTCTTGAGTATTACAGGCGACACACTCCCGGCGCATCACTTTTTCCGAGGCATCTTCCCAGGCTCTTACTTTGTCTTGAGCTCCACACTGTTGGCAGATAGCTCCCGCAATGAATCGTTTCACTGTCATAATTGACTCCAAGCATTATTGGGAAATATTGTAGGGACTCTTAAAAACAAAAAGGACTGTCATGACTATACGCGCATATGATCGCAAAAATCCTGTCTTGTCCGAAACTGCTTGGGTTGATCCATCAGCAGTCATAGTAGGTGACGTAATACTAGAGGATCACGTCTCTATATGGCCCAACGTTGTCATCCGAGGAGACGTCAATAGTATTACCGTCGGGGCGGAAACCAACGTACAAGATGGGGCTGTGCTTCACTGTACCCACGATGGTCCTTATACACCTGGCGGACAAGCGCTGGTCATTGGCAAACAAGTAACTATTGGACATCATGCTTGTCTTCACGGATGCACAATTGGAAATGAAGTGCTAATAGGTATTGGTTCAATCGTACTTGATGGAGTGGTTGTCGAAAACCAAGTCATGGTCGGGGCAGGAAGCCTAGTACCACCAGGGAAAAAATTAAAAACAGGCCATCTTTACATAGGCTCCCCCGTAAAAATGGTACGTCCACTCAAAGAAAGTGAAAAAAAGTTCTTAAAGTACTCCGCAACTCATTATATTAAACTAGCGGATAAGCATCGACGGGAGATAGATTAAGTTACAGCCCTTTCGATATTTTTAGCTTTCTCGATGATTTGAGCAGCTAAATCAGCTTTATAAACTTTGAGGCGGTCCCGCAGTGAATGATCAGCAGTAGCTACTATTTGTGCAGCCAGCAGGCCTGCGTTATAGGCGCCATTGATCGCAACTGTAGCGACTGGTACGCCCTTGGGCATTTGCACAATCGATAACAGACTGTCTTCGCCATTTAAACAAGTCGCGGCAACCGGTACGCCAACCACGGGTAGCTCAGTCACTGCTGCTATCATCCCAGGGAGGTGTGCGGCACCGCCAGCACCCGCTATTATTACATCTAGTCCTCTATCTCGCGCTGTCCGAGCATATTCCATAAGCCGTTCAGGCGTTCGATGAGCCGAAATCACTGTGGCTTCGACAGAAACACCTAAATGCCTAAGTGCCTCGACTGCAGACTCCATGACAGGCCAATCTGAATCTGATCCCATAATTACGCCTACTTTAGCTATCATATGCGGTTTTCTCCCCGGACTTTTAGAACAGCGCGAATAGATTCCAACTGCTTAATCAACTTTATTTGGTCATCACCGATCAATGTTAAGTGTCCCATTTTCCTGCCTGGCCGGCATTCTTCCTTACCGTAAAGGTGGAGGTGAGAGTCTGGAATTGCAGATAACTTGTCTAGTCCTTCAACTACAGGTGGTCCAAGGTATCCTGCTTCACCTACCAGATTTACTGTCAGAGCTTTACCCCTGAGTTCCGTCTTTCCTAAAGGCAGATCAAGACAGGCTCTCAACTGATTCTCAAACTGACTTGTCACGCAGGCCTCTATAGTATGATGGCCCGAATTGTGTGCGCGCGGCGCTACTTCATTCACCAATAAATTCCCGTCTGATGTCACAAAAATCTCAACTCCAAACAGACCATATGTGCCAAACGATTCAACTGTTTTCTTTGCAAGTTCTTGGGCAGCTATCTGCATTGATGGAGAGACTCTTGCAGGCGCTAGTAAATAGTCCAATAAATTAAGCTTGGAATCGACAACCATCTCCACAGGATCATAGACCACCATATCCCCTGATGGACGCCGAGCGACCATGACAGCGAGCTCGATGCCCTCAGCCACATAAGCTTCAAGAAAGCTTCTATTCTTCAATCGTTGGCCCCAGTCCTTCGATGACCGAATAATGTGAACCCCGCGGCCATCGTAGCCGCCTGTGTGTACTTTTTGTACACAAGGCACTCCAAACGATTTGACAGCCAAAAAGTCATCTGGATCTTCCAGATTAACAAAGGGAGCGGTTGGAATACCTAAATTTTGATAATGACATTTCTGATCAAACTTATTTTGAATCAAACGAATTGTTGCCGGAGATGGTATTATTTCAGCATTACGATCTTCCAGAGTCATCAAAAGATCAGCACCGACGTCTTCCAAATCAAAAGTCACAAAGTCACATCGCTCGCACAAATGAATTAGAGCATCTCGATCATGCAAATCACCCTCAATTTGAGCATAAGCTGCTTGCCCAGCAGGCGAACTAGGTAGTGGGTCTAAAACGATTAATTGCACATGGAGTGCGTTACATGCAGGTGCAAGCATCCTAGCAAGTTGACCGCCGCCGACCACACCGAGTCGCGCTAAGGGTAAAGATCGAATCACATTTACCACCAAAAAATCATATTTTTATCAAAATCAGCTCATGAGTCGGAAATTCGACCAAACTCTACAAGCTGCTCAAAAGGATTAGGAAGAACCCCTGTCCACAATTCAAACTGTCGAGCGGCCTGTGCTAACAACATTCCCAACCCATCAGCACGAAATTCTGTTAACGAATTACACATCTTCAAAAATGGAGTGTCACTGACATTGTAAATCAAGTCATAACAAGCGCTTTCTTTAGTGATAATACGATTTGTTAAATGAACACCAGTGCTACCAGATAATCCCGCCGAAATGCCATTAATTATTAAATCAAACGGAGGGCTCTGTAAATGCAGTTCCTTTAAGCTAATACCCCTTACACGTTGACCAAAACGCCCGACCAATCGGTCAAGATTCTCAGTTGACCGGTTAGCGATCACAATTTCCAATGGGCTTTTTGCAGCCAAAGGTCCAAGGCAACCCGCAACAGCCCCGCCCGCTCCTAAAATTAAAATACGTCGATCGGTTATAGCCCAACCCAGTCGATCCAAGTCATCGACCAGTCCAAGGCCATCTGTATTGTGCCCATAAAGGCCCTCTTCCGTCATCATCAGTGTATTGCAGGCTCCAGCAATATTGGCCTCTTCAGATAAAAGATTTGCCACTTGGTAGGCAGACCACTTATGCGGAACGGTAATACTTAGCCCATATCCATTATTAGCAAAAAATGCTGCAGCTTCAGACTCAAATTCAGACCTTTTCACCTGAAATTTGCTGTAGACCACTTCGATGCCAAGCTGGTCACCAAATCGGCGATGGATTTGTGGAGATTTTGAATGAGCGATGGGGTCACCAAATACCGCGAGGTTTAGCATCCTAACCAGTCTCTAGGCCTTAAGTACTGATAAAGCTTTGCTTCATCCGACGTATCTGGCGGAGAGTACCCATATTCCCAACGGGCCAGGGGAGGCATTGACATCAAAATAGATTCCGTTCGACCACCGCTTTGCAAACCAAATAAAGTTCCGCGGTCATAGACCAAGTTAAATTCCACATACCGACCACGACGATACAACTGAAAATCACGCTCCCGTTTGCTGTAAACGATATTTCTGCGTCGTTTAAGAATTGGCAAATAAGCGGGTAAAAAGGCATTACCTACCGCTTGCATAAATGCAAAACTTCGGTCAAATCCAAGCTCATTAAAATCATCAAAAAATAAGCCCCCGATCCCACGGGTTTCCTGACGATGAGGCAAATAAAAATATGAGTCGCATAATGCCTTGAATTTTGGATAGTAGCTTTTATCAAAAACATCTGTTGCCTCTTTGGCGACCTGATGAAAGTGTCGGCAATCCTCATCAAACGGATAGAACGGAGTCAAATCCAAGCCGCCTCCGAACCACCAAACCGGCTCCTCACCTTTTTTTTCCGCAACAAAAAAACGAACGTTTGCATGCGAGATTGGCACATAAGGATTTTCTGGATGAATCACCAAACTAACTCCCATAGCCTGCCAGGAACGGCCTGCCAGCTCCGGGCGCGCCACTGTAGCAGATGGTGGCAAACTTAAGCCTTTTACGTGACTAAAGCCGACCCCTGCTTTCTCAAATACAGCACCATCAGATATTACACATGAACGTCCACCACCACCCTCTGCTCGGTCCCATTGGTCCGGCTTGAACCGTGCCAGGCCATCTTCCTTTTCGATTGATTGGCAAACTGTGTCTTGAAGACCTAACAAATACGATTTCACTAATTGAAAATTCATATTTTCTTTAATTCCTAATAATCGTTCCTGTCTGCATATTTCTGATAGTACTCGATTTTTTATAACCTTGAGTGTGGCCTTTGGCAACATGATCAACAATCTGTCCAAGCTGCAGCTGCACTTGCCATCGCGCCGTGCAAGCTGGTCGACCTGATCGGTTAGCCGATGTTGAGACAATGGGTCCCGTTCGATCGATAATCCTCATCAAAGAAGGCATCAACACCCGCCTTACAGCCAAGGTGTTATGGGGGCCCATCAAAAAGTTCGGGCATTTATTATTGACTGGAATAATCCACGTGGATGGACGGCCAAGCTCTTGCTTAGCCAATGCAAGAATTAAGCAATTATACCAAGGATCAAGGTCGCAGAACTCATTTACCAAGACAATAAACCCCTTAGTGGGGTCCCGATTTTTTAATTCTAAAATCCGATCGGTCGCAGCTAAATCAGAAGCGTTACAACTTAGCCCCCATACGCCCTCCGTTGGAATTGCAACAATGCCACCAGCCATAATCGTACGAACAGTTTCAACAAAATCTTGGATAAAAACCATTTGTGCTAACCTCTAGCGTTCGCTAAACATCGGTGCCAAAGTCAGCCGGATCGGCAACATTTAATAAAAAAATCATTCAATGAGTGTACTCGCTAGGCTATTTGGGGCAAGACTCCCAGGTAAAACTAGTACATCGGACCTCTATGTTTTTTGCTTAGCAAGGCAAATAATGAACCAGACAATACTTCTCTTTCTCTAAGAGAACAAATCAATCAAAGAATAAAAGCATTTGATGATCGGCAATAGAAACTTACTTAATCTTGATGGCGTGGAGGGACCTAAAACCACAATATAATAATTGGTAAAAAGCATCTTTTTTCGAGCAAAGAATAGCTAGAATGACAAGACGAAATGAGACACAACTAACGCTAAAAGGAAGATCGGTGTAGAAGAGGAGTGTGGCAAAGTCTTGAGATCGGTTATAGTTCAATCAAATTTGGGTAAATAGCTGAGTTTTTTAACATATGGCTTTGAGAAAAATTTTAGAATTTCCTGATTCGCGACTTAGAACTATCGCGAAACAAGTGGAAGATGTTGATGAATCGATTCAAGCTCTCGTTGATGATATGTTCGAAACTATGTACGAAGCTCAGGGCATTGGACTAGCAGCAACTCAGATCGACGTTCACTTACGAATCATCGTGATTGACTTGAAGGATGAAGAGCAAACACCATTGGTCCTGATAAACCCAGAATTAGAAATACTGACCAAAGAAGTTGATGAAATGCAAGAAGGTTGCCTATCGGTCCCCGACATCTATGAAATCATACAACGGCCAGAATACATCAGGCTCAAAGCGCTCGATCAAAAAGGAACACCATATGAAATCGAAGCGAGTGGTCTTTTAGCGGTCTGCATTCAGCATGAATGTGACCATCTTAATGGAAAACTTTTTGTTGATTATCTATCCAACCTGAAGCGCTCTCGTATTCGCTCAAAACTGACAAAACAAAAGCGCGTTGAGGCCACGTCCTGAATGCTTCGAGTACTGTTTGCTGGAACCCCAGACTTTGCTGTTCCTGCACTCAACGCACTGATTGATGATGCTGATATCTCTGTAGAATGTGTGCTAACACAACCGGATCGAAAAAGCGGACGGGGGCAAACAACGTCAGAGAGTGCAGTTAAGAAATTTGCAATATCGGCAGGACTCAGCGTTAGGCAACCTGAAACACTAAAAGATTTGAATGAAGTTCAATGGATTAAAGCGCAAAATTTCGACGCAATAATAATCGTAGCCTATGGCCAGATCCTTGGACCTAGTATACTTCAAAGCACGAGACTAGGCTGTATAAATTTACATGCCTCTATCTTGCCACGCTGGCGCGGGGCGGCCCCGCTTCAGCGAGCAATAGAAGCCGGAGACACCGAGACAGGTGTGACAATTATGTTGATGGACGAAGGCTTAGATACCGGGCCAGTTTTAGCTACCGCAACTCAAAAGATCAATGACTTAACCACGGCGTCCAGCCTACATGACGCACTTGCAATAAGCGGTGGGTCCCTGCTTGTGAACACGCTCAAATTGTTAAATGCCCAGTTGATAACACCAAGACAGCAACCTGACAGTGGTGCTACATATGCGTCTAAATTTTCAACAGCAGACGGGGCTATCCAATGGCATCGGCCGCTTGAAGTTGTACTTCGTCAAATTCATGCTTTTAACGCAATTCCAGGCGCCTATACTTTTGCAGCCTCAAAGCGAATAAAAATTTTCAAAGTACGTCGTGCAAATACTGAACTCGCAAAGCATCCCGGCATACTTTGGCAGATGGTTGATCGCCGGGTTATAGCCAGCACAGGCACCGGCAATCTAGAAATCCTCGAGTGTCAATTACCAGGTAGTAAACGTATAGACATCAGCCAAATAGCCTCTCATCAAGCAGCACCTTGGGCTCAGCCTGTAAAGTTGTCGGAATACGCTACGTGAAAAAATCCATCAGGGCGCATACGGCTGAAGTAATCTATGCTCTGCAAAATCAACAATCTAACCTCGATGCGTTAATCCGAAAACATGCTCAAACCCTCAGTGTAAAAGATAAAAAATTATTACAGTCAACATGCTATGGAATTTGTCGCGAATGGTTCCATTTGGAGGCTATTGAGGGTTTATTGCTAGACAAACCCCTCAAGGCAAGAGATCAAATTCTCAGCGCAATCGTACGCTGTGGTATCTACGAGCTCGGATGGATGGCCAGTAAAGAACATGCAGTGGTATCTGAGTATGTAGATGTCACTTTGCTAGAGGGGCGCGCTTGGGCAAAGGGTCTAGTCAACGCAGTATTACGACAGTTCATTCGGAAAAGATCCGAATTGAAAATGGAGCGGCATACTGCAGAAACGCTCTGGAACCATCCGCAATGGTTAATAAATAAAATCCAAAAGAGCTGGCCAAATTACTGGGAACAAATTTTAGTCGAAAATAATGTTCATCCACCAATGACTCTTCGAGTAAACCGCCGAAAAACAAGTCGCAGTGAATATATGCGATTATTAGCTGATAATGGAGTTGCAGGTGAAGTGGGTTCTTCGCCAGACTCCGTGCGTCTATCTCAGCCAGCTCCCATTCAGGAAATTCCAGGGTTTGATGACGGATTAGTAAGCGTACAGGATGAATCCAGTCAGTGGGCATCTATCCTTTTGTCTCCAAAAAACGGAGAACGTGTTCTTGACGCATGCGCCGCGCCTGGAGGTAAAACTTGCCATTTACTGGAAATAAATGACCTTCAGTTGACCGCTTTGGATGTTAGCGAACGGCGATTAGTAAGGGTCAAAGAAAACTGCGTTCGCTTGGGACTCCGGGCGGAAGTAATAGCCGCTGATGCGTCTCACATTGAAACTTGGTGGGACGGTAGGCCGTACGACGCGATATTATTAGATTTACCTTGCTCTGCGACGGGCGTAATCCGCAGAAATCCAGATGTTAGGCTTATGCAATCAGAAGAATCGCTGCGCTCGCTACTCGGTATGCAAAGTATGATCCTCGATTCAACGTGGGCGACATTAAAAGTTGGGGGCCGACTCTTAGTAACAACTTGCTCCATTTTGCCAATCGAGAATCAGCATCAAATCCAAAAATTCTTGAGCCGCCATAACGATGCCAGTCTAGCAAAGCTGAAAGGGGTCCCGGGACTTGACACCGACTTCGGAATACAACATCTCCCGACTCATGCCAGCGGCGATGGTTTCTTTTACTCGCTCTTGGTTAAATCGGCATTCTCCAATGAAGGCTTATCGACATGAAAATAATTATTTTAGGTGCGGGCCAGGTTGGTGCCACGCTGGCGGAAAACCTGGCCTCCGAAGCAAATGATATAACAGTCGTTGACACTGATAGATTTCGATTGCGTACATTACAAGACAGACTCGATATTCGTACCATACACGGAAGCGCCTCTTATCCAGACATTCTAAAACAAGCCGGCGGCGTTGATGCTGACATGTTAATAGCCGTCACTAACTCTGATGAGATAAATATGGTTGCATGTCAAATAAGCCATGCACTTTTTAGAACTCCGACCAAAATTGCGCGCGTTCGTTCTCCCGCATACGACGGCACAGGTGATGGGAAAAAAAATTCACTCTTTGGAAATAAAACGGCATTCAATATTGACCAAATAATTCGTCCCGAGCAACTCGTAACAGAAGCAATCATCCGGTTAATACAACAACCAGGAGCACTTCAAGTTATGGATTTTGCTGGCGGTTTAGTTCAGTTAGTTGCGGTTCGTGCATATTCAGATGGAGCATTGGTTGGGAGAGAACTGAAAGATCTGCGTTCGGATTTACCAAAAGTAGACACTCGAGTTGCGGCAATATTCAGAAAAGATAGGGCAATTAATCCCCGTGGAGACACAGTAATTGAGGCTGATGATGAAGTGTTTTTCCTTGCGGCGCGGAGGGACATTCGGGCAGTAGTCTCAGAACTCCAGAAACTGGAAAAACCCTATCGACGAGTCCTCATCGCTGGAGGAGGAAATATAGGGGCGCGACTGGCCACCTCAGTTGAGAAGCAATATCGAGTAAAGCTGATTGAGCGAGGACAGGTTCGCTGTAAAGAGTTATCAGAGATTTTAAACAGTACCGTAGTGCTTCAAGGTGATGCATCTGATCAAGATCTGCTTCTTGAAGAACGAATCGATGAGGTCGATGTATTTTGTGCCGTTACGAATAGCGATGAAGCCAACATAATGTCTTCGATGTTAGCCAAAAAATTGGGTGCTAGGAAAGTAATGACTTTGATTAACAACCCCGCTTACGTTGACTTAGTTCAAGGTGGTCTAGTTGATATAGCCGTCAGCCCCCAACAAGCCACTATTGGATCACTATTACAACTCGTGAGGCGTGGCTCAATCCACGCGGCACACTCATTAAGGCGGGGAGCCGCCGAGGCCATTGAAGCTATAGCTCATGGAGACTCACGATCTAGTCGCGTTATCGGCAGAAAAATTGAAGATATCGACCTTCCCCAAGGAGCAACCATCGGAGCAATTGTGAGAAACGATGAAGTGTTAATAGCCCATGATAATACAATGATAGAACACGAAGATCACGTAATCATGTTTTTGACAGATAAGCGAAAGATCAAAGATGTTGAGCGCTTGTTTTCAGTTGCACCGACGTTTCTATAATGACGCATTTTGGCCCAACTTTACGAATTCTAGGCCTTCTTCTAATGCTCTTTAGCTTGACAATGTTACCTCCAGTTGGAGTAAGTATTTTATTTGACGATGGTCAAGTTCAGCTATTTGCGGTTGCCGCGGTACTGATATTTGGTGCTGGACTAGCCAGTTGGCTTCCTTGTTATCGGCAGAAAAGAGAACTTCGAATTCGAGATGGCTTTGTCATAACCGTTTTATTCTGGCTTGTGCTTGGAGTAGCCGGTAGCGTTCCGCTGGCACTATCGGACAATCTTAGGTTATCCGTAACAGATTCTATATTTGAGTCGATAAGCGGTTTAACTACTACTGGGGCAACTGTAATAGCCGGATTGGATACCTTGCCTAAATCAATTTTATTTTATAGGCAACAGTTGCAATGGCTGGGGGGAATGGGAATTGTCGTATTAGCGGTCGCTATACTGCCGATGCTCGGAATAGGCGGGATGCAATTGTATAGGGCGGAAACGCCGGGGCCCGTTAAGGATGCAAAACTATCACCGCGAATAGCCGAAACGGCCAAAGCCCTCTGGCTGATTTATTTAACGCTAACAGCCTGCTGCGCTCTAGCTTACTGGATGTCGGGCATGTCTGGCTTTGATGCTATTTGTCACGCGTTTTCAACGATAGCAATCGGTGGCTTTTCAACATATGACGCGTCGATAGGACATTTCGATAGCGTAACGATCGAATCGGTAGCAATTTTCTTCATGATCATTTCCGGTATGAACTTTTCTCTACATTTCATTGCTTGGCATAACAGGTCACTCAGTCATTATTTAGAAGATCCTGAGTGGAAAATTTACCTCACTTTTTTGATCATGTTGTCCAGTCTAGTAACACTGGTACTCGTACAACAAGAAATATACGCCCCTGGGGAAGCTTTCAGGCGTGGAATTTTCGAATCAGTATCAGTCGCAACAACGACCGGGTTTTCAACAGCGGACTATGGCACTTGGCCTACATTTATTCCATTTCTTTTATTGATGAGCGCTTTTATTGGAGCTTGCGCCGGCTCCACCGGTGGCGGCATTAAAATTATTCGATTGGTGCTGCTCTTCAAACAGGGTGCACGTGAGATCAAGCGACTAATTCACCCAAATGCAGTGATCCCAATTAAGTTAGGCCGAAAGCCAGTCGGATCGCGGATAATCGATGCGGTATGGGGATTTTTAGCAGCTTATATACTTATTTTTGCGTTGCTTATGCTTATCTGTATGGCGTTGGGAGAAGATCCTATTACCGCTTACTCTGCTGTTGGGGCTTGTCTCAATAATTTAGGGCCAGGACTGGGAGATGTTGCTCTAAACTACGCCTCGTTGAGCGATGGCACTAAATATGTGCTCAGTTTTGCAATGCTGTTAGGACGTCTGGAACTATTTACATTGTTGGTTGTATTATCGCCCTCATTCTGGGAGCGTTAATTATATCTAAGACCACCATCCTCTAAGTTGCGGAAGCGGCTATATTCCCATTGATACTGGTCTGGATACTTGCGGACAAGTGATTCGATTGCTTTATTCATCTGATAGAGCCAGTCGCTTTGCTTGCACTCAGTCGTGACTTGCAGTGGCGTTAGGGCTATTCGGAATCCACCATTTATTCGTACCGCTGAGCCCAAAAATACCCGAGCGGCAGTAGCTTTTGCCAATCGGTAAGGCAATACCTGAGTTAAAACATGGTGTCCAAAAAAGTGGACGTAAGTGCCTTCTCCAGCCTTTGGCACTTGATCAGGTAAAACAATAGCAGTTTGACGAAGCTTAAGGTTTTTGAGGATTTTTTTGACGCCAGATGTAGAAGTTGGAACCATCGTATTTCCCCCTCTTTGGCGGGCCTGGCTAACTAAATCTGATATGTCAGGAACTCGAAGTGGTCGAAACATTGCTGTGTAGCAACGATGCTGACTTAACCAGGCCCCAAATAATTCCCAATTACCAATATGGGGCAAAAGAATCAATGTTGGGTGCGATAAGGATTCCTGCATAAAGTTTTGAAGCCCCTCAACTTCAAGTACTTCAGAATGGTTAACTGCTAATGGCCTTGTCCACGTATATATGAGGCGGAAAAATTTATCGCCCAAATCAAATAATGACTGGCGCGCCAGCTTCGTCCTCTCCAAAGAGGAAAGTTCAGGAAAAGCTAGGTCAATATTTAACCTGGTGATCCGAGAGGATTTATTGGGGATTGTGCTTAAATACAATCCAATTATACGACCGCCAAAACGGTGGAAAACTAAGGGCATGTTGCCAAGCAACCTGACAAATCTCTGAATCAAATGCACAAAATTCCAACCTCTTGGCTATACTGTATTCTCTATTTTAGCTGACGGAATAACAATGCCGACAACTAGCTCGCAAGATATTTCAACCTTTCAAGGATTAATCCTTGCTCTTCAAGAGTACTGGGCCAAGCAAGGATGCGTAATCATACAACCCTATGACATGGAAGTAGGCGCTGGGACTTTTCATCCGGCGACATTTTTGCGTGCTATTGGCCCCGAAAGTTGGAGGGCAGCGTATGTGCAGCCGTCTCGTCGACCCACCGATGGAAGGTACGGGGAAAATCCGAACCGAGGGCAGCACTATTATCAATTCCAAGTTGTGATGAAACCCAATCCTGATGACTTAGTGGATCTTTATTTTAAATCGTTAGAGTATCTAGGAATTGATGGAAGGGTTCATGATCTTAGGCTGGTGGAGGATAACTGGGAATCCCCTACGCTTGGGGCTTGGGGCTTAGGCTGGGAAGTTTGGTTGAACGGGATGGAGGTTTCGCAGTTTACCTATTTTCAACAGGTAGGGGGACAAGAATGCTTCCCTGTCACGGGAGAATTGACTTATGGGCTTGAACGCATTGCTATGTATATTCAAAATGTAGAATCAATGTTCGATTTAACCTGGTCACGCACAGAGAAGGGTGTTGTTACCTATGGCGATGTATTCTTACAGAACGAACAGGAAATGAGCGCATATAACTTTGAACACGCAAATATAGGTTGGTTATTTCAAGTTTTTGATCAGGCTGAGGAATCCTGCGTGAAACTCCTGGAGTCGAGTTTACCACTACCAGCTTATGAGCAGGTCTTAAAAGCGAGTCACGCTTTTAACCTTTTAGATGCGCGGCATGCAATTAGCGTGACCGAAAGACAACGTTTTATATTGAGAGTCCGGAAGTTGGCACGTCGAGTAGCGGAGACATATTTACAATCTCGTGAACGACTTGGTTTTCCCCTAGCGGAAGAGTCAATAAGGAAGAAAATTACCAAGGGGCCGACGAAATGAGTGGATCCACTTTTGTATTTGAAGTGGGATGTGAAGAATTACCCTTCTCAGTCCTCCCGGATCTTAGCTACCAGTTCGAAGTATTATTCGCAGAACAACTGAAGTTAAGTCTGTTGAGTTTTGATGGGCTGAATGTCATCGCTAGTCCAAGACGTCTCGGTGTGATAGTACGAAATATAGGTGAATTGTCGGAATCTCGCTCATTCGAAAAAAGAGGACCGGCATTCGCCTCTGCAATGCAGGATGGAAAGCCAACAAAAGCCCTTGAGGGATTCTGCCGAGGCCTTGGAATTAGCACGGAAGACACAACAGTTATTGAAACAGAGAAAGGCAAGTGGATTGCTCACCTCGGAATTGAACCAGGGAAACCGGCAAGGGAAGTACTTTCAGACGTATGTGTCAAAGTTGTTAGCTCCCTAACATTTAAAAAGGTCATGCGCTGGGGTGTTGGCACTAGTGAATTTCCGCGGCCTGTCAAATGGGTTCTTGCTGTGCTGGATCAAGAGGTGGTGCCAGTAACTTTATTTGGACTAACGGCAGATCGGCTGTCCTACGGGCATCGATTTCACTCCCCCGGTCCCATAGAGATAACTGGAGCCCAAGTATATGGGGCGGAGCTCCGTAAGGCATTCGTTATGCCTGAATTTGTAGTTCGAAAGGCAGCTACGTGGACATCAATTGTAGCTGCTGCGACTGCAAAAGGGGTATCGGTTGAGCCTGACGATGAGCTGCTATCTGACATTGCCAGCCTAGTAGAATGGCCTGTAGCGTTATGCTGCCTGTTCGAGAGACGGTACTTACAGGTGCCCGAAATCGCTCTGATCGCTGCGATGAAAGGGCATCAAAAATATTTCCATACAAGAGATGAAGAGGGTTCCCTAAGTAATCGTTTTATCACCGTCGCAAATATAGAAAGCATCGACCCCAAACAGGTAATTGGAGGCAATCAACGAGTAATCCGCGCTCGTCTTGCCGACGCCGAGTTTTTTTTCGAGCTGGACTGTAAGCGACAATTAATCGACCGAAGGCCTGAGCTGGATACAATAACGTTTCATCCGAAACTAGGGTCTTTAGGAGCGAAAACAGAGCGGTTGAAAATTCTTGTTTCTGAACTGGCGACTGACTTAAAGCTTAATAGTAAAGTCGTGTTACGTGCGGCCGAGCTTTGTAGATGCGACTTGGTTAGTGAGATGGTTCTGGAGTTTGCGGAGTTACAGGGTCAGATGGGAGCTATTTATGCTTTGATGGATGAAGAAGAGCGAGAAACCGCCTTGGCAATAGAGGGTCTATACCAGCCAAGCGGACTGAACGACCGAGTACCCTCAACAACGATGGGGCATTTGTTAGCCCTCGCTGATAAGATTGATACACTCGCAGGACTTTTTTCAATTAATCAGCCACCAACGGGAAGTAAAGATCCCTTTGCTCTGCGTCGCGCAGCGATAGGGTGCATTCGTTTGAATGAACATCCAGGTCTGCGCATAGATCTGACTCCCTGGATCAGAAGAGCTGCAAGTCTTCAACCTTGTGATGGCGCGGAGCAGGCGAGCATTGCGGTGATCCAATTTATCAAAGATCGTGAACGATCGCGGCTCTGTGAATCTGGTATACGGAATGATATTGTGTCAGCCGTACAGGCAGTGTCAGGACTTTCAACTTATAGTACGCAATTGAAGGCAGAGGCACTGCAGAAGATGTCTGGGCACCCCGATTTTGATGCTCTTGTTGGCGCAAATAAACGCGTTTCAAATCTTTTAAAAGAGGAACATTTAGAAGAAGCAAGTGTTGACGTGACTCTTTTTAAAACGGAATTAGAAGAAAAACTTTTCTATGCTCTTAAGGGAGTGGCCAGTGACTATGAAAAGGCGATTTCACGTGAAGCTTATGAAATAGCTTTTAATTTATTGCTTACTTTAAAGCCCTACATTGACGACTTCTTTGATGGGGCCATGATTAATGTCGAAGATGTTCGAATTAAAAATAATCGCCTTGGTCTTAGCGCACAGGCCAGAGAATTGTTTCTCCAGCTTGCAGACTTTAACGTTATTCAGTCGTAGAAGGCCATGGCAACCGTTATACTGGACCGCGATGGAGTAATCAATAACGACTCCATAAACTATATAAAAAAACCAAGTGAGTGGGAGCTAATTGACGGCTCTGCTGAAGCAATCCGGATGCTCACCAAAGCAGGCTACTTTGTTGCCGTTGCAACTAACCAATCGGGATTAGGCAGGCGTCTGCTGAGCTTAAAGGACCTCAACGCCATACACGAAAAAATGCACCAAGAAATACAGAACGTTGGCGGGTACGTTAACTACATTACATATTGTCCCCACCTCCCGCAAGATGGTTGCGACTGCA
The DNA here is from genome assembly GCA_964520465.1 of uncultured Pseudomonadales bacterium. Taxonomy (GTDB): domain Bacteria; phylum Pseudomonadota; class Gammaproteobacteria; order Pseudomonadales; family Litorivicinaceae; genus HIMB30. Next base: position 68 of record CAZFNA010000006.1, on the reverse strand, counting down.
GAAAGCCCCAAACTGGCCTCCTTAGAATGATTCATAAGCGGACTTCTCTCGATCAAGATATGGATTGG
>CAZFNA010000005.1:48084-53033 GCA_964520465.1 uncultured Pseudomonadales bacterium | reverse complement strand
TTATCTGCAAATACTTTATCTATCAGTATTGTAGGTACAACAATGGGTAGAACATTTTCAGCACGTGTTCCATACACCTATCTCAAACGTGGGGTGTATTACTTTGTCAGACGCATTCCGAGTGATTTGCATGAGTTTTATCGCACAGACCGTGTAGTTATTAGTTTGCGTACCAAGTCATTGCATCGAGCTTCGAGTGCATCACATAGACTGTGCTCACGCTTAGATGACTATTGGCTTGATCTCCGGCTGAAACAGATAGATGTGCCCGGTAATCATTTGCTGAAAAATCAAACATCACAAAGACCCATACATGCTGTAACGCTAGGCTCAACGTTGAGTCATGCATCTGAGCTGTATCAAACAACTAAGGGCAAAGGTCGTGGGAAGTTGTTCTTTTCTCACACAGATCGTGCAGTCAGATACGCAATCCAATGTTTAGGCAATAAAGATCTGGGTCAATACACGACGATTAATGCAGGTGAATTCAGAGATTGGTTGTTTGCTAGGGGATTGAAGAGATCATCTGTATCTCGCAATCTCACGATTGTTAAAGCAGTTATGAATCTCTGTATTCAGGAAGAAGGATTGGGTATCACTAATCCATTCACCAGAGTGTATATCCCGTCGGATGAAAACGACACCAAGCGACACTCACTCACTATTGACCAGATCAAGCTGCTCCAGCAGCAGAGTAGTCAACAAGATGATTCACTTCGTTGGTTAGCCGCATTGATCAGTGACACAGGAATGCGTCTAGCAGAAGCTGTTGGCTTATCAAAAGATGATCTAAAACTAGATGCTGAAGTGCCTCACATCATCTTAAGAAAACATCCATGGCGACCCCTGAAAACCTCAGGGAGTGAAAGAGCAATACCTTTAGTTGGAGCGTCTCTGTGGGCTTCTCAGAGACTCTCAGACACTGTTTCAGGGCAGTTTTTATTCCCTCAGTATGTCGATGGAATAACTACTCATGCGAACTCAGCAAGTGCCGCTTTAAATAAATGGATGAAGACATTTTTACCTAACGAATGTGTTGTGCATGGAATGCGTCATGCCTTTAGAGACAGACTAAGGGCTGTGAATGCACCGATGGATTTAATTGATCAGCTGGGGGGTTAGTCTAAGATAAATATCGGGTCAAGTTATGGAGCTGGCTATGACCTAAAGACATACCTTGTGCTGATACAAACATTGGAGAATTAAAGTTCAAGCTATTTAGATGGAAAAAATGATCTAAAAATCGCACGAACAAGATTTCCGCGCCAAGAGCTCCGCCGACGCACGAAATAATAAATATAGAAAAATAAAAAAATGGTTAATATCGCTCGCACTTTTTGTAGGTTCGATGGAAAATGATTTCGAGGACGTGTCAGTGTAGTCTTTAAACAAAATTTTTATAGGGGCCAAAGCCACCTACAGTCACAAAAAGAAAAAGTGCTTTGGTGCGTACCTTAATCTTACAGTTACTTTCGCTACACTGAAACGCGGCTTACTGTATTAAGATCAAAAAATGGACGCGTGCAAACTTGATGAATACTTTAAATACAAACATCGCTCCAATCGATGCTGTCGTCACTTGGGTCGATGGGAACGCGGCAGCCCACCGTCGTGAACGCACTAGATACATGGCAAAAGAAACTAACCCACTTTATGAAAATGCGACTAATCCCCACCGATGGGACAACAATGATGAAATTCTTTATTGCCTTCAATCCATCGAGAACTTCGCGCCGTGGACACGAAAAATTTGGATTGTTATCGATAGAGAGCTCCCGGATTTAACATCACTCTCCGATCAACTAAAGGTTAAGATCGACTTCGTGTTTCATCGCGATATTTTCGATGAATTCAGCACAGTTCTTCCAACATTCAATTCCCTGACTATTGAAAGTATGATCTGGAGGATAAAGGGGCTCAGCGAGCGCTTCATGTATTTCAACGACGATGTATTCCTTTCTGCTCCATTACTTCCAACGGATGTATTTCAGGGCTCACTGCCTGTCTTACGCGGAGAATGGGTGGATTACAGTGAATTACTAGATCAGCCGGAGAAGCGTGAAGATCCGGCTAAGTTCAACCATTTCATGCAGATAAACGCAGCGCATATTGCAGGTTTTGATGCAAAAAGACTTTTCGATTCTGCTCATGTTGTCCATCCAATGAGACTTTCAGTCATGGCTCAATTATTTGACAAAGACCGTGATAATTTTATTGAAAACATTAAATATCGTTTCCGTGACCTGAGGCAGTTTTCACCCCAGAGTCTTCACAATCACGCGTGCATAGCGGCTGAGCAAGCGGTTATTCATACGGAGGACGATTACCTTCACATTGCAAGTGGTCAAGGAGTTGATCGCCCTCAAGTAGAGACATTGGCGCTTTTACAAAAAGCCAACAAGCCCGAGATCAAATTCCTTTGTGTTAACGACTTACCTCAACTAGAAACTGTAATCCCGCACGTACGTGAATGGTTGAATGACGTAGTTGGTGGTTTTGCGGTTTGATTTAAAATATAATTCAATGGGTAGAACACTTTCAGCACGTGTCTCATACACCTATCTCAAAATATGTAGCCAGATACTTAAAAAGTTGCTGCTGGGATTCAGGATCACTCCCTAAACTGCTCTCATTTGTAAAAAATGCTTTTGAAAACCTATTCCTGTAGGATTTGTGTCAACAGAAGACGCACCAGAGCATTATCAATAGTGAAAACTCTTTTCCCATCTTTGTATATTTGTAATTTTATGTGCTCGCCAAGACTACACAGGTTGGAGTGATGTTGCGTTGACGAAACAAAACATCCTGAATACAACCAGTCTGACGAGAGCTTTAAAATTAGCGCACAAGCAAGCTATGCAAGGCTATACCGAGGCTGCGCGAGATATTTACGCAGATATACTGCAGCGATTTCCGAAAAATTTTAAGGCAATCCAAGGGATAGGATTATTGCAGGATGCCCGGCCCTCCTCAAAGGCAGTCGCAGCGGATCTGCTAGAGATTCAAACACAGCGTTTTGACGAAATTAAACTAAGTAAACATCCGGAAGGTCTAACGCTGCTCGCAGAAGACCCATTTGTTGGTGCTATGGATAATGTGGTCAGTGAAGAAGAAGCAAATTACATCATTAGTAAAGGCGCTGGCCAGATCAAACCAGCAGCAGTGGTCTTGGAAGATTCTATAGGGATTAGCCAAGACCGCACTAACAGCAATTTTTGGCTTTATTACGGACTAGATGACAAAGTTAAAGCAATTGGAAATAGGATTGCTGAGATTGTAGGGCTACCCCTAGAAAATGCAGAGCCTATGCAAGTTGTTCACTATACTGTAGGGCAAGAGTACAGGCATCACTTTGACGCTTTCGATTTGAGCACAGAAAAAGGCCAAAGGGAGGCAAAACGAGGCGGGCAAAGAATTTTAACTGCGCTCGTTTATTTAAACAAGGTAGATGCAGGTGGTGGAACTGACTTCAAGGAACTTAAACTGACGGTCGAGCCCAAATTAGGGAAGATGCTAGTATTTCATAACACCAATGAGAACATTAAGACCCCTCATCCGAACAGTCTACATGCGGGGCTGCCAATCCTAGAAGGTGAAAAGTGGGCATTTAACATTTGGTTTCACCAGCAAAAAATCAGCGAAGAACTTGAGATAAACAGGGAATACCAGTTACCTAAGATTATTTATGTTTAATATTTGAACTTGAAATCCTGATTGAACGAATTGAATTAGCGTCTAATCGTTGCGAAACAGTTACAGAAAGTTTCTGTCCTTCGGTTTAACCCTTGCAGTTACCTGCACGCAAAGCAGTAGGTCAAGTCCTACCCTTCTGTTTGCGACATCATCCTGTTTGTCATAATTAGACCTTTCGTAAATGGTCTAATATTTCACGTGCCATCAGGGAATACCTCTGTCCGAATATAAATAACGAGAAACGATTCCCTGAAAGCCAGACTGTGAAAGCTACAATGTCTTGCTACGTTCAATTTAATTCGTTGGTCCCTTGATTTCAGTAGCTCTGACTTTGGCTATCAGTTATCAATAGCCGGGCAGAACTATAGATCTAAATGTGATTGGTGTTACTGCAGCCCTTCATCCAAACGCAAGCCATATTGAAACACCTAGCATTAGGGATCCCGCAACACGATTTAGCGTTTTTACGTTAGCTCGATCTTGCAGATAACGACTAAGTACTCGTCCGCCAGAGGCGTATACCATCAGACAGATAAACTCCAAAACTAATATCAGGCCAAGCATAAGACTAATCTGAAAGCCTAGAGGTTCCTTATAGTCTATAAACGGTGGAAGTAATGCTATAAAAAATGCCCAGCCTTTAGGGTTAGCAATTGCGGTAATAAAGCCCTGGCTTACAAGTTGATTACGACTGATCTGCGATGATATACCAGCGTCGATCGCCAACGCCATTTTGCCTTTTGACCGCCATAGCTGTATGCCGAGATAGGCCAAATAAATTCCGCCTACCAGTTTGAAGATAATAAATAATTCTGGATGCTTAAGCATTATAGCTGCAACACCTGCGAGGCTGGCTAGCACTACCACACCGACCCCAACTAACTCGCCAGCCATCATCCACAAGGTCCGCCGCACACCAATCGTCATCCCTAGCGTCAAAGCCAACGTCATACAGAGACCTGGTGTAACTGACACAAAAAAGAAGGTGGGCACAAATAATCCCAGCAGGCTTAGTTTCATTAAACTCTCATCGTGTGGCGCGTTTTCTTTTGAACATATGGCTTTTCGAGTACTTACTGGATAAGTAATAGCACCATAATAAATGATAACACCCTCATCGTTTTGGATATCAAATGCTCAATTATTTTCTGTTTAAGTGTTGAACGGTTTAAAAAGAGTCATTGAATAAAAAGGCGCTACTCACGCTTGATGACGAGCATAAAAAATTATAAGACTTCAAGACGCTAAGCTAGCTA
>CAZFNA010000005.1:0-47984 GCA_964520465.1 uncultured Pseudomonadales bacterium | reverse complement strand
AAGGACGGAGAAGTAATTGTCTCTCTCAAACGATTTATGTTTCGTATTTGACCCCTCGATAAAGCAATAGAAATGCTGTTGATTTTTTTAGAAACAAAAATTACTGCTTAAAAGTTCAAGAAATTAATATCAAGCTTGGACGAAAGTAAACCCAATTTTACAAAAAAAATTTATACATAAGGACAATACTTTATGTTGCCTTAAGTAATCATTATTTAGGATTAAGTATTGCCCACCCCGACCAGGATAGTTGAGCGTCCTTTCGCAAAAGATATGACCAAAGAATTATATATGCAGAGATCCCAGCATTACTAAATTTCACAGCAAATGTCTGCTGACTAGAGGTCATGTAATCTTTAACCTTCAAGACTACTTGAGAATATTCAGCAGCTTGATAATGACTTACGATTTTTTGGCATCACGACAAATATGTACACCTGGTTAAAAAGCAGTTGCTGAGATTTCCAAAATTCACTGGTTAGTAAGCGGCAAAGCTATTTGCTATTTGACCAATCACTAAAGGCCCTTAGGTCTGATTTCCCAGAAAAATAAGTCAATTCTGGAGTCCTTTTAAAATTAGACGCTCTAACTGTTTAGGGCCCGCAGATGCACCCAAGCTACCAATCAGATCACCATCTCGGCCTACAACATACTTGTGAAAATTCCAGTTAGGATAAACGTCGCCTGCGGCTTCCGCCAGGCCAACAAATAATGGTGAAGCTACACCCTTTTTGGCTCGCGTATACGAGTACATTGGAAATTGCACACCATAAGTTAACCGACAAAAATCTGCTGTTGCTTCCTCAGCCTCAAATTCCTGACTCCCGAAATCTTTAGATGGAAACCCGAGAATTGTGAAGTCTTCGTTCTTGTATTTCTGGTATAAACTTTCGAGGGCTTCGAACTGTGGGGTGTACCCGCACTTCGATGCGGTATTCACTATCATCACGACATGATTTTCGTACACTTCGCAGAGACGATCAGTCTGCGTGTCAGCCAATTTTCGAGCTACGTGGTCAAGCAGTGGCGGACATTTGGCAGACACTATATTCGCGACCAAAATCCCACCAAAAACTATTGACCATTTGAAACCATTGGAAATCTTCATAGCGCCAAAGTATAAAAGGTTAACGTAGTACGTCAACTAATAGGTTTGTTCGGGCGCTTGAGTTTCCCGCGCTCATAGCCTCCAACGCTTGTCCATGGTAGCTGGAGCGGCTGACATACCTCCAGCCAACAAAACTAAGAATACCTTTTTTGAATACATAGGGCGTGAAGTCATCATCAGAGTTCAAATCTCCAGAATTTATCCCCGTTCTCAAGAAATAAATATCAACGGCCTCGCCATAGTTCATAAACTTCTCAGGTTTCCTTTGCATCTGACTCGGAATGCTTGCTTGCAAAGGGATAAGCATCGAAAGTACGTATTCTTTATCGTCACCTATAAAAATTTTAGGGGCGATTACTTTGTACTCCAAAACTGCGCTTTGCATTGATGAAGTAGGGACGCATCCGTTAAAAATAAAGGTAATCACGATAACGACAAAGAGATTCAGTCGAAGTCTCATACTTAACCAGCTTAATTAACCCTTGGCATTAGTGTATCGACCACAAGTCAGTTTTCTAGAGACATAAGCCCGTGTTACAAGACCATTTTTTTAATGCACCAAGTCTGTTAATTTATTTCAATGAAATAACCTGTGGGAATGGGACGACTCCCACCATGACGTCACCACAAAACTAAAGCAAGATAGTTACATCTGCTCGTTTCAGGGGCATCAATATAAAACGAAGTCTAAAATTATCTAAAGACAATTGCTGGGGTTTTCTAGTTTCGATCACTAGAAATCATCCACTGTAAACACTATCGCCAGTTTCAATTAACCTCATTTGGTTCATCAAATGAACTCTTTTAACAAGCTGCAGTAAAGCTAACTGAACTAATGGATGCTCTTTTCCGATTTCTGCTTCCACTTTTGACCCAGGCAATTTAATCAAAACACAATCTACAGCGGCTACAGCTGTCATGCTTCTATGCTGATTCGAAATCAACGACCCCTCGCCAAAACAATCAGTGGGACGAAGAGTCGTGAGCACGTTCCCATTATTAGTCAGAAGTTTTACATTTCCTTTTTCTATAAAAAAAATTGAATCTGGATCACTCTTAGAATAGAAAATTTTATCTCCTTTGCTATAGGGGATTCGAAGAATCGTCTTTCTATATTTCTTAATTAATTTATCTTCAAAAATAGTATTAAACCTATTTCTTGATCGCTCGAATACTCGAAAAACGCTATAGCGGATCATCTCTTTGACTAAAAACCCTGACTCATCGACAGCTTTTTTAATATCTTCGCCCGCAATTTGGATTAAAGAAACTGACTCAATCTCTCTAAACTTTAGACTTTGTTCTTGCAGCGCAATCACTTCAGCAAATCCTATCGGATCTCCCTCAGTGAAGGTTTGCGTTGAAAAAGTTCCAGATGCTAGCTGTTTACTGTGTGTTGCCAGCGCCGACCCAGTACTGATGACAAACGCACTCCCCTTGCCCACTTCGCGCCCAGTATCTTCAATTTTTATGGTACTTTCTTGAGAACAATGACCAATACGAGCAATCAATTCAGAACCTGAAATCATATTAATATCTACTTGTTGGAATAAGCACATAAGACTGCGCTACCATTACCCTTCTGTCCATAAGATATACATCAAGCGGCCCATAATTCAAGCCATTCCACAGGCCAAAGTACTAAGAAGATTGGCATTTTGTCGATCTCAAATATATCGCTTAAACATCTGAAAACAAGAGCTAAAAATTCATATTTTTTCTTGGGAGGCTTAGTAAACTCCATCCTCGCTAACCTAATGGTCTTACCAATCTAGCCAAAGTTTACTCGCGAGCTATAGAGTCAAATACGATATTTTTAAACCCAATAAATATTTTTTTGAGAATCAATTAAAACCTGCGTAGCACAGGAGTGCACTTGAAGTGAATCAGATAGAATCAAGCTACTGAGCCTATTAATTTAATTGGAAGGACGAAAAATCTATTTTTTTACCCTACATAAACTTATCCATAGTGCTTAAATTAATTGGACAGCGAGAGTTCCTGCGCATGATATTCACGATAATTTCAGCCATTCAAACAACCCAATCCTATAAAGGTTGAGGCGCAGATGGCTGTCCGCACCCAGACCACAAGAACGGGGGGCTTACGAAGTATTTTAGTAGGATTCTGAGGTCGGATTAACGATCATCAAAATATAAGAAAATATTGGCATCAAATGTGAAATGGGACCTCGATTCATTGTGACGCGAATGCGAACGTTTCTTGGACATGTGAGAATTTAAATAACATTAGTATTTAAATTCAGATTTTTACCCATATGTACAACTTCAATACGAAGAAATTCTTGTCTTAGTATTTGCGTTGAGTAACGCGTCAAATTCATCATCAAATACTTTTCAATTTAAAAGATACAATTCGCCTTCAACAAAATTTTTTAAAACTTGGACGCTGGCCGGCCCAGCGTTTTATACAAAAAACACGCCCATGTAAAAAAGATACTTCCTTATTACTAGATTCAGAACCGTTCTAGAAATGTTGGTCGCTTAACGCCAAACCTGAGCAGCCAAATACAACCATAATTTAGGAGCCATCAATCAAGCAAATTGAGACCACAGAATTCATTGAACAACAGGCCATGGTGGATGTTCGTCTTCAAAAAATTAAGCCGACAGGTGTTATTTATTGTGAGGGCAATTTTGGTCAGCTGGACGGTAAAACAGCAAATGGATTAATCCAGCATTGTGAAGCTTATAACATCGTCTCAGTGATCGATTCATCACAAGCAGGGAGAGACACCGGACAGATGCTTACTGGATCGATCAATGGCATTCCAATTGTTTCAGATCTTAGCGCGGCAATAAGCGAACATGGCGTCATTCCTGATATTTTTATTTATGGTCTGGCACCCTCGACGGGTCGCCTATCACAAGAAGATCGAGAAGTTATTGGATATGCGATTACCCAAGGTATTCATATAGTTTGTGGATTACACGAATTTCTTGGAGATGATCCTGAATTCAAAGAAGCAGCCAAAAAATATCATGTATCTATTCGGGATGTCCGAAAGCCCCGGCCTAACCATGAGCTACGTATTTTTGACGGATCCATTCGTTCAGTAGCAGCCACGCGAATTGCGATAATGGGGACCGACTGCGCGATCGGCAAGCGAACCACCGCTACGCTTTTGGAAAAAGCTTTAAACGCTCAATATGTGAAAACCGTACTCGTCACTACCGGCCAGACTGGATTAATGCAGGGCGCACGCTATGGTATCGCAATGGACGCCTTGCCCTCTCAATTTTGTGCTGGAGAGCTAGAAGGATGCATAACTCGGGCATCAATAGAAGAAAAGCCGGATATTATCCTTATAGAGGGACAAGGCGCGCTGGGTCATCCAGCCTTTTGTACGTCAGCCCTAATTCTGCGTGGCAGCATGCCTCAAGCCGTGATCCTGCAACACGCGCCCAACAGGAACCATCGTTGTGATTTTCCAGGTATGGCTCTTCCTGATTTAGCTGATGAAATTAGACTCATCGAGGCGTTCAGTGACACCAAGGTAATAGGGGTCACGATCAATCACGAGGGGATGTCTGAAAAACAGCAAAAAGCAACTATTTTGAACTACAAGGCCAGGCTAGGACTGCCCGTCTGTGACGCGTTAGTTTGCTCGCAAAAAGAATTGGCAGCCATGGTAACCGAGTCCATTCCCATGCTCGTTTCCAATCAGAAAAGGGACAAGTGAGGCGCGGGCTTCGCGTTGAGATTGATCTTTATAAGATTCGTAAAAATACTGCATTCTTGGTAAAGCAGCTGAATAAACGAGGCATCACTATCACTGGCGTAACTAAGGGGGTGAGTGGAGACCCTGCAGTGGCCCAGTCTATGCTTAACGGCGGAATAACTCAGCTTGCAGATGCTCGTTTATCAAATATAGCTAGGCTGCGTTTGGCCGGTATCAGTTGCCCTATTACAATGATTCGAACCCCCTTGGCAGATCAAGTTAGTGATGTCATCAAGTACTGTGAAACAAGCTATAACAGCGATCTAGAGATCATAGAAAAACTAGGAAGAGTAGCCGTTCATCAGCGGCAAATTCATGGGGTGGTTCTTATGCTCGAAATGGGAGATGAACGGGAAGGACTGCTCCCCGAGTTTCTACCACAAACTATATCAGCAATAAAACTGCTCCCCGGCATTTGCTTCAAGGGAATCGCGACCAACTTCGGTTGCTTAAATGGAATCGCGCCGACTAATGAGCAAATGCTCGAATTTAAAGAGCTCATGACGGCAAGCGAAAAAGTATGGGGCAGGCCAGTGAATTATCATTCTAGCGGAGGCTCATCGAATCTATCTTGGGCTTTATTACAACAACCCACTGGGCGAACGAGTAGCCTAAGGCTCGGGGAATCGATACTTCTCGGCTTAGATCCAATTTCCCAATCCCCAATCGAAGGACTAGACCAGACCGCCATATCTTTGTTTGCCGAGGTGGTTGAATCAACACCTACAGATTTATCGGCAGCGTCACCAAAACAAAGCACAGGAAAATGTGCCCGATTAGTTTTGGCAATTGGCCATCAAGACACTGACGTGAAGGGACTCGGCTTCCCGAATGGGATCCGGTTGATCGGCGCCTCAAGCGATCACATGGTTGTTCACAGCCAAAATCAAGCCCACAAGCCGGGTTCAGACATTAGGTTTTCAGTCAACTACGCCGCTCTCACACGCGCCATGGCCGCACCTGACGTCATGACACACACTTTCGATAGCAAAATAAAAAAGATCGTCTATGAACTTAACTAATCCATTATCTTAACAGGCCAGCTATGCTAAGGATTCTTCACCTCAGGGACATTGTCTGGAGGTTCTAAAATATCCACCCATCAAATTTAATTAGCCCTCATGCCCATTTAGTGAACTGATTGAGAGTAAGGGAAGTAAATCTACGTTTCACAAAGACAGCAGACAGTGTCAACCGGACATTCAAAAAATTAGTCCAAAAGCGTCAAGCAACATCTGCACAGCAATTGATATCAATAGCATACCCATCAAACGCTCAATGGCTTTAAGGCCCTTGTTGCCAAGAATATGCATGAACGACTCGGAAAAAAATATAATGATCGTGCTGACAGACCACGCCCCTAGCAGTGCAATAGTCCAGTCGACATTCCTCTCTGGATTATTTTCGCTGAGTAGCACCAAGGTAGCTAGAACTGAAGGGCCCGCTATCAGGGGAGTGGCTAAGGGAACAATAAACGGCTCTCCACTGAACTCCTCATCGCCCATAATGCCGCTGCGAGAAGGAAAAATCATGCGAATAGCAATGATGAATAGGACTATTCCACCGCTAATTGAGACCGCCTCAGGAGAGAGCTTGAGCGACTCCAACAAAACTGGCCCAGCCCATAAAAATATGAGCATCAGAACCAGAGCAATCAGCAGCTCTCGTACTAGGATAAATCGCCTGCGCTCGGCTTGGACTTACTTCAGGACCGACATAAATATGGGAATGTTACCCAAAGGGTCGATGATGAGGAAAAGTGTGAGCGCTACTGAAAACGTGTCCAGCATAGATTTTCTAAGTCCTTTTGTAACTAAACGACTATTGGGCTATCTAAAACAATCTGGATTCCAGGCAATAACGATCCCAACACAATTAATTACTCCTAAAAAGCAAAAAATAGTGATAGGACTATTATAAATACTTAAATGAAGTCGATACCCGTCTCAGCCAAGCCAACTAAATTAAGAACACCCAAGTCATCTGTAAGCTCAGCAGCAGCAGCAGCAAGCGAACCTGTTGTATCCAAACCAGCATTTAAAACATCCACGTACGGCTTCGATTCAGAAGCCTTTGGCGCAACACCAAATAGGTTGGTGTAAAGCAGATCAACTACTTGTTGATTAGTTGTTGCACCAACAGCATTCAGTGCCAGGTCACAGATTGTTGCACTAGACTGTCCAGAATCAAAAAGCTGGAGCCCAAGGCCTACGTTCCCTTTATTAGACAGTCCCGCGGAGCCCATTATAGCTACTATGACTTTCGCAGTCTGACCAGCAGAACCAGTTATGTCAAAAGCCGTTTTAGTGTCACTGAACACGAGCCTTTCCACATTGGATAACTTGTCTAGTCCCCCTGGCGATCCACTGCTGTAAGTCAGCTGAAGAGATCCATCTGATAGGGTCGACAGGTTAACTTTGTCAGACGACACATTAATTAAAAATTGATCAATCCCGCCCAGTCCGTTGATCACCTCATCAGCAAAAGTATTTAAAAAGGAGTTCGCTGTGTCAGTGCCTGTCGCGGTAAGCAAAAGTTTTGCTTGTGTAATGGTTTCGGTGCCGTCTGGATTGAAAGTGACTTCGAGCGGCGCGGTCACAGACTCAACAGCAGAAATTTTTTCTCGTTGGTAATAATTACTAATCGTATCAGTGGTGCCAGTTGCACCATAGATATTGGCCAGCGCATACAAATCAATAGGTCGGTACCACTCGTCCCAACCTGCGGGGATGTTTTTATAGCCCATAAGCGTTGGCGCATGCGCATCCTCTTGAGAAGTTATGTCAGCGTCGTCGTCCTTGCTGTGCGTCTTCTCATCATCACCCTTCACGTCCCAAGGATGCTCAAGACCGAGAGCGTGCCCAAGCTCGTGGAGCCAAATTGATTTCCAGCCCAGCATTGAAGATTCCGTGTGAGGACCTGGCTCGAACTGCCTGTCGAGGGTCATGTTCTTGCCCACGCCCAGGGTCATGATAAGCCATTTACCATCATAAAAGTTCGCGCCACCGCCCACCCCACTCAGAGCGGATTGATTGACGATTGAGGTCGCAATAAGTGGCAAATCGACTAATTCGGGCGTTGTAGTAAATCCCACATCTACGTTAAATTCTTTCGATAGCCGCGCCATAGACTCTGTCATGAACGTCATCTGCCAATCTTCGAAGGGCTCAGGGAGAAAGCCGTTCCTCTCATTAATAAAAGCGACTTGCGGACTGCTCTTGCCATCTTCAGGTCCTAAAACAGTAAGAGACATTTTATTGGGAACTCTAGTTTTTTGTCTGATTAGAATCTCATCATCACCCATCATCAAACCAGCAGTCGTAATATTTGCCGTCATAGTTGTATCATCTCCAATACAATCATTATCTCTTTTCCTCGAAGCGCGCTGTCATGGAAGTGACTCTTATAAATTCACCGCTACCCCCACGGGAATATTGGCAATCCCTTAATTTCTGATTGAACCTCAAATAAAAAAGGATCGCGCCATGACTTTGCTTACAAGCGGACAGCTATGGTCTAAAGGTAACATATCAGCCTTATCACGATCGTTACAGACAACGAAGTGTTTACTGAGAACTTTAGGTCTTAAATCAAAGGTTCATTCGCTCAGCCCCTCAGCATGCAGCAATAACTCACCAAGAGGCCGTCAGCCTAGTCGGAGTCTCGACCATAGATGGGGTGCTCGTCTCAGTAGTTGGTGCCGACAGTGCATACGTTCAATGAATTCAATTAGCCCTACAAGGCCTTGATGATTCGGCTAGATGACTTGATCTAGCAGATTATCAGAGACAGAACCTGTTCCGATAATCTGAATGTCTCCAACAACAGTAGAATCAGCTGACGCTGACAAAGAGCCGCCGTTACCAACAAAAATATCTGCCACGCCATCACCAGCGACACCAAACTGAATTTTTCCACCATTTGTTAGGCTGACAGCTCCGGTCGCTCCGCTATACGTCTCAGCGTTAGCGTTGCTGTCGTAACCAGACGCTTGATACTGAGACTCAGGACGTGAACCAATAGAAAGTACCGTGTACGCATCGCCAGATACCGTTGACCCAACCCCATTCACCAGGAGCGTTCCAGAGCCACCCTTGTCACCAATTCGAACGGCTCCAGAGTTCGAACCATCACCAACTGTTGCAACCCTCAGGACCGCCCCATTCTGAAAAGTAGCGTCCCCAGAACCACGGTTACCGATCTGAACCACATTATGTTTAGCCGACCCAGCGACAGTGATTGTGGAGTTATCTATTAACCATTTACCGTAAGAATCGGTTAAACCTGACGCGTATAAGCCGGTTTCAATAGCCCCAGTATTGTTGCTTGTGACTTCTATGGAGGACTCGTTTTTCAAGTCTAACAAGCCCCTTCCAGATCTTCCCACTCCCATATACAAATCACCATTTCCGGAACCTTCATTGATTATTTTTAATGCTGCTGCATTATCTAGACGCAAAGTTCCGTCGTACGCATCCCCGACAGACAGATCCGATTTGCTGCGCCCCAGGTGTATCCCAAAATAATAAAAACCATCGCTGGCCCCCTCCAAGGGAGCATCAGAAATAATATTGAGCTTCGAGTTATTCAATGTGAGTTCACCAACCCCACCGTTACGTCCAGCGGCAGCGTAAAAGTTGGTGCCTGTGTCAGATGACCGGCTTGTGAGCGTCGAATCCTTTAGGATTAGACTCCCCACACCGCCAGTTGTTTGAGTAGCCGAATCAGCAGAGTCGTCTCCAACCATTAACCTAGCAAATCCTGTCACGACAGAGCTTGTTACCACCGCCACCCCGATAGCTAGATCACCAGCACCAATCGTCCACTTGGGTGAATCAGTGACCTTTGTGAAATCCAGCGTCGAGTCTGTTACCGTCAAGGTTGCGGTTGCGCCAGTCTCTATTCCACTTTGTTCATTATCCAAGTGCCACAAGTCAGCGACATTCAATTTTTCTATATTCAGCGTTGAATTTGTAATAACTGCGGTCGCTGAGCTGCCCCTTGTATTGGCCAAGTCAATGGCTGTCGCGTTGATTGTCGAACCACTTTGAACCTTCAGGGAGGCTTGGCTAATCAGCTTGCTCGAATAGGTTGATAAAGTCCCACCCTCAAGCGCGAGTTCTCCAGCGACCAGTCGATCCCCGACGGTGACAGTGGTCGCCGATAATGTCATGTCTCCTACGCCGCCATGGCCTGCCAGCCTGACGTCGTCAGCCACTGAAATCACAGACTTACTAGCCTCAAGGTATCCAGTGTTAGGCACGTCAGAGTTAGACTGCGCATCGTCTCTCACTCCAATTCTCAGATCATCCCCAACAATTAAGTTTGAGTTGATCAGGTGGACCTTCCCATTGCCTCCTGCGCTCCAACCGGGCGCTACTCTGAGATCGTCAGTTACGTTTAACGTGGAGTCAGTCGCCCTGAGTGTAAAAAGTGGCCCGAGCTTTTCTGCTTTAGCGTAAGACCTACCCACCTCCATTGTGAGGCTTTTCTCAGTTGTTTTTAAAGTAAGGGAACGCAAGTCCACCAGCGACTGGTGAATGGTATTCTCCCTAGCGTGACCAAACTCTATTTTTTCCGCAGATGTAAGGTTAATTGAATCCAATTTCATCGAATTATTTACGCTGATACCTTGCACTAAAACAGTTAAAGGCGGAGTCACAAATGTAGTTTGTTCAACACCCGCGACTCCTGCCGACAAGGGAACTTTATTCAAATCGTCAGGGATGTCACTGCTAAAAATGGTCGGAGTGGTCAACGTCCCATCATTCAATATTCCGCCACTGATCATTGGCAGTTCGTTACTTGCCAAGAAGACATCCCTCAACACTTCAGGATTACCCTCTGCTGAGTTAGCTTCCGTTGCTAGCTGCGAGCCAGCCACTTTACGGACGTAACGATTGGCGGGTGAAAAATAAGGGCTAGTCGGGTCAACTCCGGCCTTGATAAAGAAGTCTACTGCAGAGTTGACGGCTACTGCCCGGCCGAAAACACCCACCAAGTCTGACAATGCACTGTATGCCGTATCCCAAAGGTCTTCGTCCTGGGCTTCTATAAATCCCAGGTTTGCCAAAACCAGATTAATAAAATCAGCGTCTTGGGCGACGCTAGTACCCGTCACAGTTTCTACGTAGCTGACTAATACGTCACTATTATTTAAGGAGGGATTGTTTAAATAGACGCCAGGAGTGGCGTTAAAAAAAGCGATAAATTTATGATGGATACTCACAAGAAAAACCTTCCTTTTTTCAAAAGTAGCAATCCTTGCGCTTCACAATTATTCCATTTGAGACCAAAGCCTGCATGATTTTTCCGATCAAAAGCCAGCCTCTTACAATGAAGCTCTAGTCTCAAATTTTAGTATCTGTGACCTCTAGGACCATATCAATGACCTGATGGATCTTAAGATTATTACGAGCAATTGCAACGCGATTTTGATCTGACTCTTGGTTCAGTTGTTCAAGCTCACCAGTATTTTGAGAGGCGGATTGCGCTAGAGAATGGCATGCCTCTCGAAGCTCAATCAACATTGCTTCAGAGACTTTATAATTTTCTTCAAGTGCGTCAGACATAATCGCGTCGTGCTGCAAGTCAGTCGAAGCGGCCGCCAAAACAATCTCATCCGTAAACTGCGCCGAACGACGATTCAGGGTGATCATTGATTTATTGATTCCCACCAGAGATTTATTAATCTCGATTAATCCTTTGTTGATTTCAATCCGAGCCTTTAAATGCTCAGCCATCAGTTTTAGCGTGGAAAATTTAACATGAAGTTGTTGGTCTAGATCTCCGGTTTTAATCTCGTTCAGATCTTGTAGGCAGGATGTTAGATGGGCTTCTAACCCCTTAGTTGCAACATCTCGCAGTGCGACATCGTTAGCGACAGAGTTAGCCATGATTTGAAGTCTATTTTCTTCAGCTTTGGCGCGGTGAAGACTTACATGCAAAGAATTCTTATTAACTACCGAAAATAATTCGTACATAGAACTTTCAATCTGCTGAATCAGCTTTGCTGTCTCATCGTCAAACATATCTTATTCACCTTCTCTGGCACTATCCATAACTACTAAATCAAGCTATTAATCGGGGAATCTTCTAAATAGTGTTTTTGAAAATCCTAATTTTACTGGGGCTATAGTCCTAATCGCCCGTGCTTGTTTCAGGATCGTCCCCCGTAGCAAGAAATTCTAATGGCGTGATTGGTTGAACCAAATACTGATCGAGCTGCAAAGCTGAACCGAGTTCGTTTGCGATCTCTTGTCCTTCCAAGATCGTCTGTACTTTATCAATTTCTTTCTTTTGAAACCTCACTCCGAGATCAAAAAATTTCGATGCAAACTCATGGGGCACATAAATCGTAACTGGGCCATTCACTGTCGAAGTAGTTTGATAGCAGTCGTCAATGCCCGCAGCCGGAAGTGGCGGCGCTGCCTCACCACCGGCAGTCGCAATCATTACAGTCTCTTCATAGGATGAGACAGCCTGCATCGCTCTCCTGAAAATTATGTCCAAACCGGTCTTGCATCTGAGTGCCACTCTAATTCTTAGGGCTCTGAGCTCCTTTGAGTCTCCAGCTGTGGTTGCAGCCTTTTCAAAACCATTTTTCGCAAGGTCTTGGTCTTTACTGCTCGAATTACTTAAAAAATCTAGTAAACCCATAGCTGGTTTCCCGCCTAATACTTTGAAACTTTCTCTAAAATTACATCGTGTGTAAGGTCTGAAACCTCCAACCACGATGAACTTGGGGCTTCTTTCTTTATCATAGCTTGTAAGGCGGCACTAACGCCCACCCAAACAATTTCTTTTAGATCGGCTGCTTGCCGCTTCAAACCCTGCATTGCCACAGAAACTGCCACGGCATCATTCACCAAAATAAAATTTGGAGCATCGCTGAGTTTAATTACGTCCGGGCTAGCTTTTACTCTTGCAAAAATTGGCATCCTGATAACACGAGAACCGTTAGCGATTAATTTTTGAGCCACGCCGCCAGCCTCCTCGACCTCTTCTAGCAAGAGGCAGAGTTCGTTAGCTGCACCGCCTTCGCTGATTCGCTTTGCTAACTCAACAGAGCTCCCCGGCATATTCGGTTTCAGAACGTCTTTAGGATTTACTCTATCTATGCCAACAAATTGAACAATTTCGGCGAATGCCAGCGCAGTATCATCGTCAATGGCGGCATACTTTAAACGATCTCGTCGCAGCTTCAGGGCGCTGCATAAAGTTTCAAACTGCTCCAAAGCTTCTGGGGCGTAGGGGTTTGCTGCGACCAATCTCAGGGCTCGCGTATCTTTTACAGCATCCCAATCGGCAAATTCCCTCAAAACCGCACGTTGGCGGGCATCATTAGTTAGTTGCAGAGTGCTCAGCGGACAGACATCAACACCAACCCAAAAACGCTTACCCTCCCTCTCAAGAGCGGCTGCAAGATTGTTCTTGGTGCTCCCCCACGTGGCATTTGTGACGATTAGATTTGCATTACTTATACTCATAAAACCTTTTACCTCTATCCATATAATGTGATCTTACAGTGAAGGCCCGCAAAAACAACTTGTTCAAGATCGGAATAAATGGAATACCCCCGCCACTGTGTCGAACGGTTCTCGTGGAACGTCACCAATAAACAATGGACGATTTCAATATAACATTACTCTCTGGGAGGGAGTAAATGCCCAACCTGACCACACAGGGCTAAAATTATTTGTGCGTCGGCACCTTTTTGAAGCCGACGACCCGACTTTCTATCGAAACTTAGCTATCTCTTCTCTACCCTTGGCGTGTGCTCATCGGGCTTCCGGATCTTCAACTGCTTTTAATCCACACACACTGTTAATGCAGGCCTGTCTCTCTTGAAGGCGTTGGATAACCAAGTCAATATCTCGGGTCAAAAAAAATATTGTGACGCTCCACCACCACATTTTTTGAAGCCAATTATGCGTTTTATTCAACTCAAAACCCTCAGCAAAGCCAAGCCGATGGCATTATCTGCTTGGTTTTTTATTCGGAATAACATCTTTTCCCATGCTTTTTTTGATAAAGGCTGCTATGTGCTTAGGGTTGTCTTTAATCTGTTTCTGTAGCTTCATAAATTCCCTAATACGATCGTCATCAGCCATAGGTTACCCCCTCTGAGCCTCTGTTCTTGGGCTAAAACCGACTTATCGACATGTACGCACAATTACGATTTGCCTGATATCATAACATTGTAGTGTACTGTTATATTATAACAAATACAATTGATGTCGTCTAAATCATTGAAATGCACCTGAGTAATCTCGTAGGATGGTGACGCTCGTCTCTCTTAAAAAGGAATGCTCCCGTGCGCACTTGTTCTGTTTGTAATACCGTAGAAATTGATAAAACGACCGCATACACCAAAACAGGCGAGCAAAAACCCCAGGGGCGAAGGTGTATTGCCTGTGTAGACGGAGCCAAGCCTAAGCAGCAAATCACCGCTAAAGCGCCTGCAAAGAAATCTAGCGCAGCGGCCAAGCCAGCCCCAGCCCCTGAATCACCAAGCGCGATGACATCAGAACACTCGTCTGGATCTAATAGTGACGCAGAAAACTCGATGGCTAAATATGTCATTGGTGCAGTGATCATTGCTGTAGTTGTCTGGTACGTTTTAAAATAATAAAACTTAGATCGTTCGATAAGCGCCTCGTGAAGTTCAGTTGCAAAGGCTGATCCGCCAACTTAAGAGTCGGCGGCCGAGTAAATCAGCGACGCAATCTCAAACTGGCCAGCAAAAGAAATTTACCTAGCCGCCAGAAACCTGAGCTCGTCGCTAAGATTAAGAAATAAAGTACTTTTTAAAAATTGCTTGCTGCCGTAACAAGATTTTTACCCGCATCATTTTATAACTCAGGGCTATTTAAATTGGACAGCCAGTGCGACAATTCCTCACGTACCGGCTTGTTGTGCTCAGCCAAAAAGTCTAGAAGTCTCTCTGGGTTCATCGTGACAATATTATCTTCTGGAAACCCTATTTGATTAACTTTTTCTAAAGCGATATCTACGTCACCGACTGTATAATGAACATGCGAGTCACTTGATAGAACTACTTTCCAATCTAGTGAATGGACCACCTCAAGAATCTCCATACATTGGGGCTCGCTTCCGATTCGTGAGGACACGAATGACGAATTATTAATCTCTATCAACACATTATTATCTCTAGCGGCACGCACCACTTCTTCAATTTTTATTGGATAGTTTGGGTTTCCTGGGTGTCCAATTACTTGAATAAGACCACTTTCAATCGCTCGAATCATCGCGTGTGTGTGGTGGTTTTGATTGGTTGGAGTAAACACCGGCTCATGAAAACTGGCAATGCCAAAATCCAGGAAACTCATAAGTGTTTTATTCACATCCAATGGATCGCCGAAAGGCAAGATATTAGCCTCGATACCCCGAAGCATTGCAACGCCGAAACGAATCCGCGGCAAAACTCTCATGTTACCGAAATGCCAGGGGTGCGGAGAATCAGGCATTTTAGGACCGTGGTCGGTAATACTAAAAAGCTGAAGGCCTTTTTCGGAAGCCATCCTAAAATATTCCTCGACAGTAGAATACGCGTGGGTACTCGCTACGGTGTGTGCATGCGTGTCGGTTAAGTGTCTCACTCTATCCTCCTGCTTGATTTTTACAGTATATGAGGGTTTCATTAGCGGATCTTGACATTTGCATGAACTAAATTTGAAATCACAAACCATATCCTACGCTGAAGATTGGATGCCAGTGCAACAGCGCCTAGTCATAAAGACGATGGAGTCGTTGACCGGGCGGGGGCGTTTGATTCAACGCTACCGATCCTTTCAAAATGCATCATTCGACAATCAAACTCCTGACGTCTGGGATATCGCGCTTGATCATTTAGGATGTCGCGGCCCGTCTACTGAGCGGCTCCTTTTGCCCAGACGCGAGTCAACGCGAGGATTGTTATTAATCGCTAACCATCCGTTTGGAGTGACTGACGGTGTCACACTAGCCTGGATTGCCTCCCGTATCGATCCCAATTTTCGAATTATCGCAAATGGAGTACTTAGGCAGGAGCCCTCTTTAAATCCGAATATCTTACCAATTGAATTTCAGCCTGGACGCCAAGCAAAAAAAAATAATGTAAAAACGAGGCGTACCTCAATCCAAACGTTAAAATCTGGCGGGGTCGTTGCACTGTTTCCTGCTGGCAGCGTCTCTTGGTCAAAACGATCAGATGAACCTGTGGAAGATGATCCCTGGAAACCTCTAGTGAGTCGATTAATCAAAAATTCTGGCTGTGATGTCCTACCTATTTACTTCAAAGGATCAAACTCAGATCTCTTCCAACGTGCCTCAAGACTAGGTATCACGTTGCGACTTGGCCTCTACATGCATGAAATCCGGCGGCAATTAAATATCCCTATTGAATTTAACGTTTTGCCCGTTATTGGTCATGAGTGCATCCCTAATTTTTCAGAGCCAGAAATGGCTCTATGGCTCAGAGGTCAGCTAACCTCTGGCAATGGAATAAATTCATCATCACCGGATACCTGAACGAAACGCCCGCTGACCCAATCGCGCTTGGCCTGTTCAATCCGATCACGGTCTGAGAATACGACGCGTTCCACCACATATATCTTGGACCGTCTGAGGGCTCACCCCCGAATATCAAAACTCGAGTACCTTCAGGTGCAAAGATTCGAATATCTCGCCCAGGGGCAAGGACCAAGAGCTCGGACTCCCTGTAAGCCACTCCATCGGGCTCAATAGAACCCTGGACACTAAAAATTACTTGTTCCTCATGCTCAGTAGGAAAAGAACTGCTGCCTCCGATCTCCAGCAATAAATCCACACAGATTGAGTCTGCTTGAAAATCCACAGGGCTTTTTAAGCTACCCCAATTCCCTAGCAAAACTCGCCCAGACATTTTTCAATCAGCAAAATTTGGTAAGGACTCTTGGGAATAATTTTCAAAAGCCTGATCCATTTCTTCACTTGAGCGAGGCAAAGCCACCCACCTTTGAATTCCGAACCAGCGAGTATTGTTTTCCCGGGATGTAATATCTGACCTCTCGGAACGCACTATCCCAGACCCTGAAGTCATGAAATGCAGGCCTCCCGGCTGTAATTCTGTATCGTTTTCTAAGCTATCTCGATGCTGAATAGATCCTTGAAATAAATAGCTCAGGGTGGATAAGCCGATATGAGAGTACGGGCGCACGTCTAGCCCAACATCTTTTAGTAGTTCTCCCAGACCAAACTGGTCCCAAAATACAAACGAACCGACCGATCGCTGCTCACGTGATGGCAGGGCACGCGTGACTTCAAGATTACCAATATCAGAAGTGCTCGCCATCACATGTGCTGTTAATGTTTGCATAAATACTTACCCTCAGCTGTAGGGCTGTGATCAATCTTTATCTTTAAGGAAAGATTTAGGCCGAAAACTCATTCCATTTTGTAAAAGCTGAGGAGTACTTCCTTTTACATGACAAGGCGCGTATTGTCCGGCCATGCTTTCTGTATGCCTTTATCAGCCTGAGATCCCTCCCAACACTGGCAACATTATTCGTCTTTGCGCGAATGCCGGAAGCCATCTGCACCTAATCAAACCGCTTGGATTTTCACTTGACGAAAAATCTGTCAAACGTTCAGGGCTCGACTATCATGATCTGGCCCGTGTCACAGAGCATGATTCATGGGAAAAATTTACATCTCATCAATCAGCCAGAATCTTCGCGCTCTCAACAAAAGGTTCTGCTGCATACACTTCAATTTCTTATCAACCAGAGGATGTATTATTGTTCGGCCCAGAAACACGTGGCTTACCTGAAAGAATTCGGTCCGACCAAGCGATCACAGCAGTCATTAAAATCCCAATGTATCCAGGCAACCGCAGTCTTAATTTATCTAACTCTGTAGCAATTATGCTGTTCGAAGCTTGGCGACAGTTAGGGTTTGGGGGAGGAGTCCTATGAATATTCTCTCGATACAAAACGTTCAAGTTGGTTTTGGTGGTCCTTCTATACTAGAAAATTTGAGTTTCAGGATTCAGGCCAGAGAGCGAATTGGACTTCTTGGTCGAAATGGCACCGGAAAATCAACCCTGTTAAAACTTATTTCTGGAGACATCACTGCAGATTCAGGAGTAATAAATAAGACCCAAAATCTGAAGATAGCAAGGCTGGTTCAGGATGTTCCCACAGGAACTGAGGGTACAATATTTAGGGTTGTTGCGTCAGGACTGGGTACACTGGCTCCATTGCTTGAACGCTACCATAAAGCGTTGAAAGCAGTCTGCGAGGACTCGTCTGAAGAGTGCATGAATGAACTCGAGGCATGCCAACAAGAACTTGAATCAGCAAACGGTTGGCGCTTAGAGCAGATGGTTGAGCAAACCCTCTCAAAATTTGGACTCCATCCAGATAGTGAATTCAGCTCCTTGTCTGGCGGCATGAAACGGCGTGTCTTGTTAGCACGAGCCATGGTGACTGAACCAGATCTTCTGCTACTCGATGAACCAACCAATCATCTCGATATCCCAGCCATCGAGTGGTTAGAGGAACAAATTCGACTATTTCAAGGATCAGTTCTCTTTATTACGCACGACCGCCGCTTTCTTGATGCCTTAGCGACTCGGATTGTAGAGCTAGATCGAGGAATCTTAAGAAGTTATGAGTGTACCTACGCCACTTATTTGGAACGTCGAGATCAAGAGTTGGCAGCAGAAGCAGACCAATTTGCAACCTTTGATAAGAAACTAGCAAAAGAAGAAGAGTGGATCCGGCAAGGTATCAAGGCAAGACGCACCCGAAATGAGGGTCGAGTCAGGGCTCTAGAGCGGCTCCGACTAGAACGTGGTGCACGCCGAGAAAGACAACAAACTGCTGACTTAACTCTCTCGGATGCTTCTAAGTCAGGAAAGCTAGTTGTCGAAGCAAAACATCTAGGGCTAACGCTCGGTGGTAAAAAGCTGTTCGATAATTTTTCAACAACAGTCCTCCGCGGAGAGAGAATAGGTCTGATTGGCCCAAATGGCGCCGGCAAAAGTACATTAATCAAGGCCCTTTTAGGGCAGCTTGAAGCCTCCACTGGCTCAATAAAACTTGGGACTAATCTCGAAATTGCTCTATTCGATCAGTTGCGAGAAACTTTAGATGACAATGCGACCGTTATCGATAACCTGCAACATGGGTCTGACTTTGTGGAAGTCGGCGGCGGTAAAAAACATGTTATTGGATACTTACAAGATTTTTTATTTTCGCCAGAAAGAGCCCGCGGATCAGCTCGAATGCTTTCGGGAGGTGAGCGCAACAGACTACTATTAGCGCGTTTATTCTTAAAGCCTGCCAATTTCTTGATTATGGATGAGCCTACCAATGATCTCGACTTGGAGACATTAGATATTCTTCGAGACACATTACTCAACTACCAGGGGACATTGATCGTTATCAGCCATGATCGAGATTTCTTGGACTCTGTTGTCACTAGTATCTGGTCATTTGACCCTGACGGCTTCTTACGTGAATATGTTGGCGGATACACAGATTGGCTTCGCCAAAAACCAACGTTTGAAATCCAAAAAAAGAATGCATCAAAAACGAATTCTAGTTCCTCCATCTCTCACGAGAAAAAAAAACTGGGATACCACGAGAAGCGTGAACATGAAGCGCTTAATGAAACAATAGAGAAATTAGAAATTGAAATCAAGGCGCTGGAGACTGCAATGAAAGAGCCAGATTTCTTCTCTGCTAATCCACCCCATGCAACATCAGAAATAGATCGCTACCAGGGGCTTCAAAATGAACTCGAGACTAAATTTGAGCGTTTTATGGAGCTAGATGAGCGCGCCAACTGATTGGCACTGTTCAGTGAACTCCCCGCTTGTTAGGCTTCGCGCATGAAGATACATTTTTAATGTCAAGTCTACTCACCCTCCTGGCATCAGTTGCAATTTCAGCCAAGGGCTGTAGTCATTCTTGCGGGAATCAAGATCTAGCCACGCGAGAGGCCACGGCAATTCACAAGTGTCATGGCCTGCATCACCCGATTAAGGCTCAAATGACGAGTATTCAAAAATGCCAATGATCACACCACATCTTAAGCTCGCAGTTGTTCTTGGTAAAAATAAAAATTCACTTGGCATTGGAAAAATTACGCTATTGAAAGCGATTCAAAAAGAGCATTCACTGTCGAAAGCCGCTAAATCAATCAATATGTCATACCGACGCGCTTGGCTTTTAATTCAAGAACTAAATGAATCATTACTGGAGCCCGTGCTAATTACGCACACAGGGGGGCGGTCGGGTGGCGGCAGTGAGTTGACCGAAACGGCCAACCAGATTATAGCTCTCTACGAACAATTAACCTGGGAAGCAGAGGTTGCTACTGAGGAGACCCGCCGCGCATTAGTCTGTATGCTGAAACATTCAGATTGACGAAATTGCCGCTGCATAATCAGGCTCAGTGGAGACCACTTGCACCAACTCCACATGTCTCACAAGGCCAGACGAATCAATGGAAATTACAGCTCGGGCAGTCAAGCCTCTTCTAATTCCTGTCAAAACTGTTACCCCATAATCGGCAGAAAATGAGGACCTGAACGTGGATGCTGTTGTTACCCGCTCCAAACCCTCAGAGCCGCAGAATCGTTTTTGAGCGAACGGCAGATCAGCACTAACGCACAACACAGCTGTGTTGCTAAGGCTTGCCATTTCTTCGTTGAACCTCCGTGTGCTGGCGGCACAAGTCGGCGTGTCTATAGAGGGAAATATATTTAAGATCAGATTTTTACCACTAAAATCAGCCAGCGAAATCTCCGAAAGATCATTCGCAGTTAGGATAAAGTCTGGCGCTTTATGGCCAACGACGGGAAGGCCTCCATCAATATTTACTACTTCGCCCCGCCATTCGATTTGTTTTGTCATCATGCTTTTCCGCTAAATATATGTGGATTTAAATAAAGTTGAGATTGGTTTCTTCAATTATTGGCAGTTGAAAAGTCGCCTAAATATCGACCATAGCCCTCAATCTCTAATTGACTAGCTGCAATAAATCTTAGTGCAGCAGAATTTATGCAATATCTAAGACCTGTCGGCGCAGGCCCATCCCCGAAAACATGACCTAGATGAGAATCACCAAATTTAGATCGCACCTCCACCCGCTTCATCCATAATTTAGTATCCTCAGACTCAACGACATGCTGTGGCTCGAGCGGCTGCCAAAATGAGGGCCAGCCAGTCCCGGAATCGTATTTATGTAATGAACTAAATAGGGGCTCGCCGCTCACAGCATCGACATAAATACCATCAATTTTTTGATCCCAATACATATTCTGAAACGGCGGCTCTGTCTTGTCCTCTTGGGTTACAGCATACTGGAGGGGAGTTAAGCTGGAACGAATCTGTTCTAGACTTGGTCTCCGATAGGAACTTTCTGGAAGGCCGCGACTAGGGAATAGCTGAAAGTCTGCATGCGGCTCCCAAGTTTGTTCTAAAAATTGGTCGCGCCCTGATCGATAACGGTAAAATTTATATTGCAAAGAATTGATTTTATAGTAGTCCTGATGATAGTCCTCAGCTCGATAAAATGTTGGAGCCGGCTCGATTTTGGCGACAATAGGGGCGTCAAATATTTTCGCCGTGGTTAGCCGTCTCTTAGATTCTTCTGCTAGAGCCAGCTGTTGAGGCGAGTGAGTGAAAATGACAGGACGATACTGGAGTCCTCTATCAACAAATTGACCATCCGAGTCAGTTGGATCGATCTGCCGCCAGAACGTCTCCAAAAGTATCTCATAATCAACGATGCGAGGATCAAAAGTGACTTCAACCACTTCAACATGTCCCGTCTGACCAGAAGTAACTTGAGCGTAAGTTGGGTTGGGTGTTGAGCCTCCAGTATATCCAGACACCACTGTGCTGACGCCATGAATTGATTCAAAGGGTGCCTCTAAACACCAAAAGCAGCCGCCGCCGAATGTTGCTCTTTCGGTTTCAGCGATGGCCCAAGATGGAACCATAAAAAGCATAAGTAATAGCGTTTTCTGCATCTAAACTCCAGTTAATGTTCCAAGACTATATCTGCCTCTTTAGTCTTAATCGACTTATTTTTGAGGCTAGCCTGCCATCAATTACTACAAGACCGCTCACTATGATTAGATACGCTATGATATCCCGGAAACTCAGCGCTTCACCCAAAAATAAAATACCGAGCACAGACGCACTCAGCGGCACCATAAAAGTAACTAGCACTACATTGTTGGCTCCTGCTGTTTGCAGGACTCTAAAATAGAGGAAAAAAGCAAATGTGGTGGATAGCAAACCAATTCCCAAAAGTGCGAGCCATGCAGCCACGCCAGGTATCGGCAGAAGCCACGGCTTGTCACAAAGCATCACAACAGGAAACATCCATAGCGTGGCATACAACACCTGGCCTGCTGCATTCACCATCGGCGGATTACCCTTTAAACGTTTCGAATAAACCGAACCAAATGCGTAACATATGGTCGCGGCTAATCCTGCAGTCATTCCCAAAAAAGAGGGGCCGCCGGTGAGCGCTGCTGGAGCAAATAAAACCAACACTCCAAAGAAACCAAGGGCAATACCAATAGATTTACGAAACGACAAACGTTCATCCGTCGTTAATTGGTGAGCAACCAAAGCTGTCATGATCGGTGTGGACGCATTAATAATCGATGCAAGTGACCCGGTAATTTCGGTTTGACCAAAACTGATCAAGCTAAATGGAATTGCATTATTGATCAAACCAATCAAAGCGAATGAGGACCATTGGTCCATCAATGGTCGAAGTGACTGCCCTATAAATTTGAGGATGCAGAGCAGTCCAATTAGGCCAACTGACAACCTTCCTAACACACCGGTCATAGGAGGCATTGCCTCAAGCATGATCTCAACAAAGAAAAAAGATCCGCCCCAAATAAAGGACAATATAATAATACGAACCCAGTCAGCTAACGCCATAAGACTCCACAACATTTAGCCGGGTAGCGTACACTAGTGCCATGCGAAGCCCAACGACCGATAACGCGTGGCTCAAAGCCGAAAATTGGCAAGAGGTTCTGGAAAATCCGGACGCCCTCCCTCAGGCAATACGTGACTATCTGAAAATCCAAAATCAGAATGCCGAAACATGGCTTCAAGGACCAGAAGCCCGCGCCTGGCTTATTGAAGAGCTCAAAGCTACTATTCGAGACGCGGATGATTCCGTTCCTGTCGACGATGGCGGCTTTAAGTATTGGCAACGATTTGTTGAAGGTGCAGAGCATCCGGACTTCATGCGCAAAGACCATCGAGGTAACGATGAGACCTTGTTATGTGGAGATCAACGCGCGTCGGGGCACCCGTATTATGATGTCGGTGCAGTCGACCACTCGCCTGATCATCGACTACTCGCCATTACAGAAGATTGTCAAGGTTCTGAACGATATTCGCTCTCACTTTTTTATGCCGGTCAAGATCAATCAATAGAGGCCTCTTTAAACGATTGCAGAGGCGACTTCGAATGGAGCTCCGACAGCCAGAAATTGCTCTACACCCGACTGGATGAGCACCAAAGACCAAGTACGGTTTGGAGTCATATTGTTGGCACTCATCAAAACGATGATCAACTCGTTTTTCGTTTAGATCACCCCGGTCGGTTTATTGGACTCGGTAAAACCAGCGATGAGAATTTTATTACAATTGACATACACGATCATCAGACCAATCAAACTTTTTTTTTGCCAGCAAGTCTTGATGACCTCATCCCGGTTCCGATTACTGACTGGATAGAAGGGCTCGAATATGAAATTGAACACGTCCATCCCTATTTAATCATTCGAGGCAACTATAAGTACGATGATTTTGCCTTATTCCGTTCACCTATTCCAAAACTGAATCAACCATCTAATCCTGAAACATGGTCCACACTGTGGGCGCCAGAAAAAGGCGCTCTATTTAGTGATTATGAAATTCTCAAAAATCACTGGGTGATTGAATATTCAACTGAAGGGTGTAGCCGCTACTTTGTAGCTGAACCAGACCCGATAAATTTTGAGATTCAACGAGAAATTCAACTCGATACCGACCTCCATGATACGCATCTAAGACCTTTGCCAGGCTTTTTTCGAGACTCGATTCGGTTACATCTCTCAACACCCGCCAGACCTCCAGAAGTGCAGGAAATCAACTTAAAAACAGGGTACGCGGAGCGATTGAAAATTTCAGTACCCCCCAATGGCCATAATGAAGGGCACTACGTCGTCAAACGACACTATGCAATATCAGGTGATGGCAGCCGAGTTCCATTAACAGTGGTTCACCATAAAGACGTCACGCCAAACTGCGATTCACCGCTCTTATTAACTGGTTATGGCGCCTACGGGATGAGCCTCACGCCTGGCTTTAGCGCGACCCGACGCACACTGCTTACGCGAGGCGTGATTCATGTAACTGCACATGTTCGCGGAGGAATGGAAAATGGTTATCAATGGTATCGAGACGGGCGCATGGATAACAAAGATAAATCATTTGATGATTTCATCGGTGCGGCAGAAACTCTGATTCGTGATGGTTTTACATCAGCAGGGAATATCGTCTTGCATGGCGGCAGCGCTGGCGGCCTGCTGGTAGGGACCACCGTGATGCGGCGGCCTGAATTATTTAAGGGCGCAATCGCTGATGTGCCTTTTGTAGATGTTTTGGATACCATGCTTGATGCTGATCTTCCACTTACGCCACCTGAATGGCCCGAGTGGGGTAACCCAATAGAATCTATGGATGCACGGCGACGTCTCAAACATTTCTCGCCAACCAAAATGGTCGAAGACAGATGGTATCCATGTATTATCGCGACAGCCGGGCTTACAGATCCTCGAGTCACATACTGGGAGCCCGCTCGATGGATCCATCGACTACAGTCAATCGCCACAGGTGGTCCGTTTATTCTGTACACAGAATTAAATGCAGGCCATGGCGGACCAAGCGGTCGCTATGCTGGACTTGATGATGTTGCTAGAATCTATCAAGCTATAATGCTGTTATTTAATCTACCTATGGTAGCCCCTCATGCTCTCTAGCATTGATTGGCAAAACATAGATGACGTCCTCTTGGATATGGATGGTACGCTTCTAGACCTGCATTATGACTCGACGTTTTGGTTAAAAAATATTCATTCAATCGTATCTAGCTTCACTGGCGAGCCTGAGGAAATAATTCGTGCAAGATTTCATACTGAGCTTGCTAAACATGAGGGAACGCTAACTTGGTATTGTACTGATCACTGGGCTGAATTTTTCGGCATCGATTTGATTGAAGCAAAAAAACAGTTAGCGCACCTGATTCGATTTAGACCGCATGCGGCTCGATTTTTAAATGCACTCAAACCACTCCCTTTACGAACCTTAATTGCAACTAATGCGCACCCAGATGTTATTGCCCTCAAACTTGACGTCTTGCCACTTAAAGAGATGGTGGACGGTATTGTATCCAGTCACCAATACGGATTCGCCAAAGAAAATGCCGGCTTCTGGCTCGCCTTGTTCGACGAATACTCTATTGATCCAAGGCGGACACTATTTGCAGATGACTCACCACGAGTACTTGAGGCCGCCGACCGTGCAGGCATTCGTGAGGTCATTGAAATCCGTCATCCCAATCTTGCAGAGCCCCCTCGATCGACATGGAAACAAGGGATTAATGACTTCGACATAATCATCCCCGAACTTGAGGCCCTGCATCGAATATGAGCGGAATCCGTTTGGATAAATGGCTCTGGGCTGCACGATTTTTCAAAACACGTGGCCTCGCTCGCGATGCAATAGACGGAGGCAAAATCCGGATCGAGGGTGTGAAAGCTAAACCCTCGAAAGTCATTACTCCAGGCCTGCGAATTGAAATATCGAAAGGCCATACAATAATGATAGTGGATGTGTTGGATGCACGCGGAGATAGACGGTCTGCGGCTGAAGCACAAAAATTGTATGAGGAGACTACCGACTCGCGGACAAAACGAGAATCGGAGCGAGATCTTCGTAGTTTTTCACGTGCTGGCTTCCAACCTGCTGATCATCGGCCAAACAAGCTTGAGCGGCGTCAAATGACAAAATTTAAAGGTGTCTTTAATGACTGAGATAACCGGAGATCAGGATGCTGTTCGCAAATATACGTGTGATAAAGCCCCAAATACCCGGCTTACTACTGTTCGGCTTGGGCAAACAAAAGAGGAGATGTTAAATCATCAGAAGATGCCTCTTTTAGTTAAAAAACTTTGTGAAGAGCTCGTTGTGGGCGCCTGCCTTCTTGCTCAAATGTTAAAATTTGAGGGTGATTTAATTCTTCAAACTAAAGGTTCAGGACCCTTGAAAATGATAGTAGCTGAGTGCTCATCGAAAGGATTTATTCGAGCAACGGCCCAATGGGATGACTTGGCCGACTGCACTGACTTTGCGGAGCTGATTGGCAAAGGTTATTTTGCTGTCACCCTAGACCCAATTAAAGGCGAGCGATATCAAGGTATCGTGGCGCTAGAAGGACACTCGATTATTGAATGCATTAATCACTACTTCGCACAATCTGAGCAACTCGCCACAAGATTATGGATCGCCAGTGACGGTGAGGCAGTCGGCGGGCTGCTAATTCAAAATATTCCTGAAGAAGGTGGCCAAGCAAGAATAAACGATACTGATTGGATAGCTGTCTCGACACTGGCGGATACCATGACTGCAGAGGAATTGGCTCAGGATGCGGGACCACTTTTGATCTATAAACTGTTTCATGAGCTAAGCCCGAGAAGCTTTGCGCCGTGGAAAATCGCATTTGGATGCTCTTGCTCAAAAGAACGATCATCCAGAGCCTTAAGAGCACTGGGTGAAGATGAAGTGAAACAGCTTTTTTCCGAGCAGCCCGAATTGACAGTTGACTGTCATTTTTGTGGGCAAGTATATCAATATGATCAGGCTGACTTAGAATGGTTGCTGTCTGATCAACCACCAGGGTCTTATATACTGCAATGAAAACAGATGGTTCGAGTCGTTATGATGACCTTGCCTTTGCGGAATTAACTGAACATGCACTGGCACTTGGTGAAGGCCAACTGTCAAAAAAAGGCGCATTAGCGGTTTCCGCCAAGCGTAATACTTCAGTGCAGCGATTTATCGTCAAGGAACCTTCAGTGACTGACGTACTCCGTGCGGATGCTCAGCTTCACCTGCTTGATACGGATCTTTTCAGATCAATTTGGGCGCATGTCAAGGATGATATTGTCGAGCGATCACGCTATAGAATCCACGCACATATGGGTATCGATCCAAGTATTGCAGTTCCTCTGCAAATCAACACCTTAAAAGCGTGGCATGGGATGAGCTGTCACCACCTGTGCCATATCCCTGACGAATACAATCCTCGTAAAAAACCTGAGTGGAAATTAATATGGGCGCCGATTAGAAGCTTTGGTGACGTAAAAATCCTAAATAAAGACAGCGGGGTAGTCATGATCCACGTTGGCAAGCGTCGTATTTTAATGGGTGGCGATCTCAGTACTGGTGAACTGAGGCGCACATTACTGACGCTCCTAGGTCTACTATTACCTGAAAAGCATTCCTTGCCACTGCATGGTGCTGCGTCCCATGGCGACTGCGGAATCACTTTATTCCTTGGTCCAGCAGGCACGCAAAAGACAACCTGGGCACTCCGCTGCGGTCAATTAATTGGTGATCGCGCGCTCTCCTGGTCGCAAGAAGGATTACACAGATTAGCTGATGGATGTCGCCTACACCTAGATCAAAACCTGCCGATCAGTCTCGATACCGCATTACAATTTGGCACCATTGCAGAAAACTTCGCTTTATCTAGTGATCGATCCACCTTTAAAAAGAATAATAGCAGTCATCCAGCCCATCTAGTGTTGCCGCTTGTGCGCCTCCGTGCGACGATAAAATCGGACACTCGCGGGCCGAGTCAGCTAGTAATTTTGACTACAGATCCCCTGGGTGTATTGCCCGCGTTATCAACAATTTCACAAGAACAGTGTTTGGCCTGGTTTATTTTAGGGTACGGAAATCATCTCGGACCACTAAAAGAGCATCTGACTGAAGTCGATATTCGATTTACACCAGGATTTTTGGATTCATTATTACCTCGGAATATAGACGATTATGTCCTCATTCTCGAAGATTTGCTTAAAGCGCACGGCACGCGCTGTTTTTTAATAAACGCTGGCTGGCACAACGGACCCATAGGTCTTGGGAATTCACTCTCTGCATCAGAAGAAGACACTGTTATGGCGGCAATGCATCACTGTACTGACTGGGAATCTTTTAAATCACTGGGACTTTTCATCCCAAAAGGCCGATCAGAAACTGCTGAATCATGGCATAACAGTCAAGCCTATGCCGACAACCTGTCACAATTGATACTATCCATAACTAACGAATTAAAACGAACAAAAGATCCTGAACGGTGGCTAAGAGTCCTAGAAATCAAGTGAAAATACTACTTCCCACCATGCCCAAAGAAATTTTTGATGGGTCTCAATTCGATACCCTGGCCGAGCACTTGACTGGAATGCGCTTTGGACTTGAAAAAGAAGGATTGCGGGTTGACTCTCAAACAGGAAAGTTAGCCCAAACTGAACATCCAAAGGCTTTGGGTTCAGCTCTTACCCATCCGCATATCACCACAGATTACTCTGAAGCATTACTCGAGTTTGTGACTGGTATACACATCTCCCCACAAGCTGCTATTGAAGAACTAGAGACCTTGCAAGCATTTGCAAGCTCAATCTTAAATCAAGAACGTATCTGGCCATTATCGATGCCCTGTTTACTGCCTGCTTCAGATAAAAACATTCCACTTGCATATTATGGGGAATCTCACGTTGGGCGATTGAAAACAGTCTATCGACGAGGGCTAGGTTTTCGCTATGGGCGCCAAATGCAAACAATCGCCGGAGTGCACTTTAATGTGTCATTCAGTGATTCTTTTTGGACGTGGAAAGCCGGGCTCGAAGGGCATTCTTCTAAATTAGATCTGCGCTCAATTCGTGACGCTGGTTATTTTCAGACCATTCGAAATTTTCGTCGTATTCAATGGTTAATAATGTTGTTAACCGGAGCAAGCCCATCCCTGGACGAGAGCTTCAGGGTGCTTGCGACTGACCGCTTCCGAATTACTGGCCGAACGCGGTTAGCTGAGGGCGCGACAAGCCTTCGGATGAGCGATCTTGGGTATCAATCCTCAGCCCAAGAGTCGATCAATATTTGCTTCAATCAGCTCGATACATATTGTGAGACGCTCTCAAAAGCCGTTCACTGCCCTTGGCCTACATATCAGGGAATCGGGCTGCAAGATGAGCAAGGCTTCAAACAGCTCAATACTGCTATACTTCAAATAGAAAATGAGTATTACTCGAGTATTCGACCAAAGCGCTCCCAACTATCCAACGAACGACCGGTTCGCGCTTTATTTAACCGCGGCGTTGAATACCTGGAGGTCCGCGCAATTGATCTAAACCCTTTTGCTCGCAATGGAATTTCAGATCATGAAGCTTGTCTCATCACACTGCTGATGACTGTATCTGCCCTCTCTGACAGCCCAATCAATACACCTGATGAACACAGTATGCTTAATGGTATTAATGCGCGCTCGACTTGGTCTGGGCGACTCTCAGAACAAGGACTTGATGATAGATCATCATTTAAAGAGGCTGGGCTCCAGTTCCTTAATCAGCTAGATCCTGTTGCAGAACTTTTGAATAAAGCGTTTGGCTCAGACGGATATTCTGAGGCATTAGCTGATGCTCGTCTTAGACTCGGTGGAAATCATCCTCTTCTATCTGCCGAAATTGAGCAGAAAGCATCTCAAAACGGTCACCTAGAATTTGGACTAGAAATAGCGAACCGGCATCATGCGGGATGGCAAAGCCTCAAACCAAACACTGAATTAGCAAGAGAACTGTCGCTAGAGGCAGCTGCCAGTCTGAGAGCAGAAAAAAACTTAGCAGACTCAAACGAAGGCACCTTCGACGCCTTCGTAGAGACCTATGTTAATCAGCCTTGACTAATCCTTAGGATTGATCTCGAGCAGCTCGACATCAAAAACCAACACAGAGTTAGGTGGTATTGGCCCAGTGCCAGCAGGTCCATAGGCCAAGGTTGCCGGGATTGTAAACTCAAACTTGGAACCAACCTGCATCAGTTGAACACCTTCAGACCAACCAGGTATCACACCATTGAGTGGAAAGCTTACAGGCTGACCACGTGCAATCGAGCTATCAAATACATCGCCAGAAATCAAGCGCCCCTCATAATGAACTTTGACAGTGTCTGTTGCTTCCGGTGGGTCACCCGAACCTGCATTTAAGACTCGATACTGAAGGCCCGAGGCCGTTACCGTAACGCCCTCTTTTTTTGCATTTGTAGTCAAATAAGACTCGCCTAATTTAAGATTTTCGTCTGCCACTGCATCTACCTTTTGTTTTTGCTCGGCACCAACACGAGCCTGCGCATCCTGAACTGCCTTATTAATCGTCGGACGGTCTAGTTTCCAGCTACTGGGGTCTTTCGAATCTTGAAGACCCTGAAAAACAAATTGTGGATCTAAATCGCCGAAATCATTCTGAACCCGCTCA
This sequence comes from uncultured Pseudomonadales bacterium, assembly GCA_964520465.1. Taxonomy (GTDB): domain Bacteria; phylum Pseudomonadota; class Gammaproteobacteria; order Pseudomonadales; family Litorivicinaceae; genus HIMB30. The sequence goes on along the minus strand of CAZFNA010000005.1, from coordinate 17,531 downwards.
CCTAGAATAATTCCAAGGCTGTAACTCAATTTTTCTATCTCAGTCGCCGGTTCATTCGCAAGCGCCGGCGTCGCCATAAAAGAGGCAATCAAAACACCTCGAATCGTTAATTTCATAAATACTCCTTAGTTAGTTTCTGAAAGCCTATCAGGCTCAGCGCGCGCAATACCACGTAAGACTTGATTTCCATGATAAATCCTTGAGCCAGTTGTTAATAAGCATAGACCACCAAAAAACCAAGCCAATAATTCAAACCATTGAGGCGCTAAACACATGAGTCCCAACACTACAATGGTTTCAAAACCCTCAGTCAAGCCTTGTAAGTAGAAAATTGATTTGTCTTTTAACGCTTCATTTTCCAACTGATGACGTGCAGCAAAGATGGAAAATGCCAGAAAACTCGAACCCGTTCCAACAAAACTAAATAATAAAAACGATGCCGCAAGGGCCACGCTCGGATCCCGAATCGCAAACGCAAGCGGAACGAGACTATAAATCAGGAAATCTAACGTAATATCAAGAAATGCTCCGCGCTCGGTAGGCCCTTGAATTCTTGCAACCGCACCATCTAGACCATCAAAAATACGGTTAAGTACGAATAAACCAAATCCCATCAATAAATAATCAACAGCGATAAAAAGACAAGCAAGAACGCCTAAGAAGAATCCAAAAATAGTCAACCTATTAGCGGATACACCGGCAACTGCCAATGCTTTTGCCGCGTGGGCCAGGGGTTGCTTTAATAATCTCACGAAAAAGCTGTCAAGCATACGCAAGGGCCCTCAGATGGCTGATCTTCTGGCTGATGTGTTACCAAAACACCATATGATAAATGAAGTCGAATCTGGTCAAATAAAAGGTCTCTAATGCGATCTCTCGTTCGATGGTCAAGTGCACTGAATGGCTCATCTAACAACAAAATTTTTGGGTGTGGCGCCAAGGCACGTGCCACTGATACACGCATCATCTGCCCCCGTGACAACTGAAATGGGTCATGATTGGCCAGGCCACTCAATTCCATATCACTCAGCAAGTGATGTACGCGCTTTTCGCGCTCGCTCGAACATAGTTGGTTAATGGACAACGCGATATTCGACCCAACTGAGAGATGTGGAAATAACAGGGGATCTTGAAAAACGGTTTGTGAAAATGAGGAAAGGCGATGAGTTTGGTCCATCATATTCCCATCAAAATGAACTGTACCTAATAATTCAACACCAGAGGAAGGCTGGATCAGGGCATGCAAAAGTGTTGATTTACCAAGCCCTGATGCGCCCGATACAGTAAGTATTTCGCCAGGTGACACCGACACGCTTATCGGTAAAAATAATGGCTTGCCATTCCGAGACACTGTTACTTTATCGAAAATCAGCAAATCCCTCTCCCTGCATTCCAGTTCGATTTGCCCACAGCCAGCGATTGGTCGTGATAGCACCTATAAATATGACTAGAGGCAATACCAAATTAACGAGTCCTGCAATTGATGAAAGCCGCCGATCCCCAGATGAATAAACCATCAACTCAGTCATCAGCGTTTCAACCCGTCCACCACCCAATAAAATTGTTTGTGTGTACAGTGCGCAGCTCACACTAAACGAGACAGCAAAGGCCAACAAAATTAAACGACTATGACGAGGAATCCAAATTAACACCAACGCGCGCAGGGATGATATCCGAGCTTGCTTAAGCAAAAGTTTGTGCCTTGCGTCTCTTGAGAACCAAGTGTGGCCAAGAATTATCATAGCGTAAGGCAAAGCGATTAGAATATGCCCAAAAAGAACGGCAGTATATCCTGGACTTTCGCCAATCAAATAAAGCCATGTTAGTAGCCCTGCTGAAATTGGAAGTGCGGGAATCCACAAAAAAATCCACCAAACCCAATGAATCCTGCAATGATTTTTTTTAATCTGATACTCCAAAATCAGAACTGCGAATGTGGTCGATAACACACCTACTAGCGCGCCCAAAGACAACGTATTCAAAAATGGAAGCGACATTGACTGCAAGCGATCAACTCCACCAAATGTCCAAATAGGGAGAAACTCCGTGACTGGCCATCGAAGTGCGAATGACCACAGCAGTAAACTCATTACTGAAAAACAAACCACTAGACGAAATAGTAGATCCATCCGATCCCATTGGAAACTACGCCGCAGGATCGGTTCAATAGTCAGACTCGTTTTTGGCTTTAAGATTGTCTGCATTGCAACCCAACAACCACCCAAAAATACAATTAGCATTACCATTCCAAAAGCCCCGGCTTGTCGGTTGAGATCGTTCGGATCCATCATCAGATCAAACAACCGAACACCAATTAGCTGAGGCTGATCTGGTCCAAGAATCAAGCTGACTTCTAAGTTTGATAGCCCAAAGACAAAGACGATAAAAATAGCTGGCTGCATTAATCTAATCAGTTGAGGCCAGATCAAGTGATTCCAAATCTGTCGCTCAGATAGCGAAGCTTGGAGTCCTATCGCCCGATAGGACTGAATAGGTAAACGCTTCGCAATAGGAAGTGCGATGGCCACCAAAAATGCTACTTCTTTAATTATTAATACCAAAATGGTGCCTAAAGCCATTTCATCGCGAGGGAAAAAATATCCAGGGTCGACATTCCAGCCAGTTAGCGCAGATACCCAGCGCATGAAGACACCACCAGATGAAAAGCTCAGCAACACGCCAAGTGCCAGCGCACTATGCGGAATGGCGAGCAAGAAACACTGCCACACGCCACCATCTACGATTCCTAGAAGCCGCCCAGAGAATGCTCGAGCAAGTTTGAGAGATAGCCAAAGAGAAACCATGGCCACCCATAAGGACAGTAAGAAAGCTTGAGCGAGGCTTGGTTCACTTGCAAGCCGACTAAATGCAGCTGCGGCGGACACGCCAAGGGCCTCATTCAACAACCCAATGACTGGCAGCGCGAGGAGCGCGCACATAACGCGCTCTATTAAATTCACTGAGTCTGCCCGAAATAACGCGCCTTCCACTCACGCTCAATTGGCTCAACCCAGGACGCATGGGGTTCAGGCAAAGGCGTGCCTAGCCCAACGGAAGATAAAGTTGCCGGACCCAGCTTTAACGAATCAAAAACCTGTTTTGATGCCTCATCAAGGCGTGAAAGATCCAAAATCGTCGGGTCACCCCAAACCGCGGGGTCGCCTTTATCTGCTTGGGCGCCTGGGCTCATTAATAAGTTAATCCAAACAAGGGCTCCTGCACGCGCTGTTGCGTTGAATGGAATAGCTAAAAAATGTGTATTCCCAATAGTTCCCCCTCGATGAACATAGGTACGAACTGAACTTGGGAAGCGGCCATCCAAAATTCGCTGTGAGGCGTCATTCGGATTAAAGCTGATAGCGATATCCAAAATCCCATCGGCGAATAAATCCATCATTGCTTCGGCAGAATCAGGAAACTCCTTTCCCTGCCTCCATAAAACTGGGTTTAGGGCATCTAAAAAACTCCACATAGGATCCGACACTTTATCGAAACGGCTGGCTTCGTATGGCTCTTGCAGCCAGCCAGGGTATGGGGTGGTTTCTAATAACACTTGTTTTAAAAATGTCGTCCCATGAAAATTTGGTGGCTCAGGGTACAAGATGCGCCCTGGATTTTGCTTTGCATATTCAAGCAACGACTGCATCGAATCTGGTGGGCTGGATAGACGCGCTTGATCATACATAAACACCAATTGAGCGCGTCCCCAGGGAGCCTCCAATCCATCGGTTGAAACCGAAAAATCAAAAGCAATGGTTGGATCATTCATATTCACGCCCTCAGACGCTGGCAAATCGAATACAAACTTTTTGCCCAAAAGCTTTTCACGCTTCATCCGTGCAAAATTCTCACCATTGATCCACAGTACGTCAACAGCGCCATCCTGATCTCGCCCAGCTAATTTCGCAGCCTGAATTCCCGTGATCAAAGTTCCGATGTCGTCGATCTTCACATGACGGACCTCTACGCCATATTTTGATGCAGCTTTTGAGGCCCATTTATCAATGTAAGAGTTAATGGCTGGGGATCCCCCCCATGCATTGAAATAAACAGTCTGGCCCTCGGCCTCTTTTAATACGACTTCCCAAGGACTCGCAAAGATGCTCTGTGCTCCAATCAGAAATCCGATAAAATAAATCAATTTCCACATTATTTTTTCACCTCATTATTTTTGATTAGAAATCCAGGCTGATAGGCCAGACAATCCAGCCAAGAGAACCAGAGGAACCCATATATCAAATCGCTTTATTAAATCCAAGTGTGGAACATTTCCTGCCATTAGCACTGCATCAAAGCCTTGGCCGACTGCGACATATATGGCAGTCCCCGGCAAAATGCCCAAGGTTGTTGCCCACAAATAGTCAGATAGCCGCATCCCAAGCAGAGCAGATGCAATATTGACGAACCAAAACGGGAAAAATGGAATCACTCTCATCGTAAGGCACCATCGTATCGGGCTTTGTAGGAATGCAGTCCGAACACTATCGATAGCGCCGTCAACCCGACGAGTAAAAAATTCACGGGCAATAGATCTCGACAATAGAAAAATAATAGTTGCTCCCGAGGTTGCCGCAACCACAATGACCGGAAAAGCAGCCCATCCAAACAATGCAGCGCCGCCAAAAGTGAGCACAGAAGCAGCGGGTAATGATAGAGCAACAGCCACGATATAAATTGCAAAGAATATCAATAATGACTTGAAATAGTCGCTATCAGTAATTTGTTTGAAGCTCGCATACTCCGATGCCACCCTCTCAAAACTCAGCTGATCAGAAATACTAAATGCGGTGAGAATTAAAAAAAATAGAAAAATAATTAGGTAAGCACGTTTCATTCAATGATTACCTCCCATTCATGAGAATATTGCCAATTAAAGACGCGAAACTGCATAGTAAATCAGCTAACCTATCGATCAAGTGACTGACTTCATCCACAGAGGTACACGATGTCGAACATTTTTCCTGTCGGTTATCCCAGCAGACGTTTGCGACGTAATCGACGAGACGCCTTTTCAAGAGCTTTGGTTCGTGAGCATACACTGACGGCATCGCATTTGATTTATCCAATGTTTGTTTTAGACGGCCAAAAAAATAGTGAGCCAATAAGGTCAATGCCGGGCGTGACCCGATTATCGATTGATTTAGTTCTTCAACAAGCTGAGCGCGCGCATTGTTTAGGCATTCCCGCGATTGCTTTGTTTCCAGTCATACGTGATCACAAGACAGATGATGGGGCCGAGGCCTACAACTCCGATGGACTAATTCAGCGCGCTGTGCGGGCACTCAAATCCGAATTGCCAGAATTAGGCATAATCACTGATATCGCGCTCGACCCTTACACGACCCATGGGCAAGACGGACTAATCGATGACTCAGGCTACGTGCTGAATGATGAAACTTGCAATGTATTGGTAAAGCAAGCACTGTCTCATGCCGAAGCTGGTGCAGATATCGTTGCACCAAGTGATATGATGGATGGACGTATAGGCCTAATTCGAAATGCACTTGAAAATCAAGGTCATGTTCACACCAGAATCCTGGCCTATTCTGCAAAATACGCCAGTTCGTTTTATGGTCCTTTCCGAGACGCTGTTGGCTCTGATACGAATCTTGGCAGTAGGGACAAGCGCACCTACCAGATAGATCCCTGCAATAGTAATGAAGCATTACATGAAGTTGCCGAGGATCTCTATGAAGGGGCTGATATGATAATGGTTAAACCGGGATTGTCTTATCTTGATGTCGTGCATCAGATTAAAAGTACATTTAAATTGCCGCTAGCGGTATATCAAGTCAGTGGTGAATACTCAATGATCCAAGCAGCGCATCAAAATGGATGGATTGACGGCAAGGCTGTCATGATGGAAAGTCTAAAATCAATGGTCCGCGCTGGAGCAGACTGTATACTTACCTACTCAGCCATTGAAGTGGCAAAAACCTTACTGCCTGAGACAAAAATTTAAAGGGGATAACATGAGCGATCAAATTACTACTCTCACAAACGACAATTTCGATTCAGTCATCAAAGATGCTCAGACACCTGTATTGGTAGACTTTTGGGCTGAGTGGTGTGGTCCATGTAAAGCTATCGCTCCTGTACTAGAAGAACTTTCGGTAGAATATGAAGGTCGTTTAACGATTGCGAAATTGAATGTTGATGACTACCAAGAAGCAACTGAAAAGTTTAATATCCGAGGCATTCCAACCCTTATCTTGTTTAAGAAGGGTGAGCCTGAGGCAACTAAGGTCGGGGCACTGTCTAAAAGTCAATTAGCGACTTTTCTCGATTCAAATATCTAAAAGACTAGACGGCCACACCTAAAACGCCTAGTCTTAGGTGTGGATGTCATTCACATGTCCCCAATTGATAACACAACTGCAGAAAAATAAACTTTACCAACCAAAATTTTGCCCGCGTTAAATCGTTCGGGTAGTCAGAGAACACATGAACCTCACAGAACTTAAAAAGAAATCTATGCCGCAACTCCTAGAGATTGCGGAAAATATGAGCCTAGAAAACATGGCTCGGTCTCGCAAACAGGACGTAATCTTTAATATTTTAAAAGCGCACGCTAAAAGTGGAGAAGATATATACGGTGACGGAGTATTGGAAATTTTGTCAGACGGATTTGGTTTTTTACGCTCCGCTGATTCAAGTTATTTAGCTGGTCCAGACGATATCTATGTATCACCAAGCCAGATTCGGCGATTTAATTTGCGTAAGGGTGACTCAATTTCTGGAAAGATCAGGCCACCAAAAGATAGTGAGCGTTATTTTGCATTGTTAAAAGTTGATGAAATCAACTTTGACCAACCTGAAAACTCCAAAAATAAAATTTTATTTGAGAATCTTACTCCCCTTTTTCCGGAAGACCGGATGATTATGGAGCTTGGCAACGGATCAACTGAAGACCTAACCGCCCGAATAATTGATCTTGTTTGCCCCCTTGGTAAGGGTCAGCGCGCACTCATTGTATCCCCGCCGAAAGCGGGTAAAACACTAATTCTGCAAAATATTGCAAATAGTATTTCGCGTAATAACCCCGAATGTTATCTGATAGTTCTATTAATTGATGAACGTCCAGAAGAAGTCACAGAAATGCAGAGAACTGTGCGTGGTGAAGTGATTGCTTCGACCTTCGACGAGCCACCAGCACGCCACGTTCAGGTAGCCGATATGGTTATCGAGAAAGCAAAACGACTTACAGAACACAAACGTGATGTGATCATTCTTCTAGACTCCATTACCCGCCTGGCGCGAGCCTACAATACCGTACAGCCATCATCAGGAAAAGTTTTAACAGGTGGCGTCGATTCAACTGCCCTTGAGCGTCCAAAACGGTTTTTTGGAGCGGCTCGAAATATTGAAGAAGGAGGTAGTCTGTCGATTATTGCAACAGCACTGGTTGATACTGGGTCTAAAATGGACGAAGTAATCTTTGAAGAGTTCAAAGGGACAGGTAATGCAGAATTAAACTTAGAGAGACGTGCAGCTGAAAAACGAATTTTCCCAGCGATTAATATACGAAAATCAGGAACACGTCGCGAAGATCTGCTCACTACAGAGGAAGAACTTCAAAAAATGTGGATTCTGAGAAAATTAATGGACTCTATGGAAGACTTACAAGCAATTGAATTCATCATTGATCGAATGAAAACATCCAAAACCAATGATGAATTCTTTCAATCAATGAAGAAGCGATGATTTCAATAAGTTTCGATTAGGCGTCGTCTAAGGTCTTCAAGCGTGGCTGATCTACTAGTTTCTGCTTCTAGCACTAATACTAAAACTAACGGATTTAAAGGATCTAATTCTTTTACCCGGCTAATATGATGCTTTGCCTCCGCCTCCAAATCAGAAGCCAATGCTAATCGGCCTTGGACAATCCCTAAAGCCACTGAATCAGGCTGAATCTTCGCCATCTGATTCAGAAGACCCAAGCGTGTCAAGGGTTCTTCGTGACCCACGGTTTCAAGCCTAAGAGCCCAGTCTTCTCGCCAGTCTTTTTTTAGGGCTTTGACTAGGGATTTAAATTCTTTAGGCATTGAATCCGGTGTAATAGTGGTTGGTATATTTTTCATTAAGCGCTCGGCTGATGCCAAATACTTTTCCGACTCAACAGGTTGGTCCAGTTGACGCGCCGCCTCCGAAGCTAAAATCCAGTGTAATGCTGGCATGGATTCAGAGCTCGCATGCCGTTTTAATAGTGATAACGCGAGCTCTGGTTCATCACGACGCAACCAGAGTGCGCTCTCTACAAGTCGCATATCTGCACGCTGGTGACGCAGCCTGTTCCAAGCTCCCCAGATCCTCACAGGAAGACGCCCAAGTTCCCCCCCCAGGCCGAAAAATAGCCAAAAAATGATAGCTAAAGCGACAAAAATTATTAAAAAAGTCCAAAGAGACATCTCAATAGTGAAACCTCCATATGCAAAAAGGACGTAGCCCGGATCTGTTTTCACTCGATCACCGAGATATAGTCCAAGCCCTAACAGGGTGGCAAAAGCAATAATCCAAGTGGTCAAACGAAAAAGCTGACTCATTGATTTACCTCTGCTGCAGCGGCACGCTCGTTAGTGAGCGTTTGTCGATAAATCTTCAAGGCTCTGAGTCCCTGAGCTGCATCTGGTATTGAGCGAACGATTTGAATATCCTCGAGTAAACTTAAAGTATTTAGAACTCGAAAGCCGGGACCCGAATTAACGTCAAAGAAATGTGTTGATAACCGTTTCGCCTGGGCAATTCCAGAATTAAATAGCGCCTGATCTTCCCGTATCAAGGCGACCTTGATTTGCTCAAGACTTAATCGAAGTATTTCGCGCGCACGACCCGAATCAGCCGCTGAGACTAATGGTGTAATTGGTTCATCAACCCGCCGAATTCTTATAAACTTTGATAGCTTATCGATCCACTGTTCTAAGACTACAGTTTTCTCTTCGCTCGATATTGGCGTCAGGCGCCGCATCGGTAATTGCAAGTCATCAAGCACTGAATCCAAAGCAAGCAGATCAGCCTGTAAGCCGAGTACATCGATAAATGGAATCGATTCCAAAGCTTGCAAATCTTTAGCCAAAAGCTTCCTGACAGTTAATAATCTACCATCTTGAAGCTGTCCCAATAGCGCTTGAGCTGTTCGCATCAATGTCAATGCGGTTTCTGGGTTGCGCTCGATTAGCAGCCGTTGATCAGCCAGTTTGAGAAGATATTCGGCTTCCGCTAGTATGTAACTACTCCGAGTATCCACTAGACTCTTGGCCAATTGCTCGGCAACCGCCTCAGTGCGGTCAATAACTAACTGATTCCTCGTGTCTAGGCCTTCTATCTCAATATTTATTCGCTTGATATCGTCTTGAACCTCCCTAGAAGATGACTCCAGTATCTTGATCGATGCCATCTGTCTCTCTAGACCAAGAAAATTGTCAGATACACGTGACAGGTCCATTTGAATTACCTGGATATAGTTCCAACCATACCAACTCGAGCCTAATATGCCTCCAAGCACGATCAAGTTAATTACAACAGTAATCCATTGCGTTAAGGACGGAGTTTTTATTTTCCCTTGCGAAGTATCAACCGTTCGTTCATCACGTTCCTCATTCAGAGTCTGTGAATCACCAACATTATCGATGGTTCCATCAGTCTTTGACACTGGGTTCTCCTTGCATGACCAATTTCACCTGCTCGGGGCTTGGCATTGGAACCCGATAATAGCGACTTCCTGACGGTAATTGCGATTGTGCATTAGAACTTGTAACAAAGTGCAGTATTTGCGTTACGTTTGCATTAACTCGCGATACTTCGTTTAGGAATTCCGAAAGAAGAGCCGCTGACCCATGCACGATAGCGGTCATATGGTTCACATCCTCTGCTTTTAATTGGCCATGAGGGACGAGATCAAATAGTTCCAAATGAGCCACGGGAATCGCCACTAGATGATTTAAAGAATCAAATTGCAAGCCACCATCTACCCCACTCGCCACTAAAACGCGTTGGTCAACTGACAAATTCTCTCTCATCCTAGTAACAAGTGCGGCTGAGCCTACTTCATCTGCCAATTCAACCGAGCAGCCCTCACAAATCATGATCTCAGCTGTTGTATTACCCACGGCCCATATTGTTTGACCAGCCGGCCATTGCACCCACCGACTCTTTACAGCATCGATCAACCAATTCGATGTCTCAGGAGAGGTCACAACAATATCTGAAAACTGGTCAAAATTTATAATTATAGGGTGCGCATGAACATCTATAGGCTGGGCTTTTAGACTTGATATGGCAATTGCATCAAATCCTGCTTGCCTGAATAATTCAGTCGCCCTAGGAAATGCTGATGGCAGTCGATTTAACCAGATCTTCACGAATCACAGCTCTGTTTTAGACAATAACTCCCGAGCGCCCTGAGCAATCAGGTCCTCAGCCACCCGAGTACCAAGTACTTGCGGATTATTAATATCGCCTGTGCCCTCAGCCCGTAAAAGTTTACCGCAGTCTGGAGATCCCACCAACGCACGCAGCCACAACTGATTCTCTTTCTGAATGGCATAGGCTGCAATCGGCGCCAGGCATCCCCCATTTAAGTGTTTGTTCAGCGCTCGCTCGGTACGACCTGTTACTTCACTCGGCATATCCTGAAGCATCATTACCATCTCTCGGGTGTGTTCAGCATCTTCACGAATCTCAATACCCAAAATGCCCTGCCCACAAGCCGGTAGCATATCCTCTGGTGATACTTCAAACGCAATTCGAGCACCCAATTCGAGACGCTCTAATCCAGCTGACGCTAGAACTAGTCCATCGAAGTCTCCGGAGTCAAGTTTTCGTAAACGAGTCCCTAGATTGCCTCGAACAGGCGATAACTGAATATCTGGACGCAGTGATCTTATTTGAGCAATACGCCGGAGACTTGATGTTGCTATCCGCGAACCTTGGGGAATATCAGAAAATCCGCCCCAACGAGGTTTTCCCTCACGATGTACCAGTGCGTCTTTTGGATTATCTCGTGCCATAAGACAACATAAATCCAAACCATCTGGCAATTCCATCGGTACGTCTTTTAGTGAGTGCACGGCCAAATCGGCCCGTCCATCGTATAAGGCTCTTTCTAACTCTTTTACAAATACACCCTTACCCCCGATTTTTGTGAGCGAAACATCTAAGCGCTCATCGCCCTGAGTGGTCATCTCTAACAGCAAAATAATAACGTCTGGGAAAATTTTTTGGAGGCGTTCTCGAACATGATACGCCTGCCATAAAGCTAAGGGGCTTTTCCTCGTTGCGATAGTTAGTGATTTTTGCATGTGTGGTCCTCTCTCTCAAAGTATACTAGTTACCTACACAAGGAGTCTCTATGAGTCAGCAAAACCCCAAAGCATTGTGGGGCGGCCGCTTCTCGGAATCGACCGACGCGTTCGTCCAAGCATTCACAGCATCAGTTGAATTCGATCAGCGTATGGCACACGAGGACATTAAGGGCTCTATAGCTCACGCTACCATGCTAGCAGAACAGGGGATACTCACAGATACAGACGGTAAAAAAATCATAGAAGGACTCCGGCAAATCGAAGTAGAAATCGAAAAAGGTGACTTCACCTGGTTAATTGCCTACGAAGATGTGCATATGAATATAGAGGCGCGGCTAATCGATTTAATTGGAGATTCTGGCAAACGCTTACACACAGGTCGTTCGCGAAATGACCAAGTGGCCACGGATATGCGACTTTGGCTAAGAGGTGCAATTGATGTCGCGCTTACAATACTTCAGCGCTTACAGTTAGGCCTCATTGATTTATCGGAGCGGGAAGCGCATACCATTATGCCTGGTTTCACGCACCTCCAAGCAGCACAACCTGTAACATTTGGTCACCACATGCTAGCTTGGAATGAAATGCTAGAGCGCGACGCTGGTCGCCTGATCGATTGCAGACAACGCATGAATCAATGTCCGCTAGGCGCAGCAGCTCTTGCTGGAACCAGCTTTCCTATCAATCGTCAACGTACAGCTGAGTTGCTGGGTTTTGACAGCCCTACAGAAAACAGTTTGGACTCCGTTTCAGATCGTGATTTTGGAATAGAATTTGTCAGCACATCTAGTCTTATCATGATGCACCTATCTCGTTTTTCTGAAGAACTGATTAACTGGAACTCACCGGCATGGCAGTTTATCGAGTTACCAGATAAGTTTTGTACTGGCAGCTCCATAATGCCTCAGAAAAAGAATCCAGACGTTCCAGAACTTATTCGTGGAAAATCTGGGCGCATGTTTGGACATTTAATTAGTTTGCTTACATTGATGAAAGGGCAGCCACTGGCATACAATAAAGATAATCAAGAAGATAAAGAACCCCTATATGATGCTGCAGACACATTACTGGGCTCGCTTCGAGCGTTCGCCGATATGGTTCCAGCACTGATAGTTAATCGTGATGTTTTAAAGCAAGCCGCAACCCACGGTTTTTCCACAGCTACCGATCTGGCAGACTACCTGGTTCGCAAGGAATTACCATTTCGAGATGCACATGAGGTGGTAGGTAAAGCAGTTGCGCTTGGTATAAAAACAAAACGTGATTTGTCAGAGATGCGACTATCGGAACTTCAGTCATTTAGTGGATTAATTGACGAGGACGTGTTTGATGTACTTACAGTCGAAGGTTCCGTACGCTCTCGCGACCATCGAGGAGGCACGGCGCCAAAACAAGTAAAAGCAGCGGCACAGCGAGCTCGCACACGAGTCGAGGCTCGTTAATCCTTGCTGAGAACCTCAAGAACGGCTGATGCTTGAAGCGCGGTGGAGCCTTTATTCTGCTCTACCCAGTCATATGCATTTTCGCCCATTTGAGATCCTCGCTCCAGGACTTCGGGGATCGCTTGTGACAAGTCTTTAAGTAATACACGCTTCATACCGCCGGCAGTCTCTAGACCGTCTGCAATAAACTGAAAATTAAACATAGATGGCCCAGCAATCATAGGCTTTCTCAAACCTGCAGGTTCAATTGGGTTCTGACCTCCTTTACCTGAAAAGCTACCACCAATCGTAATGATGTCAGAGACTGTGAGATATACACCCATATCACCAAATTTATCTCCAATCAGCACTTTGGTAGTCGAAATATTGATATCAGACATACTGCTCACAGACAGGCCTCTAGCTCGTGCAGACTCTTTAATCGAAGAGGCCCGAATAGGATGCCGCGGGACAATCAGTAAAGCCATTTCGGCCGTGCCGGCAATCCAGGACAGCAGCACCTCATCGTCTTCAGCGTGACTGCTCATTAAACAGACTAAAGGGCGGCCGCGTTTCCAGGCAATCAGATCAGAAAGTCGCTCCTGGGAAACAGTTAAAGGCTCGTGATCAAGCTTGATTGAACCAACCTCTGAAATGGCTTGCTCAGGAACGCCCAAGGCATGCAGATTTTTGACATCTTGTGTAGACTGCATCAAGGCCTTTGTAACTTGCGACCACATAGGCCCAATCAACCACTCAAAACGCAGGTATCCCCTAAGGGATTTCTCACTCAGACGCCCGTTCGCTATAATAATAGGAACGCCTCTTTGATAACACTCATTGACCAAATTTGGCCACAATTCTGTCTCGATCACTACAAGCGCTTTTGGCGAGAGAATCTCAAACCACTGGCCCCAAACCCAGGGCAAATCCCAAGGAAAGACGAACGAATCAAATTCACTCTGCTCCAACACATCTAGACCTGCAGGCGTTGTTGCTGTGCATACTATCTTTACGATAGGATCTTGTCTTTTAAGCTCTCCCGCCAACCTCAATGCCACCTTAGATTCACCAAGACTACAACCATGAATCCAGATCGCCTGTGACTGAATAGCTCGTGCAGCTCCAAAAAGCCTCGCAAAAACCAATGGCTTTCGATCCTCCTGACGATACTTCCGAATCACGCGTCCAATCAGGAAAGGCGTTAAAAGAATAAGGATCAGTGAATACAGATATCGTCTCATATTTGGAGATGCTAGCATGACCGCATGAAAATCATTGTTGGCGGCGGAATTTCTGGGCTTTGGTTAGCGGCCGAATTAAAAGCTCGCAACATTCCATGTTGTGTCATCGAAAAGAGTGCTCTTGGTCAAGGCCAAACCCTGGCAAGTCAGGGGATGATCCATGGTGGTACCAAGTATGCACTTAATGGTTTATTAGGCAAAGCAACCAATGAACTAAGCGCTATGCCAGAACGTTGGCTTAAAGCCCTTTCTGGCGACAGTCTTGTCGACTTGAGAGGTGCAATTCTTGAACGTAAAGATCAGCTCCTTTGGTCAGTCGAGTCCATTCAATCTAAATTACTTGGATTTCTTGCCAGTAAAGCAATGCGTGCTCGAGTAGCTCGTGTTCATCCATCCAATGAACCAGCGTTTAACCATCCGGAGTTTAAAGGTCATCTTTACCGCCTATCCGAACCAGTATTACAGCTTGATTCACTGATACAGCGTTTTTCAACACTACTGGACGGGTGCTTATTTCAAGCTGAAGTAACAGATCTTCTTTTTGATAAGGGCCAAATCAAGGGAATAAAAACCAACCGTGGTGAATTAGAGGGTGAAGTAATTTTAACGGCGGGAGAAGGCATACAAAGTCTCTTATCTCAGGCAGGATTGGCTAACCCAAAAATGCAGCGCCGACCCCTAGCCATGGCCATCTGTAAAATGAAATATCCAATTCCAAAAGTATTTGGTCATCAAATCGGTAGCGGGAGCAAGCCTGAACTCACTATTTCTACTCATGAAATTGATGACGTGCAGTATATCTATCTTGGTGGTCAATTGGCAGAGCACGGCGCCTCACAAACCGATGCGGTAGTCTGTGATCAAGCATTCCATGCACTCGCGAAAGCTTTACCCTGGCTCGAACCCCAAATTCATTCAATCAGGATATTTAGAATCAACCGAGCAGAACTAAAAACCCAATACGGTAACCGTCCAAACACTCCTTTTGCGATCAAAAGTCATGGGCTTACCATATGCTGGCCCACTAAACTAGCACTTGCGCCAGCACTCTCGGATCAAGTTATCCCCCAACTCGCCAATACGAAAAATACCCAGTTGCCCGTGTGGCCAAGTGTCGCCACAGGACAATATCCATGGTTATAGCGAACCGACCCCTAGGACTTACTGGAATTCGACTCAGCCCAATAGGTCTCGGAACCGTCAAGATCGGTCGAAATACCGACCTTAAATATCCCTTCGAATTTGAGTTGCCCTCAGACGATGAAGTGGTAGAGCTTCTAAAAACTGCATCTATCCTTGGTATCAACTGCCTCGATACCGCGCCCGCCTATGGAGAATCTGAGGAACGGTTGGGACAGCTATTACCCGAAATAAAACATGATTTCCGGATCATTACCAAAGTCGGCGAGACCTACTCAAAAAAAAATGGCAGTCATTATGATTTTTCAGAAAACGCCATCATGAAAAGTCTAGAACGTAGCATTAGTCATCTGAATCGGTCACACCTCGACGTAGTATTACTCCATTCGGATGGTGATGATATCGCCCACCTTAATACAGGCGCGCTCGATACTCTCATTCGCGCCAGAGAGGCCGGGCTAATTTCAGCGGTGGGATTATCTGGGAAAACGCTGGAAGGTGGGATGCTTGCCCTAGAAATGGGCGCAGACTGTCTGATGATTACTTTAAATTCCACAGAGCAAAACGAAGCACCACTTATCAAGGCTGCCGAAGGGCATAATGCCGGTCTTTTGATCAAAAAACCATTCGGTAGCGGGCATCTGATCCACTCTATTTCAGAAGTTTTATCTGCGCTATTTCAACACTCAAGCGTCGCTTCAGCTATTATAGGAACAACGAATCCTGTGCACCTACAAGAAAGTTGTGAGGCACTTCCAAGCGAGATCCAGGCATGAGTTTAGAAATAATTCAGAAGACGTTTCAAGCAAGCATTGACGTGAAAACGCTCTTACTTACCGATATCACAAGATTAGAAATATTGCTCGAAGTTGCAAGGGTTGCCTCCTCAACGCTCAAGACAGGTCATAAAATTATGCTCTGCGGTAACGGAGGCTCGGCAGCCGACAGCCAACATATCGCTGCCGAATTCATTGGCCGCTTTGAGAGAGAACGCAGCTCATTGGCTGCCATTGCGCTTACTACAGATACATCGGCTTTAACCGCGATTAGTAATGATTACGGCTATGATCAAGTATTCTCACGCCAAGTAGATGGACTTGGTCAACCAGGTGATTTATTAATAGGGATTTCCACGAGCGGCAATTCTGAAAACGTAATAAAAGCTATTAAAGCTGCAAAAGCGAAAGACATTCTTACCGTCGCCCTCGTTGGCGACAAACCAAATGGCGCCATGCAAGGCTTCGCAGACTACACCCTCGCCGCACCATCAAGTAATACTGCACGGATTCAGGAGTGTCATATTTTAATGATGCATACCATGTGTCAGTTGGTCGAATCAGAATTTGTCTGACGAATTTTTGTAATTAAATGGCTTGTAGATAGGTTAGCCACTTCTCCCAGCACCTTGACTGCGCCGCCATAATCCAAGACACGCTCATATCCGACGACATCTTCGATCGATTTATAATCTCCACCTTTTACCAAAACGTTCGGACGCAAAGCGTCAATCAACGGAATAGGTGTGTCGTCCTCAAAAGCAATCACAGCGTCCACGACACCGATCCCTGCTAATACCTGTAATCTCCTCTCTAGACTATTGACCGGACGATTAGGGCCTTTGAGTTTACGCACAGATTCATCCGAATTTACCGCTACAATCAGGCGGTCACCAAGCGAAGCGGCTTCTTTTAGATAAGCGACATGGCCCGCATGTAAAATGTCAAAGCAGCCATTGGTCATTACAATCTTTTCGCCTCGAACACTACATTGCTCTCCCCAAATGCACGCCTCATTGGCACTGCGAAAAATTTCATGGCCGTCTGTCAATCCGTACTTCAATTCTCGAGCGGTGACAGTCGCTGTCCCCAGCTTTGATACGACAATACCTGCAGCTCGGTTCGCTAATTCAGCTGATTTAGCCATAGTCAAACCAGAACCCAAACCAGCCGCCATAGTCGCGATTACCGTATCGCCTGCACCAGTCACATCCGCAACTTCTCGCGCTGTCGATGCAAACTCATGGACTAAACCATCCGCTAGGATCAAGGTCATCCCCTGCTCTGACCGAGTAACCAAAATTGATTGAATTTCGAGAGACCTAATTAGTTCAAGTGCTTTGTCGACCAATTCTTGATCATTTGACCAGCGACCGCAAACTAACTCAAATTCAGCCTGGTTCGGAGTGAGAAGCGTCGCACCTCGATATTTTATAAAATCAGCACCCTTAGGATCAACTACAACAGGAATACCTCGACGGTTAGCTTCCCGAATAAGTGGCTGAGGGAGTAAGCTACCCTTGGCGTAGTCGCTCAATACCAATGCAGTGATTTCATCTAGCACCGCCGAATGAGCCAATTTTTCTGCATCTTTGGACTCGAAAGGTGTTTCAAAATCCAGCCGAATCATCTGGAGCGCCTGGCTCAATA
>CAZFNA010000004.1:38008-53252 GCA_964520465.1 uncultured Pseudomonadales bacterium | reverse complement strand
ATATCCAGGACTCTCAAACTTGATTCAAACGGATTGAATAATACAGTATTTAACAGAGTGATCACAAGACATGCAATCAATCCAGCTAATAGCCCCAGAAACGTAGCACGATATAGATATGGTCGACGGATGAACCCATGTGACGCTCCGAGCAAGGTATACAGCTCAATTCGGCGGCGGTCATCAACGACATCGGCCGCTGCCACAAGAAAAACAGCCATCAACACACCAAGCACAGTCAAAGTCGATAGGCCAATTCCCAAGATACCTAGCGTTTCCAAAAGCGCCGCATACTGGATCCTACTAGACGGGTAGTAACGCAATGATAATACTCGAGCATCTTGTTGCAATGCACCCACCATACTTTTTTCTAAAGACTCGTTACTCTCTACCGAAAACTTCACTCGTAGCGCATCTGGTAATGGATTATTGGTTTTTAGATCAGAAATTAAAGCGAGCCCTTCTTCGCTGCTTAACTGGTTTAGTGCTTCGCTCTTCGAGACAAACAAAACTTGCTTGATGTCGACTCGCTTTGTAATGAGTCGCTCAAGATCTATTCGCTCTTCGGGCTCCAAGTCCTTTTTCAAAAATACAATTACTTCACTTTGCACCGCATGCTCAGGAATGAGGGACGCCATAGCCATCCAGATCTGTATAAGCCAGCCTGGAATCGCTAGCAAAACTCCAAGTAATAACATCAAAACAATAAATTGAGTAGATCGATCCACAGTCCGCTTCCATGCATCTTTCAATGCTTGAGCGTGATCCATAATCCAACGGTTCATCGTTTGGCTCCGATACCATCAGACACAAGATGACCTTGGTCGATTACTAAGTGACGAAACGGCAACGATTCCACTACAGCACGCTCGTGTGTAGCTACCAAAATCGTGACCCCTAATTGTTGAAACTGCGTGAACATACGCATTACACGAGCAGACAACTCAGGGTCCAAATTACCGGTCGGCTCGTCCGCTACCAGCAATGCAGGCCGGTGGACAATAGCCCGCGCAATCCCAACGCGCTGTTGTTGTCCGCCTGATAAAGTACGCGGGCTGGAATTTGCGCGATCTGACAGATCAACCCGAGATAAGGCGGCGCCAACGCGCTTAGGTATCTCAGACTCACTAAACCCCGAAATTCGAAGAGGAAGTGCAACATTGTTGAACACACTTAAATCGTCTTCTAAGTTAGGATCTTGAAATACGACACCCACTCGACGTCGATAACGCGCTAGCTTTTCGCCTGAGAGGGTTGATAAATCGGTTCCTGCAACGCGGACAGCACCAGAAGACGAAGTCTCAAGCCCCAAGATCAATCTCAGTAATGTTGATTTGCCCGCTCCTGAGCGGCCTGTCAGAAACGCCATCTCACCAGGAGCAAGTCGAAAATTAACGTCATTAAGTGCTTCTTGTTGGCCCTCGTAAATTTTTGCGACGCTATCAAATTCAATCACTCAGACGCCTCTAAAAAGAGTGCGTCAACAAATGCTACTGCATCAAACTCACACAAATCTTGAGCGTTCTCACCGAGACCTACATAACGAATTGGAACAGAAAATTCACGCGATAAAGCAAACACAACACCCCCCTTCGCAGTACCATCCAGCTTTGTCAGAACAAGGCCCGTCGGCTTAATAGCCTTAGCAAATTCACGTGCTTGGCTAATCGCATTTTGACCTGTTCCAGCATCAAGCACGAGCAATACCTCATGTGGCGCTCCAATCTCTAATTTTCCAAGAACACGGCCGATTTTCTCTAATTCGGTCATTAGGTTAGCTTTATTGTGCAATCGACCAGCTGTATCAGCAAGTACCACATCGATCCCGCGGGCCTTTGCGGACTCACAAGCGTCATATATAACAGAGGCCGAGTCTGCACCAGACTCTTGAGCCACTACAGACGCTTGATTCCGTTCACCCCAAACTTTAAGCTGCTCGGCCGCAGCGGCCCGAAAGGTATCGCCAGCAGCAAGTAATACGCTTGCACCAGCAGCCTTATAACGACTAGCCAACTTGCCAATAGTAGTGGTTTTACCGACCCCATTAACGCCAACCATTAAAACTACGTGAGGTTTGCCGAGCTTTGCTTCTTCTCCCTTCACGCTCAGTGTCGACGCCAAAATCTGTTTTAGAAGTGCATGCAAGCCATCCGGATCTGTTACCGACTCCTCTCCAGCTCGTTCTTTCAGTCTATCCAAGACCCAGTCGCTAGTGTCAACACCCACATCTGAAAGAAGTAAGACCTCCTCCAAATCGTTTCGAGTTTTTTCATCAAATCCATTACCTAACAGATTTTTTAAACCCACTGAAAATTGAGACCGTGAGCGAGCGAGGGCCTTGTAAAGGGTAGCAGGCTCAGTCACTGAAAAGACTTCTGGCTCAGCAGAAGCTAAAGCAGAGACCACATCCTCTGTTTTGACTAATATCTTATCTTTGAGCCGTTTGAAGATAAACCAAGCTGCAATCGTCGCAGTAGCCAAAAGGGTAATGAGTACTAACGAATCAAATATCATCGCGTTTAGAAATTCCAAAAATAATAAAAGGAGATGATAACATTGGCAAATGAAAAGAGAGACGGCTAAACGCAAACCTCAATCCGGCATACGAATTATTGGCGGATCCTTAAAGCGATCAAAGCTCAATGTTGTCAAAAGGGACGGCCTAAGGCCAACCCCGGATCGCACTAGGGAAACATTGTTTAACTGGCTCATGCCCTTCATTTCAGGAGCCGTTGTTCTAGACTGCTTTGCTGGTAGCGGCGCTCTTGGCCTCGAAGCCATATCTCGCGGCGCTTACTGCTGTACATTCGTAGAAACAGATCGAGAGATAGCTCGACAGATTGAAGCGAATCTGACTAGGTTCGAGATCACAGATCAGGCCTCCGTTATACTTACAGACGCCCTGATCTTACCCTGCGATGTAATCAAGACGGCTAGCTTAATATTCGCAGATCCCCCGTTCAATAAAGGAATGAGTCAGGAATTCCTGACTCAGATTCGCGAAAAAGTTCACCCGGACTCGCGAGTCGTGTTGGAATGCGGACGTAATGAAGACTTAAACCTAGAGGGATTTGAGGTAATAAGAGAATTAAAAGCTGGAATTGACTGTATGCGTTTATTGAGACCAAAACCATGACTACTGCGATTTATCCAGGCACATTTGATCCAATAACAAATGGGCATGTACATGTAGTTGAGCGGGCGGCACGCATATTTGATCGAGTAATTGTTGGAGTAGCTGGGTCAACACATAAAGCACCATTGTTTGACCTAGAAACTCGTGTTCGTCTCGCAGAAGAATCACTGGGACATCTCGATAACGTTGAGATTCGAGGCTTTCATACTTTGCTCGCCAATTTCGCTCAAGCAATAGGAGCTCGAGTCCTTTTAAGAGGCCTCAGGGCTGTCGCAGATTACGAGTATGAACTTCAATTAGCCAATCTGAACAAACAATTGGCTCCTGAACTTGAAAGTCTTTTTCTAACACCAGTTGAGCACTACAGCTTTATTTCATCAACCCTTGTGAAGGAAGTTGCAAGATTAGATGGGCAGGTTGGGATATTCGTTCCTAGGGCAGTGGCTGATGCTTTAAAATCCCATTTTGGGAATTAACGTTGGCAAGCTTTGCAAAAGTAACTATTACGCCCGCTGATAATTTGGCTCACCACAAAACTCCCACACTGCAAACATGATTGTCCATCACGGCCATACACTGCCAAA
Organism: uncultured Pseudomonadales bacterium; assembly: GCA_964520465.1. Classification (GTDB taxonomy): domain Bacteria; phylum Pseudomonadota; class Gammaproteobacteria; order Pseudomonadales; family Litorivicinaceae; genus HIMB30. Next base: position 49,532 of record CAZFNA010000004.1, on the reverse strand, counting down.
GCTTGCTGAAAGTATCCTGGCTCGCCCTGACCATTGACGAAATCCCTCAAAGTTGTACCGCCAGATTCGATAGCCTGCGCCAAAACACTTTTAATATTATCTGCCAATAGCTCATATCGTACCCTTGAGATCTGGTTCGCCGCCCGCAGAGGACTGATACCTGACATAAACAATGATTCAGAAGCATAGATATTACCAACACCGACCACTATTTGATTGCTCATTATGAATGTTTTAACAGCTATGGAACGACTTCGGGATTGAGCATGCATCCAGTGCCCATCAAACAAATCGGATAGCGGCTCAGGGCCGAGCGACTGCAATAAGGTCTTTGCGCGATCTGACTCTGCCCAGAGCAAGCATCCAAATCTACGCGGATCGTGGTAACGAAGCTCAAGATCTTTAACCCTGATTTGAACATGGTCATGAGTTTTCAAAGGGGTGCTTGGGTCAACTAATCGAAATGATCCACTCATACCAAGATGTGCCAGTATTTCTGAATGCTCATTCTGGATTTGGATATACTTGGCGCGCCGCGAAATAGAAACGCATTTATCTCCGACCAATCTATCTGCAAAATCAGGCGGCACCATCCAACGCAACGAGGGCTGGTTTACTCGAACCCATTCTATCTGCTTGCCTATAAGGAAAGGCCTGACCCCCCTAATAGTAGTCTCAACTTCTGGAAGTTCAGGCATACCCCTTTATTTAATTTTGGATTCCTTGTAGATCACGTGCTTACGGATTACCGGATCGTATTTCTTAAATTCAAGCTTATCTGGGGTGCTCCGCTTGTTCTTGTCGGTTGTGTAGTAGTGACCGGTGCCGGCCGAAGAAACTAATTTTATTTTCTCACGCATCTTTATACCTTCTCACCACGCGCCCGAAGATCGGACAAGACAGCATCAATCCCTAATTTATCAATTATACGCATCCCCTTCGTTGATACCCGAAGGCGTGTGAAGCGTTTTTCCGACTCCACCCAAAATCGATGCCAGTGCAGATTTGGCAAAAAACGTCGCTTGGTTTTGATGTTCGAATGCGACACATTGTTCCCGGCTACAGGGCGTTTTCCTGTCACTTGGCACACTTTTGACATAACTAGTTTCGACCTTTGTAGTTTGACAGTCTGAAATTGGACGAAAATAATACCTTTGTCTGCTGGAACATACAAGAGACGCCTCGCGATCGTTTTGTTTATAAGCTGTCTCAATAAGTCATGATATGGTTAGTCGGGTTATTACATGAGAAGTTTTGTGGCACGTCTATCTTGGTTTCAGCAGAAACATATCGTACTAGGGGTATCTGGGGGAATAGCATGCTACAAGGCCTGCGAACTCGCTCGAGCCCTGGGTCGTAGAGGCGCAGATGTACGCGTAGTAATGACTGAATCAGCGACGGCTTTCGTCAGCCCTTTAACCTTTCAAGCTCTTACAGGAAACGATGTCCGCATTTCTCTCTTGGATCCAACTCCCGAATCCGGCATGGGGCATATTGAACTGGCTCGATGGGCTGATTTTATAATCATTGCCCCCTGTACCGCCAACACAATGGCGAGTCTAGCAAATGGGGAGGCGCCTGACCTTTTAACAACATTATGGATTGCAGCCGACTGCGAAAAAGCTATTGCTCCAGCCATGAACCAACAAATGTGGTCAGATGGCTCGATAAAAATCAATCTGGACAGGCTCATCCATCGATCAGTTCACATTATTGGTCCAACTTCGGGCATCCAAGCTTGCGGTGATTTCGGATTAGGTCGAATGATGGAACCAATGAACATCTTAGACCATTTGGAGCATGCTCTGAATCGGGGCCCGCTAAAGGGGCGAAAATTACTTGTTACTGCTGGCCCTACGCATGAACCCCTTGATCCTGTTCGCTATCTTGCCAATCGCTCTTCTGGAAAAATGGGTTTCGCTTTAGCTTCTTTAGCAGTTAAGTTAGGCGGCTCTGTGACTTTAATATCCGGGCCTGTGAATCTCGAGACACCTAGTGGAGTCGAGCGAGTCAATGTCGAGACTGCTAATGAGATGCTCAACGCAGTGACTCATGCTCTTGAGCACACCGACGTATTTATTGGAGCAGCGGCTGTTTGTGATGTGCGTCCAAAGACTGAGGCTAAAACCAAACTGAAAAAGTCCCTAAATGACTTATCCATCATTCAACTCGATGAGAATCCAGATATTATTCAATATGTTTCTAAGCATGCGCAGCGCCCGTCTATTGTAGTTGGGTTTGCTGCAGAAACAGAACTCGTAATCGAATATGCCAAGCACAAACTAGTCTCTAAATCGCTTGATTTAATCGTTGCCAATAGTGTCGCTAATAGCGAGGTCTTTGGCAAAAATGATACAAGCGTAACAGTGATAGATCAGCAGTTTATAGAAGCACAATTATTCGGAACAAAATCTGACGTGGCTTTACAAATTTTAAATCAGGTAGTTGTATTACTAACTAAAAGGATTTGATATGAAACTCAAATTTCAACGTCTTGACGCGCGAGTGGGGAAAGATTGGCCGATCCCTAGTTGCAGTACGTCAGGCTCAGCAGGAATAGACCTAAGGGCTGCCCTTGACGAGCCGCTAACATTGGAGCCTGGGGATACCGCGCTGATTGGAACGGGCATTGCAGTTCATTTAGATGATCCTAGCCTCTGCGCCATGATTCTACCGCGCAGCGGTCTTGGACACCGTGGATTAGTCCTTGGCAACCTTATTGGCTTGATAGATTCAGATTACCAAGGCGAGCTAAAGATCTCGACTTGGAATCGTGGAAAAGATGTGCAAATTATCCAACCTGGAGATCGGATAGCTCAAATGGTCATTACGCCAGTAATCCAACCTACGCTAATTGAGGTAGAGAATTTTGCACCATCTGAGCGAGGCGACGGTGGTTTTGGTCATACAGGGACTAGTTAATGCAGGTCATCAACCCATCTATCTTCCGAGCTTATGACATACGAGGCACCTACCCTGACCAACTTAACAAGGTGGTTGTGGAATTATTAGGCCAGCAAATTGGTGCCTACGCATTAACTCATGGACAGTCCACCGTGGTAACGGGTCGTGATGGCCGGTTGTCAGGTCCAGATCTGCAAGGCGCGCTAAATTTAGGGCTGATCAAATCCGGGGTTCGAGTGATTGACGTCGGCATGGTGCCGACTCCAGTTCTATATTTTGCAGCGTTAACAATGGGAACTGGTTCTGGAGTAATGGTGACAGGCAGCCATAATCCGCCAGATTACAATGGCTTTAAAATAATGATCGATTCTCGAACACTTTACGGAGATGACATAAGCGGCCTGTATGACGGAATTATCCGCGGGACTTCACCCGAAGGCGAAGGATCCTTTGAGGCCAGTAACGCCCTAGCTCCCTACATGGAACGAATCTGTCGAGATGTCACCTTAACCAAACGACTAAAAGTTGCCATCGACTGCGGGAATGGCGTGGCAGGAGTTTGTGCTGAAAATCTATTCGCACGTTTAGGCTGTGACATAGTTCCATTATTTACAGAAGTCGATGGCAGCTTTCCTAATCATCACCCAGACCCTTCAAAACCAACCAATCTTATAGACTTAATGGCTGCTGTAAAAATACATAACTGTGACCTTGGCATCGCGTTTGATGGCGACGCAGATCGGGTTGGCATTATCACGGAAACGGGTAAATCTATTTATGCTGATCGATTGATGATGCTTCTAGCAGAAGACGTGCTTATTCGTAATCCTGGAGCTATAATTATTTATGATGTGAAGTGTAGCCGACATCTTAGTTCCGTTATTTCCAACGCTGGAGGACAGCCTCTAATGTGGAAAACCGGCCATAGCTTAATAAAAGCTAAAATGAGGGAAACAGGAGCGCTTCTTGCCGGAGAAATGAGCGGCCATATTTTCTTTAAAGAGCGCTGGTATGGATTTGATGATGGACTATACACAGCAGCTCGGTTACTCGAAATTTTTTCTAAATCGCCCGAAGCAGTATCAGTTTTATTCAACCAAGTGCCTGATGATTTCTCAACTCCTGAACTAAATATTGAAGTCCCTGACGCCGAAAAGTTTGCGCTTATAAAACGCGTCGCAGCAATTCTTGTAGATCAGGGCATGCCTCTCTCCAAAATCGATGGAGTACGAGTAGATCTTGACTCCGGGTGGGGATTAATCCGATGCTCAAACACAACACCCAACTTGGTATTACGATTTGAGGCAGAATCAGAGGTCGCACTCAAACACATACAGAGCATAATGCTCGATGCCTTACAGCAGGCAAAACCAACTTTGGATCTTAAACTAATATGTTGAGTCTCTCCCACGCTACCGAAGTTGCTCAGGTACTTTCTGAAGCACTTCCCTACATTCAAAGATTTTCTGGCCGTACGATTATAGTAAAATACGGGGGCAATGCCATGATAGACCAATCACTTAAAGCCTCATTTGCAAGTGATATCGTATTAATGCAAACGGTGGGCATGCGACCAATTGTAGTGCATGGAGGCGGCCCGCAAATTGGCGACTTATTAGAAAGACTGAACATTGAGTCAAAATTCGTTAACGGCATGCGCGTGACTAACGAAGAAACCATGGATGTGGTTGAAATGGTACTTGGCGGGCTGGTAAATAAAGATATTGTTAGTTTACTAAATCAAGCCGGCGGACGTGCGATGGGGGTCACAGGCAAGGATGGCCAATTCATTCGCGCAAGCCAGCTCAAGATCAAACTTAAAAGTCCTGATCTTGAAGTGCCAGAAATTTTAGATATTGGACATGTCGGTAAGGTTGAATCGATTGATACTAGAGTGCTAACTATGCTCACCGAAAATAATATGATTCCTGTAGTCGCGCCTATCGGCGTTGGACAAAACGGAGAGTCTTATAACATTAACGCAGATTTAGTTGCTGGTAAGCTCGCAGAGGTTTTGAAAGCCGAAAAACTTATGCTACTAACCAATACTGCAGGCGTGCTTGATAAAACTAGACAAGTTGTTACAGGGTTAGTAGCTGACGAAGTAAGTTCGTTGATTAATGATGGCACGATTTCTGGTGGCATGTTGCCCAAGGTTGAATGCGCGCTCTCAGCGGTTAATGCAGGAGTAAATAGCGCACATATTATTGATGGGCGAGTACCTCATTCTGTGCTTTTAGAAATTTTCACAGACCAAGGTGTTGGAACTCAAATCCTAAGAAAAAAGCTCTGAGTTATGTTACTGCGCCATACTCATCTCGATACACCTTTATACGCGAGGTTACGTCAGCAGGAATTTGAGCCTCATTAGTAGCAAATTCTAGAACATCGTCGAGGGTCACAATAGAGATAGGGGCCAGGGAAAACTTTTTTGCAAGTTCCGACAATGCCGACTGCCCGCTCTCTTTCCCTCGCTCCTGGCGATCCAAAGCAACGCAAAAAGCCGTCAAAACACCACCTTGAGACGATACAAAATCAACTGACTCTCTAATCGCTGTACCCGCCGTAGCTACATCATCAATAGCCAGAATACGACCATTTAGGCGCGCGCCGAGCAACACTCCGCCTTCGCCATGATCTTTTATCTCTTTCCGATTAAAAGACAGCGGGAAATCAAAACCCTGATCAGCAAATGCTACTGCCACTGAAGTTGCCAGTGGAATCCCTTTGTATGCTGGCCCGAATAAACCATCAAATTGAATTCCATTATCTTCTATGGCTTTTTGGTAGCACTCACCAATGATCTTAAGCTGTCTGCCGCTGGAGAATAAAGATGCGTTGAAAAAATACGGGCTAACTCGACCAGACTTCAGGGTAAACTCGCCGAACCTTAAGGCATTTGCGTTTAAGGCTAATTGTATAAAGGAATGCTTGTATGGTGACATAAGACGAGTCTAACATTGAAGTTCTGAAAAAATGATACACCAGGTTGTCTGGACACTCACTTCAAGGATATATATTTTTTGATGCGAATAATTAGCCTGCGCTGCAATGGGCTCGTTTCGGCTGTAAAGCAGGGTCTGACTGAGTGGATCGCCAGCAAGGATGCAGACATCGTTTGTCTTCAGGATGTGCGAGTGCGTGAACACAAAGTGTTTGAGGATATAAGATTCTGTCCAAAAGAGTTTGAACCTTTCTATTTTGAGGGCGAAGAAGAAGGAAAAGGTGGCGTTGCTATCTTTACCCGCCACACACCCAAGGCAGTCATGCGAGGTCTTGGTGCATATGAGCTTGATAGAGATGGTCGATATATTCAAGTTGATTTTGAACACGTCAGCATTGTTTCCATTCTTCCTCCAAGGCCAACGGATATGCCTCCAGAACCGAGGGCTGTATTTCTAGAAGCCCTTGAAAATTGGATGCGCAAGATTCGCAAAAAACGACGGCATTTCATTTTCTGCGGTGATTTTGGAGTGGCCACAAGAACTATTGACCTTGAAAATTGGCACAAACACAACGAATCCCCTGGATTTACCAAGGCAGATCGGCAATGGCTAGATACAATACTAGACCAAACTGGATATGTTGATGCGTTTCGTGAGGCGTTCTCCAACGAACCGACTTATAGTTGGTTTCCAAGCCCAGATGTTTTTTCCATGCCAGACCCCGGTGCTTGGCGAGTAGACCTACAACTGATTTCACAAGAAATTTCCCGTAGGGTTTTAGCTGCAAGCTATGTTACTAAAAGGCCTTTTGGTGACCGGGCCCCATTGATTGTTGACTACGATATTTCAGTAGAAGAAAGGAATGACTAGCCACTAGCTAATGCTGTTTTTTGAGCAGCAATCAGCATCTCTATACCAAGTTCTCCTAAGTCTAGGAGCGCATTAAGTTCCGAACGGCTAAACGAAGCTTTTTCAGCCGTTCCTTGAATTTCAATTAGTTTGGCGCCCTCAGTCATTACGAGATTCAAATCAGACCCAGCATTAGAGTCCTCCGCATAATCTAAATCCAGAATCGGATGTCCCTTGTAAATACCAACAGAGACAGCCGCAATAAAGCCGATCAAGGGATCGTCATGCAATAATCCGTCTCTTTGCAATCCATTTAATGCATCAATTAGTGCCACCATCCCCCCTGTTATAGCAGCAGTCCGCGTTCCGCCATCAGCCTGGAGTACATCACAATCAATTATAATTTGACGTTCGCCAAGCTTTTTTAAGTCAACAGCGGCACGGAGTGAACGACCAATGAGACGCTGAATTTCTTGAGTTCTACCAGACTGCTTAGCACGCGCTGCTTCGCGGTCAGATCGCGTATGCGTGGACCCGGGCAACATGCCATATTCTGCTGAAATCCAACCTTTGCTCTTGCCCTTCAACCAACGAGGCACTTGCTCTGTGACTGATGCTGTACAAAGGACATGAGTATCGCCAAATTTTACAAGTACAGATCCTGCGGCATGCCGTGTGAACCCTCTGGTAAATGAAATTGAACGCATTGCATCGTGTGGGCGGCAGCTTGATCGCATGGCAGAACCTCTCTATTTCAATTAAACTCTTATTTCGTTCGATATTATGACTGTCTCTAATGGATCTTTCATGCCTGTTGGCCAGCTATTTATTATTTCGGCCCCATCAGGGGCCGGCAAAACCAGCCTAGTTGCTGCTATTCGCGCGCGGTTAGTTAATTTAGTGGTGAGCATTTCGCACACTACTAGACTGGCACGATCCGGTGAAATTGACGGGCGTGATTATCATTTTACTACTCATAGTCAATTTCAATTACTTGTCGCAGAAGGTGCTTTGTTTGAATACGCCAAGGTTTTCGGAAATTTTTATGGGACCTCCAAAAAATCCGTTACGGACCAACTAGAATTTGGCTTCGATGTTATTTTAGAAATCGATTGGCAAGGCGCCGCCCAAATTAAAGCGATAATCCCTGATGCTATATCTATTTTTATATTGCCGCCGACTCGCAGCGCACTGCGCCAGCGCCTTTTTGGACGCGAAAAAGACGATATATCCATCATTAACGCGCGCATGGCAGAGGCGGAAATAACTATAAAACAAGCCCCCCATTTTGACTACTGGATAATCAATGATGATTTTGAAATAGCCCTAGAGCAACTCAACCATATCGTTGCGAGTCACCGACAACGACAATCCAAAGTCAAAGCTCAGCATCCAAAGTTTTTAGAAAAACTTCTCGGACAGAGATAAATCCCATATACTTATCAGCTTATTTTTTTCTAAGGATTATCAATGGCTCGAGTAACTGTCGAAGACTGCCTCGAAAATGTCGAAAACCGTTTTGAACTTGTAGTGTTAGGCACTCGCCGCGCTCGGCAATTGTCAACAGGGGGTAAAGAGCCGCTGGTGGCAGAAGAAAATGACAAGCCAACCGTTATAGCTCTGCGTGAAATTGCAGAAGGGTTGATTAACAAAGAAGCACTAGACACCGAAGATGCAAAAACTGAGGCAGAGCTAGAACTTGCACGCGCGCGGTTCGAGCCACGTCAGCCCATATTTGATAGCGATTTCTAAGCCATGAATGCGGCCGTCGAAACGATTGATGGTTTATGCAGCCGTTTGACACGATACCTCGATGACAAAGAGGTATTTGACGTCCGCAGAGCTTATTTGTACTCTGAACAAGCACACCATGGTCAGAAACGTCGATCTGGCGATCGTTATATCATTCATCCACTTCAAGTAGCTGAAATTCTTGCAGATATGCGAATGGATCATCAAAGCCTTATGGCGGCAATGTTACATGATGTAATCGAAGATACTGGCATTGGCAAAGATGAGCTTGAGTCGCAATTTGGAGAGGCCGTCGCTAATCTTGTGGACGGTGTTTCAAAGCTTACTCACATCAGCTTTGAAACGAGAGCAGAAGCCCAAGCTGAAAATTTTCAAAAAATGACTTTAGCCATGGCTCGGGATATCCGAGTCATAATTGTCAAGCTCGCCGATCGCCTTCACAATATGCGTACAATTAGTTCTTTAAATCCCCAGAAACGTCGTCGAATTGCCAAAGAAACCTTGGATATCTATAGTCCAATAGCTAACCGTCTTGGCATGTATGAGCTACGTAGTGAACTTAACGAACTAGCTTATCGAGCAATGTACCCGATGCGCATTGAGCGCATTAAACGAGCAGTTCAGACAGTCGCAGGCAATAGAAAAAAAATTGTTTCTGAAATTCTAGAGTCACTAGCTACAGCGCTCGAAAAACGAAATATAAAAGTACGGATCGAGGGTCGTGAAAAGGCAGCGAATAGTATTTACCGAAAGATGAGCGATCAACGAAAATCTTTCTCAGATATTATGGATGTTTACGCATTTAGAATAGTCACAGACTCGGTAGATGACTGTTACAGAACACTTGGAGTTGTGCATAATTTATATAAACCTCGACCAGGCAGATTCAAAGATTATGTGGCAATCCCTAAGGCCAATGGCTACCAGAGCCTCCATACAACGCTGTTTGGTATGCACGGCGTTCCAATTGAAATACAAATTCGAACGTCTGAAATGGATGCTTTGGCATCAGTTGGTATTGCTGCTCACTGGCTCTATAAGGCAGGTTCTGATGACACCGCGGCTGTTCAGCGGACCAATCGCTGGGTGAAGGGTCTGCTTGAAATTCAGCAACGAGCAGGCAACTCACTGGAATTCATAGAGAACGTGAAAATTGATCTTTTTCCGGACGATGTGTATATCTTCACTCCTAAAGGTAAAATAATGGAGCTTCCAACCGGAGGAACAGCGGTAGACTTTGCGTATGCTGTTCACACCGATGTTGGTAATCACTGTGTTGCCTGCCGAATTGATAGGGCTCTTGCACCTCTCTCTACAGTGTTACAGTCAGGGCAAACCGTTGAGATCGTCATAGCAAAAAACGCCAAGCCTAATCCTACTTGGTTAGCATTTATTGTGACCGGCAAAGCTCGTTCGGCCATCCGCCATTTCTTAAAAAATCAACAGCGCTCAGAGTCTGTAGCTCTTGGCCAACGACTTCTCAGTCGAGCGCTGATTAACCTAGGATCAACTCTTAACCAAGTGACAGAACAGCAGAGGCAAAAGCTATTCAGCGAAGCGAAGCTGGTGGATTTTGAAGATATTTTGGAAGATATTGGCCTAGGCAATCGTGTGGCGTACTCCATTGCGAGGCGTTTAGCAACAGATGCCGATAATGAGCCCGCAAAACTATCGCAAGCTAATGATACAAGCCCGCTGGCTATCAAAGGCTCTGAGGGCTTACTAACAAGCCATGGAAAGTGTTGTCGGCCAATTCCTGGCGATCCTATTATTGGCCACATCTCAAAGGGTCGCGGCATGGTGATCCATCAAGAAACTTGCAACAACATAACTGAAATTCGAAACAACCCCGAAAAATGTGTTTTCCTCACATGGGACGACAATCTAAACGGAGAGTTTTATACCGCAATCAAAATATTGGTTGAAGTGGAAACAGGCATTATTGCCAATATTGCATCAGCAATTTCAGATGCAGATGCAGCCATTGACCGGATTCATCGCGAGGAGCGAGATGCAAAAACCAGTGTCATTGTTGTTGAAGTCGGTGTCCGCGATAGACAGCACTTAGCCAATGTTGTTCGGCAGATTCGTCGCATCAAATCAGTCACGAAAATTTCACGTATGAGAGCATAGTCATGAACAAGAGCTATATCGCTACAGCGGATGCGCCCGCTGCCATTGGAACCTACTCCCAAGCTGTTAAAGTAGGCCAAACCACCTATCTCTCAGGTCAAATTCCATTAATTCCAGAAAGCATGACGTTAGTTGAAGGAAATATTAAAGCAGAAGTCAGGCAAGCCTTTGAAAATCTAAAAGCTGTTTGTGAAGCAGCCGGAGGCAGTTTAAATCAACTCGCAAAGGTGCACGTATTTTTAACTGATCTGGGGCATTTCCCTATTGTCAACGAAGTGATGGAAGAATTTTTTCAAGCTCCTTACCCAGCTCGCGCAGCGATCGGAGTCGCTGCGCTTCCAAGAGAAGCGCGCGTGGAAGTTGATGGCATCATGGTGAGTTGAAAAGAGACACATAATCCGGATACCTAAGTTCAGGCATTAAATCGCGGTATCGTGTATCAATTACTCGACTATCAAAAGCAGGTTTACATTTGGTACTGCGCCCATCGAGCAGCTCAAAAATCTGTCGATAAGGGACAGATCCCTGGTCAACAGCATGAATCAAACCCGGCACCGTTTTCCTATTTAGGTAACCAAGGACTAATTCCAACAACCAACTCACGGCATCGTCACGATGCAGTCGATTTGAAATGGTTTCAGGGTTAATTCGACTTCGCACATCAGGATCTTTTAGTTGAAGCAGTCTTTCTAAAGTGTAGAGGCCCGCAAACCGAATCACAGTAGTCAGCGCGTCGCTTGCCTTAATCTGCCTTTCGGCCTGAGCGAGTAAATCCCCGCGCCAATGATCTGGCTCAATCGCAACAGACTCAACCAACCGGCCTACCTGATGCCGACCAAATACAGCTGTTGAGCTTACCCAAACTACGGAGTGATGTCGTTCGGGGGAGGATGCGAACTGGCGGAGATATTCAGAAACGCCAAGATAACGCATCTGATAAG
>CAZFNA010000004.1:0-37998 GCA_964520465.1 uncultured Pseudomonadales bacterium | reverse complement strand
ACAATTACGGTATGTTTGGCTAACGGAACGTCAGCCAAACGATTCCAAGCTTCTGGATGATCTAGGTCAAGACTCATCCAAGTCGGATCATCATCCACTGGTGTTCGCCTGATCCCTAGAACACGATACTTTTCTGCTTCGAGCTGTGTTTTGAGGTTGCTACCTAACTGACCACAGCCTAGGATAACGATATCCCAAGGAAAAAACACAACCATGACGCTTACTGAACTCCGATATATCGTAGCCGTTACCGATGAAAAACACTTCGGCCGCGCTGCCTCAAAATGTTTTGTTAGTCAGCCTACCCTTTCTATCGGCGTGAAGCGACTAGAAGATGAGCTCGGCGTTACTCTGTTCGAACGGAGTAAAACAGGGGTACATTTGACCGCTATCGCTGAACAGCTAGTGGATAAAGCGCGTAACATTTTACAGGAAGCAGACTCATTTAAAGAACTCTCCGATCACGTCAAAGATCCATTTTTAAATCCGCTTCGACTTGGCGCTATCTATACCATTGGTCCCTATTTATTTCCTAAACTACTTCCTGAATTAAAAGCTGCCGAGCCTCGTCTGAAACTATACATCGAAGAAAGCTTTACAGGAACGCTGCGACAAATGTTAAAGCAAGGGCAGTTAGATGCCATTATTGTCTCACTGCCGTTTAAAGAGTCCGACGTCAACGTCTATGAACTTTATACTGAACCTTTTGAGGTCCTCTTGCCTGCGGCACACCCCTGGAATACGCAGGTGAGCATTCCGCCAAAACAACTCCAGACGGAAAACGTATTACTTTTAAGTGAAGGCCACTGCTTCAGGGAACAGGTGATCGATGCTTGCCCTGACTTATCACACTCATCCTACGATCGAACTAATGTTGTAGCTGGCGGTAGCTCATTAGAAACTCTCAGGCATATGGTAGCTTCTGGGCTCGGCGTGACTGTACTTCCTGCTTCAGCTGCTGGCCTAAAAAGCTATGCGCCAGGATATCTCAGCACAAAGCCATTCGCTGATCCAGAACCCTCGCGATCAGTTGCCATCGCTTGGCGAAAACAATTTCCTAGAATCGAAGCAATCGATTTACTGATTAATGTGATTTCCAAAAAGGTCGGCGCACAAATACATGGCAGACAGCAAGCTATCTAACTCACTACGAAGCCTTTCAGGAGTGGGCCCAAAAGTCGAACAAGCACTTAATCGCTTGGGAATATTTCATTTCCTCGACTTATTATTTCACCTGCCAAGCCGATTCGAGGATCGTACCAAGTTAGTTAACTTAAATGATTTAAGGCCAAATACTCCTCAGTTGCTCCAAGGGAAAATAACGGCGCAATCCTTAGTTACAGCCCGTCGCATGCAAGCTATTTTAACTTTTGAAGACATCACAGGCATAGCCCAAATCCGCTTATTTCACTTCTCGAGGGCATATTTAAATACTCTCAAGCAAGCGGAAACAGTTCGCATCTTTGGCGAACCTCGCTTAAATCAGGGGGCAATTGAGTTTATTCACCCTGAAATTTCAGTTTTTAAAGGAAAGCCGCCTCCGCTCGGTAATACATTAACTCCTATTTATCCCACCACTGATGGGCTTTCTCAACCCAAACTCAGAGATATCATTCGTCAGGTAATCGATAAAGGAATAGACTTTTTTTACCTCGAAGAGCTTCTGGATATCGAGCATACTCAAAATCGACCTACGCTCTGGGAAGCTTTACTAGCACTACACCAACCTACTAAGGGCCTTCCGGCTCAAGCATTCGTCGAGCGCCTGGCATTAGAGGAATTACTAGCCCACCGTCTTCTGCTGTTAACTCGTCGTAATGCTTATATTCAGAATCAAGCACCTCAAATCAGCAGCCTGGCAATAAAAACTCGAAATACTTTCTTAGACTTACTGCCTTTCGAACTGACCCAAGCACAACAAACCGTGGTGTCGGAGATCTATACTGATCTTCAATGCAGTCATCCCATGCTTCGTTTATTACAGGGCGACGTAGGTTGTGGTAAGACATTAGTCGCCGCTTTAACCGCAATTCCACTCATGCGAGCCGGTTATCAAGTAGCGCTTATGGCGCCAACGGAACTATTATCTGAGCAACATATGAATCAATTTACAGAATGGTTTAGCCCGCTCAGTTTATCCGTCAGCTGGCTAACTGGATCGATGAAAACAGAGCCAAGACGACAGGTGATCGACCATCTCGCTTCAGGGGCCTGCCAAATGATAATCGGCACTCATGCACTGTTTCAAGAAGCGATTAGCTTCCACAATCTAGGTCTTGTTATTATTGATGAGCAGCATCGCTTTGGCGTTGCACAACGGCTATCACTTCGGGAAAAAAACGTTAGCATTACTCCACACCAGCTGATTATGACAGCCACTCCTATCCCACGTACTCTTGCTATGACTCATTTCGCAGATTTGGATCTATCGGTGATTAATGAACTCCCCCCGGGACGCACGCCAGTTGAAACACGGATTTTACAACGGGGAAAAGCGGCTGAGATTACAAAACGTCTTGACGCTCAGTTTGACGCAGGTGGCCAAGCATACTGGGTCTGTACCCTTATTGAAGAATCAGATCAGAGCGCAGCCGAGGCGGCTGAAAGTCGCTTTGAGAAGTTGAAGAATCAATTGCCACACCGCCGAGTTGGCATAGTACACGGGCGTATGGCGGGTAATGATAAATCACACATCATGAGTTTGTTTGCAAACGGAGAACTTGACCTCCTAGTGGCAACAACAGTTATAGAAGTCGGAGTCAACGTGACTAACGCCAATATAATGATTATCGAAAACCCAGAGCGTCTAGGGCTTGCACAACTACATCAGCTTCGAGGACGTGTCGGGCGGGGTGACAGGGTCAGCTACTGCATCCTATTAGCTGGCGATGGGATTTCACAACAGTCGAGGGACCGACTAAATCTACTCCGAGATAATAATGATGGATTTGCCCTAGCAGAGGCTGATCTGAGCTTGCGAGGCCCTGGCGATTTCACAGGCACCAGACAAACCGGAGAACTTTCTTTTCGAATTGCTGACTTATCTATACATGCCAGCTTAATAGATGAAGTCGCCAGCCTAGCGGAAACTATTGAAGCCCAGGGCGGGCAAACTCGTTCACAATTAATTAATCGATGGATTGGACATGAGGAACAATTTGCCCATGTCTAATATTTGCACAATCGCGGGCCAACTCCCTTTGTGGATTCAGGTGACCCGGATTGATCGTCCCGCCGGCTGGCTCGTTCTAATGTGGCCTACCTGGATAGCTTTGATTTTAGCCGGGCATCAATATGGTGGCTTCGATTTCAAGATTTGGGCCATTTTCACACTTGGAGTCATCTTGACTCGAAGCGCTGGCTGCGTTGTCAATGACTTAACTGATGCTAAATTTGACAGACACGTTAAGCGTACCAAGACGCGGCCGATTACAGCCGGCAGCCTGACCAGAAAAGATGCAGCTTTTATAGCACTTACTCTTCTCTTAACAGCATTTGGATTGGTGATTATGACTAATGAAACAACAATCATCCTATCCTGTATTGCGCTCGGACTTATTATCGTTTATCCATGGCTAAAGCGGATCACATTTTGGCCACAAATCGGTTTAGGGGCGGCCTTCTCTATGGCTATTCCAATGGCTTTTTCCGCATACGAGCAGCCCATCAATAAAGTTGTTCTGGTACTGTTCATCGGTAATGTTAGCTGGACATTAGCCTACGATACATTTTACGCGATGGTGGACCGCGATGATGATATTTTAATCGGTATCAAGTCCACCGCTATTGCATTTGGCCGGTTTGACTTGATAGCAATCGGCATATGCCAAGCAGCAGCACTAGCAGCATTTTCCTATGCTTTTTGGTTAAGTGAGCTCAATCCGTTATCCCTTTTTGGGCTTGGTGGCGCACTTGGCTTTGCAATACATCACCAGATCATTGCAAGAACTCGGGAGCGAGATGCTTGTTTTAAAGCTTTTTTACAGAACCACCGATTTGGTGCAGCGCTTTTCATGGGAACAGTTCTTGGCGTTTTATAATGGATTAATATCCGTTATAACTCAAACCGTGGAACCAACTAAAATGGGAGCAAAGTACTACTGCGATTACAATTGTAAGACGTAAAGCTCATTACCAAAAAATATTAAAGAATCACTAGCTGAAGTCCCTCATCTGCTTGACGATTTACCTCGTCCTGTAAATCCATAAACATGACAGGACTTGACTCCTTATCTTTTTTTTGAAATGTCAGGGTGATAGTTTCCATTTCAAAAGTCACATCAAATTGAGGGGTATTCAAACCACGCCCCACATGCATCGTGTGAGCAATACGGAGTAATCGAACTAACCGCAAAAGCCTGGGCTCTGACCAATATCGAAGTCTAGGAAATGCTGATGCTTGAATTTTCTTTCGGTGCATTCGTACTAAAGATCCTAGGATTACTTGTTGGTCTCGATTAAATCCTGGCATTGGTGTATTTAAAAGAATGTACGCCCCATGCCGATGGTACCCTGAGTAATTTATTTGCAATCCAACCTCATGCAACATAGCCGCCCAAACCAACATTTGTTTATCATCGGAAGTAAGCTCCCAAACAGGTTGGGCTTTGGCAAATAAATACTCAGCTGTATCTCTCACTCCTTGAGCCTGGTCGCGATCTATTCCATATTTCACAGCTAAATCATTTGCAGTACGTTCCCGGATATCAGATGCTCTTAATCGATCATCCATGCCATATAGAACACCTTCTCGCAAAGCAGCATCAGCAAAGTGTACTTTTTTGATTTGAAGCTCTTCCATAATGGCAGAGAAAATACCAATCCCAGCGGGTAAAAAATGCATCCGATCAGGACTCACGTGAGGTATGTCAGGAATCAACCGATTCATATCTTTTGAAATAAAGCTCTTACATGCTTCGATAGAGTCAAGGGTAATCACTGGGCCGAAGCCCAAAAAATTTCCAAGAAAACTCACCCCTTTAGCCGACCCTGAAGATGCAAAGATTTGATCTATGTCAAGTGAGCGAATTCGGGAGACAATGGGCTCGACCGCTTTCTTTGTCGCAAGCTCAACTTCTAGAAATTCATTTTTAGAAATCCTGTTCATATACTGATTAGTAAAAGTGACGCAACCTAGAGTCCGAGACGATAGAAATTCTGTCTCATAATTCAAACCAACGGCAAATTCTGTGGAACCACCGCCAATATCAAATACGAGAAATCGACCATCAGTCGACTGAGTATTTGCAACCGCCTGAAAAATAAGCCGCGCTTCTTCTGGGCCAGAGATTACTTCAATTGGGGTTCTGAAAACCGATGCTGCTTGGTCAATAAAATCATCAGCATTTCTTGCTTCACGCAGGGTATGGGTCGCAACGACTCGAATGTCATCAGTTGATATCCCCGATAAGCGAGCTTCAAAACGAGCAAGCGCTTCAACTCCCCTCTTGATGGATTCGTTGTCGAGAATATTTTTCCGATTGAGGCCAGAGGCAAGTCGAACCCGCTCCCTATCCCGGACGAGAATTTGCAAGCCAGTAGAAGTTACTTTCGCAACCGTCAAATGAAAGCTGTTTGAGCCTAAATCTACAGCTGCAACCAGGCGCCCATTATTAGAGATTTCAAACCCAGACACTTTCTATTTGCTTAATATAATTGTACGTCTCAATTTGAGCCTTTAGCTTTCGCCGGTTGCCTCGCCTTACGTATTTATTCGACTGCTCTTCATCCATTATTCGCGCTTTAGTTGTGTCTTCAAACTGAATTCGCAATAAATCTATTATCATCTTTTTTAAAGCTGGATCGTATATCGGTGTAGTCACCTCTACCCGGTTATCCAAGTTCCGTGTCATCCAATCTGCGGAACTGATGAACACCTCTGGATCTCCGTCGTTGTGGAAAATCATTACTCGTGGATGCTCAAGAAACCGATCGACGATACTGATTATTCGAATTCGATCACTCATGTCCGGAATGCCAGGAACCAGCGTACACATCCCTCTAACACAAGCATCTATCTGAACACCTGCTCTACTGGCTTCATACAATTTTTTAACCAATGCATCGTCAGTTAAATTATTTAATTTTAATGTCAATTTAGCTTTTCTGCCCAATTCGGCCAGTTCAATTTCCCGATTTATTCGTTCATAGATTTTCTGTCGCTGTGTAGTTGGACTAACCCATAAGTGACGGAATGAATATTTTCTATAAGGGGTATTCATAAAAGAAAACACCTGTCTTACCTCTGTCGTTATATCTTCTCGGGAGGTTAGCAGGCTAAAATCTGTGTAGGACTGAGCAGTTTTCTCGTGGAAATTACCCGTTCCTATATGGGCATAACGAACCCTTTCTTTACCCTCTTTACGTGTTATCAAACAGAGCTTAGAGTGAACCTTCAATCTAGGAATACCAAATGTGACCTGCACTCCGGAATCGGTCAATATCTTAGACCATCGAATATTTGCCTCTTCATCAAACCTAGCCTGAAGCTCAACAACAACAAATACATCTTTCCCATTTGCCCTTGCATCCAAAAGAGCCTTGATGACTAAAGAAGAACTGGCAACTCGATATAGACTGATCCTAATAGACTCAACTAGGGGATCCTGAGCTGCTTGGCGAAGCCACTCTGTAATGTGATAAAAATCGTGATAAGGATAATGTAACAACACATCCTGCTGCTTAATGACAAAAAAGTAATTCCGCTGGTTGTCAAGAGCTTTAGAGGCAATCGGGGGAAGATCTTTATTTCGTAAAGATCTCCGACCAATTGAGGGGAAACTCAGGAAATCTTTCATGTTGTGGTATCGACCGCCAGGAATGATCGCATCAATCCGTATGATACCTAGTTCACGCTTCAACATATCAACAACACGCTTTGGCATTTCTCTGTCGTGAACAAGTCGTGTCGGTTCTGCAGTCAAGCGCTGTTTGAGCCCCAAGGAAAGTCGGTCCATCAGGCTGTCATCTACCTCCCCTGACAGGTCGTACTCTGAATCACGAGTAAGCTTCATCGACCAGGCACAGACATCGTCAAACTCAAAGTATCCTTCAAATATCTCAGCCAAACCGACCCGGATAGCGTTATCCAGAAGAATCAGCGGTTTTTTTCGCCGGGACGTTTCAGTGGGCAACTCGATAAATCTGGGATGGTGGTCAGTGGGAACCTCAATTAATGCATACAGAAATGTCTCTCCTTGACGCAGCTCAGTGACCAAATACGTCGCATCATCTGCAAGTACATCGCCCAAATCTTTCCGACCCGACACCACAATTGGACAAATAAATTTTCTTATTCTCGAATGAAAATAACGCCTTAACCATTCACGATGACTAACGCTTAGTTGGTCTTCATTTTCTAAAAAAATATTATGGCGCGCTAGTGCTCTAACAACATCTAGATGAGCCAATTCAAACTCTGCATTCAATTCAACAGTTCGATTTTGTATCTCATTTAATAATTTCCTAGCCTTAGGATCACCCCCAACCTCTTGATGCAAAAGAATACGACGTCGGACATCGGCAACGCTGACGCGATAGAACTCATCCAAGTTGTTTGAATAAATTCCAAGGAAATGCGCTCTCTCAATTGGTGGATTAGACTTATCCATCGCCTCCTGTAAAACCCGGTGGTTAAACGCCAGCCAACTCAGCTCTTCATCAATAACCGGATAATTTAACAACTGGCTAGTCCTAAACAGATACTTGCTCGTGATATTAAATCATTTCGATTGCAAACCTCTAATAATCACCCTTAAAAATCAAAGAAAAATCATAGCGAACTGCTACTTAGTATAATTAAGTACGTACACTCTACGTTCAACTATCCAACTTTATTTTCAGCGAAAATAGACCATACTATTGCTCTATCGCACTAGAATAGCTTGACAACAATCCTCTTGTTTTTAAGTGCCAAAAAAAAGAGGGTTGAATTTTGATTTTTCAGCATCGATGAACCATATTATCAACATGTCAGGATACGATCATGTCTGTGAAAAATGACAAAGAAGCTAACACTAACGACATTGGTAAAAACAGATATATTCAAGACCTTAAACAAACAGAAAAGACGATGGCGCGTCAAAGTCACAGCGGTTTTCCTCTCTATACATTTGGGCTTGCGACCGCATTTCTAGTTCTTGTAGCCTTCGTCATCAGTCAGACTATTTCCGCTCCTGAAGGACAGCTCAGCCTACTCATTATCGCATCCGTTATTGGCGGGTATATGGCTTTAAATATTGGTGCAAATGATGTGGCCAATAATATGGGGCCCGCGGTTGGAGGTGGCGTAATATCTGTCGGCATGGCAATCGGAATCGCTGTAGTTTGTGAAAGTGCCGGCGCATTACTTGCAGGAGGTGATGTAGTTAAAACTGTTGCAAAGGGCATCATTTCACCAGACCAAAGCCTCACAGTTGAATCGTTCCGAAATTTAATGGTCTGTGCGCTCCTAGCGGCCGCTCTCTGGATCAACTTAGCAACTGCATTAAACGCTCCAGTATCCACAACACATTCTATTGTGGGTGGAGTGCTTGGGGGCGGTGTTGCAGCTGCAGGTGTGGCAGTTGTCAGCTGGTCAACGATGGCTAAAATTGCAGCGAGCTGGGTCGTTTCGCCGGTGATCGGAGGCCTAATCGCAGCCGTTCTTCTATTCATCATAAAAAATAGAATCCTGTACCGCTATAACAGACTAGAAAGTGCAAAGACTTGGCTTCCCATAATGATCAGTCTAATGATTGGCGCTTTGACTGGCTACATGGCAACGAAAGGTCTTAAGAAAGTATGGCAACCAGATATTTCTACTATTATATCAGCAGCTCTAATCTCTATGGTAATCAGTTGGGGCGTATCAAAACCCTATATCGCTCGAAAAGCAGAAGCGTTATCAAATCGCAAACGAGACATCTATTCCTTATTTCATTTTCCCCTCATTATTGGTGTGGCCCTTCTTAGTTTTGCGCATGGAGCCAATGATGTTGCAAATGCCGTCGGCCCCCTAGCTGCGATCGTATCAACCCTTAACGAAACAAGTAGCATACAAGCCAAAGTAGGCATCCCTTTTTGGGTAATGGCGGTTGGCGCCGTCGGCATCGCTTTAGGGCTAGCACTTTTTGGTCCCAAGCTCATTCGAACAGTCGGAGGAAAAATAACAAAACTAAACGCTGCTCGTGCCTACTGCATCGCTCTCTCCTCTGCCATTACAGTTTTAATTGCCTCCACACTTGGATTACCTGTCAGTTCAACGCACATAGCTATTGGCGCAATCTTCGGTGTCGGATTTTTACGAGAATTTTTAGAAAGCCCTGCCCGATCTGGTCTCTATACTGAACGGGGTTCGAGCGAAAAATCTACTCAAAAAAATAGCAACAAAGCTAATCGAGGGAAGCGTAAACTAGTCAGACGCAGGTTTATTATTTCGATTGCCAGCGCATGGATAATTACGGTTCCAGCCTCCGCGGCCATCGCCGCGAGTCTTTTCTGGCTCACGAGTCAAATTTAAACTAACCCTGATGTAGTGATTCAAGTATCTGCGTAGTTTCGTCCCATCCGACGCAGCCATCAGTCACAGACTGACCATAGGTTAAATCAGATAAATTTGGCTTCAAGGCTTGGCTTCCCGCAACTAAATGACTCTCGATCATCACGCCGCAAATACCATGATGTATTTCACGTCTTTGTTCGATGACACTTTTAACCACCGTTTTCTGTCTAGTGTGGTCTTTCAACGAATTGCCATGGCTACAGTCAACCATCAAATATGGCGGGAGCGATTTAGCCATCAAAACTTCAAGCACAGGTCTAATATAGTCGGGCTCATAATTAGGACCACTTCGTCCCCCGCGCAAAATCACGTGACAATCTGGGTTACCCGTTGTACCAAAAATTGCTGCCCCGCCTTGCTTTGTGACGGACAAGAAATGGTGTGGATGACTTGCAGCCTGAACAGCGTCAGTCGCTATAGTGATTGTTCCATCGGTCCCATTTTTGAATCCAACAGGCATCGATAACCCAGATGCAAGTTCACGGTGTACCGGACTTTCTGTAGTTCGAGCACCGATCGCTCCCCAGCTAACCAAGTCAGCGGTAAACTGTGGGCTAATCGTATCCAAAAACTCACAGCCAACTGGAATGCCCAGCTTAATTAGATGACAGAGGAGACTACGTGCCTCGCGCAAACCCTTGTTGATTTGGAAACTCTGATCTAAGCTTGGATCATTAATAAGACCTTTCCAACCCACTATTGTTCTCGGCTTCTCAAAGTAGACCCGCATTATAATTTTTAAGGTTTTGCTATACTTTAAGGCCAGCGGTTTTAATTTTTTCGCGTATTCCCTAGCTGCGTCTACGTCATGAATTGAACAAGGCCCGACCACTACAATCAATCGGGAATCTCTGCCCTGCATAATATCTGTAATCTCAGTCCTGTCTCTGGCGACAGCTTCGATCATGGCAGGAGTCATCGCAAGCTCTTCTAACAGCATTGCCGGTGTGA
This sequence comes from uncultured Pseudomonadales bacterium, assembly GCA_964520465.1. Classification (GTDB taxonomy): domain Bacteria; phylum Pseudomonadota; class Gammaproteobacteria; order Pseudomonadales; family Litorivicinaceae; genus HIMB30. The sequence continues at coordinate 27,506 of CAZFNA010000004.1, read as the reverse complement.
TTACTGGCTTGATTTGAGCAATGCGTGTGTCGTCTACAGCAAGTGGATTTTGCATACTAAGTTCTCCGTTAACGGTCTATTCTGACTTGTTGTGCGGGGTTGCGCAAAGGACTAAAAAATGAGCAAATCAAACTATGCAATTTATATTTTCCAATAATCTTCAAAGCCTTGTTGAGTCCACAGCAAATATTTTATCTGCGGACAGCTCTGATTCACCGTTAGCTGAGGATTGGCTTGTTGTTCCCAATCAAGACACCGGGCGCTGGATGCAGATTCAACTAAGTGAACGGCTCGGGGGTTTAGCAAATACTCGTGTAGTCCTCCTATCCAGATTTCTTGAATCGCTGGTTTCTATTAATGAAGATCCCAAATTTGAGACGGCACTTTTTTGGGCAATCAACACTGCATGGCATCAAGCACACCGTGACCTTCAAGGCGCTGACCATGACCAACAGGTAAACGTTCTATTTAAAGTATTCAAACAATATATAAAGGAACGTCCCGACTGGCTTATGGCATGGGAGAAGCATGAACTAATTGGGCCCGAGAACAGTGATTGGCAAGCCGATCTATGGCGGTCCGTCCAATCTGCTCTGCCCAGCAAACCGCATGAAGAAATCATGCACATGATGCAAGCACTCGACGTGGATAAGCTTCATTCTGTATCGCGGCTAATCATCTTCAATCCAGATCGACTATCGCCAATGCAGATGGTCATGGTCCAGCATTGGAGTAAAAAGCGTATATGTTTTCTCTGCATCCAATCTCCCTCACCGGATCACTGGTTTACCGAAGGTGCCCTAGAGATCGCTGAGACACATCCATTACTTCAGGCTTTATGTCGCGAAAAAGCAAAAATGATTAGTCAGCTCGGAGACCATCACTGGATTGAAGGTTTTGAAAGGCCCTCAGAAGTGTCTGCTTTAGGCCAACTGAAGGGGGCCATCTACGACAACCAGATCAAGCCCATTTCAATTGATGATTCCATTCAATTGGTCGCCGCTACTTCGCCGACGCAGGAAGTTCAAGAGCTCAAAGAATGGGTTATTGAATGGCTCAATCAAGACTCCAATCGAACAGTGCAGCAGATACAGATAGTCAGTCCAAATCCAGGTTTATATGGGCCAATTATTCAGCGTACATTTTATTCACAAAATACGCGCCATCGAATACCAACCGCATTAGATCCCCTGATCATTCAACCCATTGAGGTGACTTCAATCGTTCTTCTCGCAGAAAGTTTACGCTATGGTTTTAATGCATCAAGGACATTCGAATTTTTCACAGAATACTCAACTCGGGAGGCTCTGAAAATCTCGGATCGCCAAGTTCGAGAAATCGAAAAATGGCTCATTTTATCTGGCGCTAGACGGGGTGTCAGCGGGCATAGACATAGCTTAGAAGAAGCCAAAAAGCGGCTTTTAAAAGGTCTATTGGCTGATCCTGATACTCAGCTGGAAACTGACAGCGTGAGCACAGAACCTCTCGAGCAAAGTCATACATTAGATCGGTTGTTGGCATCGTTACAAGCCATCGAAAAGGTACTGGACTTGCCGAAGGTCATGTATCTCAAAGAAGCTATCGAGGCTATTGAGACATCACTAGCTCAGCTCACACTAGGCAAAATTCAAAGCTTATCTCTTTCGGATCTCACAGAACCATTTAGTGACAAAAATGTCAATTTAGCTTCTGTATTCAACTGGTTAACTATGCGACAGAAGACTGCACTCTATCGCCCCCTCGCACTCAATGACCAAATTTCAGTGACCGCCCCACAAACCATTCGAAGTATCCATAGCTCGCTAGTTGCAATCCTAGGCGCAAACCATGATACCTTTCCAAGCACTAGCAACGCACATTCTTGGGACCTAATCGCTAAAGCTCCACGCCCGAGTGACCTCATCCCATCGCAACAAGAGAAACAGGTCTTGTTCGATGTGATTTCAAATACTACTGATCAAATCTGGATCAGCTGGATCGGTAAACATCCGATCCGCCTAACCAAAGAGCAGCCAGCTCCTGCGCTTCGATTACTCATCCAACAATTAATACCGACCGAGTATAAAAGTGTCATTCAAGAACTACCCACAGGATTGGCGCGCACCCAAACCTACCTTGCTCAATCGGTTGGTCAGCGCACTGATGAAACCACCAAATTTGACTGGGCCCTCGATGAGTTTCTTTCGGCCGCTAGTGAGCCAGGAAAGTCATTTCTGTCAATGCAAGGCGGATACCTCACAACACCCAACCCAAATGTGTTGGGAGGAGAGCCCCTAGAAATAAATTCGCTACATCGTTTTAAGCTCCAGCAAGCTTTTGAGAGCGAGGGCTTATCAAACAAACAAATGGCGCTCTTACTCTCAAATCATCCCGAGTTCCCTGAGGAAATCGATCTCACTAAGTTATTAGACCAGTGCGCACCCTCACTGGTTTCTCAGGCTGCAAGAGAGCCTGAGGAGTTATTTGATGCACAAACTCTTTCACTCGGCCCATTCAATCTCAGCATCGATTATCTTAAAAAACCAAAGGTCTCGCGAATCCTTATTTCAAAAGAAGTTGATGGAAACCGCGGGCTCCGAGCACTCCTAGAATGCCTCGTAGCATATGCGATCGAGCCATGTGATCAAGAAATACGACTTGTCACGTTTAATAATAAAGTCACGCCCGTTGGACCCATCTCTCAAGTGGAGGCAGCAAATCTGCTCCGACAATGGCTAAAGCTCATTTCCTGTATTTCAAGTCCGTGTCCACTAATAGGACCAATCGCCCTCAAAACAGCTAAGGCAATTGAATCCGGCCTAGAATCAAGCGATCGGATCGACTGGGCTGAAGCCAAATTAAAGTTTAAACCAGAATATCGACGGCTATTCCAGCATGATCCACATATCTCAGATAAACACTACCAACTTACCTATGAGTTAGTAATGCCACTGCGCAAATGGATGGGGAAGCCTCGTGCAAATTTTTAAACCCGAATTGCTGCCGAAAACAGGACGGCACCTGATCGAAGCCAGTGCTGGAACCGGTAAGACTTTCGCCTTAATGTCCATAGTTGTCAGGATGCTTGTTGTCGAAGGTATGCCCCCTGAATCCATTTTATTAATGACTTTTACTCGAGCTTCCACACGCGAACTGAGCTCCCGGGTCAGGGATCGGCTTAACAAGGAATTAGAAGATTTAAAAGATGGTCAATCCGAGCTTATCAGAGCCTATTCAGATCTTTCAGAAGAAAAGGGAAGGCAACGAATGCTAAATGCAATCGCGCATATCGACACAATAGAAATTCAGACAATTCATGGTTTTGCTGCCCAACTAGTCCAAGACTACGGACCAGAAACTGGTATCCCAAGTTTTCCAGTCGAAACAGATACAGATGCAATTCAAACCGAAGTCACCATTGATTTATACCGGAAGCTGGGTGAGTCACTACCTTTAGATCTGCTTAGACAAGTTACCGGTGGACTAGCAGGCATACTAAGCCAAACCAAATTAGCATTTAATCCGATCGGCAAAATCACACCGGAAGTATCTGCGTGTCCAGATCTCTCCATGATAAATATTGAATTTGAAGCGATCAAAAAGAACATACTTCCGTCTCGCGAGGCACTGCTTAATCTAAGCGGAATCGGTACTAATGCTATTGACAAACATTGTGACGCGATTGAAAAATCTGCGAATCGATGGGATATACCCAAAGGGACACGTGACTATTTTTTAAATAAAAAACGTGCTGAAAAATTGTCAGGTACAGAATTCGATAATTGGGTCAAGTTTTTCACACCCTCCCCAACGGAAGTTGCGTTTAAATCGTTCATATTGAGAGAACTAAAAGAGCAATATAAAGCTCGAATGCAGACACTTGGCATCACAGATTATGATCAAATCATCCGTGACGCTGCAAAAGTGGCTGGCCATATGAGAGATAAAGGCCCTCGACACCACGTCATACTGCTAGATGAATTTCAGGATACTGATCGCACTCAGTGGTCTATGCTCGATGCGTTGTACCCAGATACCAACGAACGACTGATGGTGATGGTGGGTGATCCAAAACAATCGATTTATCGCTTTCGAGGAGCTGATACAGAGTTCTATCAACACGTAAAAAAATCGCTCCCCCAAACGTCATGTTGGACTCTTAACATAGTGTTTCGCTCAGCGATAACAGTTGTCGACGCATTAAATACTTTATTTATTGATACCGAAACTGTTGGCCGATCAATCGAATATCGTCCACTAACGAGTAGCCAACAGGTTGACATTGTACCCCTTACCCTAGGGACAGAGGAGCTATCTGGTTTCGTTTGGACGGAATCGATGGAAGCAAAGGATGTTGTGAAACTGATCCAGTACCTCCTACACAAGTCCAAACAAGGACTCTGCCACATTCGTGGAGTCCCGCTCTCAGAAAGACACATTAATGTACTGGTTGACAAGCGAACAACTGCATCCGAAATTAAGAAGATAGGCGAGCGAGAAGGACTGGCTTGCCATTATCCAGATAATGAAAATATCTTTAAAAAAGCTGTAGTCTCAGAAGTAATCCCCCTGCTCAAAGCCATCGCCAATCCTGAAGACGTAAAACAGTTAGCATCTGCTGCAACCACTGGAATTCTTGGCTTTGATCTAACAAAACCAAACATGCTCACGGAACAAAAAGAATTCGCCTTATTTCAATCGGCTGTTTTTAGAGCAAGAGATCTTTGGGTCATTGAGGGACCGTCTGCAGCACTTGAGCATCTGTTCGAGATTCGACAAACCGAATCAAGATTTGCGCATACGTTGCAGGGAAGAGAAGACTGGGAATGCCTGATCCAGTGCCTTGAGATATTTGGTGAAGAAGCTAAGGGATTAAACCCTCTGGCCGCCAGTCGCTGGTGGATCGATCAAGCGACCAATTCTAAAAAAGTATCTGAGTCCAAAATACAGCGCACGCCTGCAGATACGGGAATCATCGTAATTAATACGATCCATGGATCCAAAGGCCTTGAGTATCCAATTGTTATCTTGGCTGGAGATATAAAAGCTAAAAAACCAAATAACTCATTGTGGGGCCATGACTATTGTTCTTTTGATGGGCCAAGAATCGATCTCACTGCAGGCGCGCAAGCCCTAGCAATACAAAGCGAGGCTAATGATTTACAGCGCCTTGTATATGTTGCCCTGACACGAGCGAAACACACGGTATTTTGCGGTTTGCCAAATGAAAAGTCTGTAATCTGTGGGCTCATTGGGGACCGATCTCTTGGAGATTTGGCTCCACACCACCAGGCTATGAAAATCCCTGACATTAAATTTGATTTAAGACCGTTTCAACAAAGTCTCCGTAACCCAACTGAATTGAATTCGGCGCAAATACCACGATGGTTCTTCCGAAGCTTCTCAAGCTTAATCAAGAACCACTCAAGCCCCGAACTAGAGTCAAAGGCTTCGGATGAATATTCCATCTCCACAAATGTTGAGATGAATCAAAGTTGGCACAGCATTCCAGGAGGAATAGAAACCGGTAACTTTATCCATACACTCCTTGAGTGGCATGCTAGATCCGAGAAACCAAACGAAGACCTGGTGCAAGCCGTCAAAAGGTTTTGGCCAAATTTTTTGAATCCAGAGCTAAGAGCATTTATTCATGAGTGGATCACCGCCATTGTTCACATCAACCTCGGAGATGATCTGACACTTGAGTCACTTCCTCGGTCGATGAAAAGGCCAGAACCCCAATTCGAACTGCCCCTAAAAAATGGTATCTACTGCGAAGACCTCTTTAAAGGCTGCGAGCAATTTAGCTGGTGGAACTCTTTGATCCCACCAATCGGTCAGGCGCTCTCAGGGCATCTGATAGGGTTTATTGACTTAGTATTCGAGTCCAATGGGCGATATTCAATCATCGATTACAAAACAAACTATCTCGGACCTACCAATCAGGCTTACAGTGCCGATGGGATCAATGCGGCAATGGATAAATCATTCTACACAGTGCAAGCTGCAATTTACGGATTAGCGCTTCACCGGTGGCTGCAAAGCCGAATGCCAAACTATGACCCGGAAACACATCTGGGGGATGTAATTTATCTATTTTGTCGGGGAATTGATGCACCAAGTCAAGGGATCTGGCGAGGAAAACTCGAAACTACAGGGATTCTAGCCCTAGAGGCATCTTGCTTATGCACCCATTAACAGAGACGAGTCTTCTTACTTTATTACGGGACACCGGGTTAGCGAAAGATCAAATCCCCATAATTCGACTATTGTTTGCTGCAATAGTAGAGGGCCATACGGCACTTAAACTTGAGACTGATGCTGTTCTGTCCTGGGAGTTAATTATAAGCCAAGGGGAGCTTAAAGATTTATTGGCCGTCAATACTGGGTTTTTGCAAATCAAACGGCATGAAGCACAAGAACGCCGAGTGGCTGAAACGTTAAAGAAGCTTGCTAAGACACCTAGCGGTTCCATCGAATTGAATCCCAATCAGTTCATGCCAAAGGCCGACACCTCACAATCTAAGGCGATCAGTGGCTCATCTCATCGACGATTATCTATTATTCTTGGCGGGCCAGGTACTGGGAAAACCTCAACAGCGGCAGCTATTATAGCTGCCAAGAGGTACGCCATGCCTCAGTTACGTAAGGTCGCCTTACTAGCACCAACCGGAAAAGCAGCCGTTCGGCTAACCGATACATTTCATGAAGCTATCTCCTCTATTCCAAAACCTGATAGGGAACTTCTAGAAATATCGGCCTCTACGATACATAGACAGCTGCAATCACTGACTACTATGGATTTAATCCTAGTTGATGAGGCATCCATGGTTTCTTTGGATTTGATGGATCGGCTACTAAAGCAGTTAGGTCCTGACACCCATCTGGTCTTAATGGGCGACCCAAATCAACTGGTGAGTGTTGAAGCCGGATGCATTCTCAGATCAATTGAGAGAGCAGGAAGACTAGCTAATAACTGTTTTAAATTGGAAAAGCGACACCGAATCGACGGAAATAATGTGCTCTTCGAACTACAGGACCTCTGCTTAACAGGGGAACCTGCGGAGTTTATTGAAGCCCTCCGAGACCATTGCATCTTTTGGGAATCCGCGCAGTCAGTTAAACGTATTTCTGATGAGATTCGGTCACGATTAACTCCCTATTTTCAGGATGTCTCTCAATCGAAAATACCGAATGAGCCAGATTTTCAATGCCTCACTGGAATGACAGAAGGCATCGCAGGGCGGCGATGGATCAACCATTTTGTAGGGGAAGAGCTTCAAACCCGAGGCTTCCATGACCGAGGTGAACGAATATTAATAACCGAGAACCAAAGGGACCTTGGTATCTATAACGGTGACGTCGGTGTTGTAGTTGACAGGGACCGTTCCGGACAAGAACAAATATACTTTCCAATGCTGTCGCAGTATTTGCTAAGGGGCCAGCTAGGCGTAACAGAGCCAGCCTGGGCTATAAGCATTCACCGTTCGCAAGGCTCAGAGTACCCATCAGTATTAATCAGCCTACCTGAGCCCGAATCAGCTAGATCAAGATTTAATCCGACGCGCCAATTACTGTACACGGGGTTAACTCGGGCGAAAAATGACATCTGTCTTGTCAGCACAGAAGCGATGCTAAAGCGAACCCTTAACGAATCTAGCCAAAGAATCAGTTGCCTCGAATACTTCTTGAATGAGGATTGACAAGGTACACTCTATTAACATTTATCTATTAATAAGGAATTCTTTTGGATCTTGACGAACAAGAACCCGATCCCCAAGGAGAGCTCGTACTTCGAGTTATTGCGCACCCCAGATATACAAATGCACTAGGTGACATCTATGCGGGTTGGTTACTTGATCAAATGGACCAAGCAGCTGCTCAAATAGCAATGAGAGCAAGTGGCGGACGCTGTGCCACAGTGTCACTTGATAATGTCGATTTTGTTGCGCCGGTCCCACTCGGTTCAGAAGTTTCATTCTACGGCGAGCTAGAGGATGTCGGGCGATCATCAATGCAGATTCGGATTGAGGTCTGGATTGCAGAACAGGGTGCTGAGATATACAAGTCGACCGAAACACGATTTGTTTTTGTAGCAATCGATGCGAATGGGCGGATTCGGAGTGTCCCCGGTCATGAGTCATCCCAGATGAGTTAATTTCGCGTACTGAAGAACCAGCCACTTTGTCGATCCATCATCAAAACGAACCTGTGCCTTTATCTGGGGGCCTGATCCTTCGAAGGCGAGCACACTCCCTTCTCCAAATAAACCATGGTCGACACGGGATCCAACACTAAGCCCACTTTCTTCGCTCGACGAATCATCAAAATCTTTAAACCGAGGGTGACGATGCGGTCGGTCAACAGGTCGCGCTCCAAACGATGACGAGACAAAAGGCCTTGTGACTTGCGATTCTAATCGAACTTCTTCGATGCACTCTGCGGGTATCTCTTTGACAAATCGGCTTAACAGGCCAAAGTGATCTCGACCATTTAGGCGACGAGATTCAGCGTAAGTCAAGGTAAGATATTGCATGGCTCTTGTAATTCCAACGTAGGCCAAGCGTCGCTCCTCTTCCAGCCCACCTGTAGAATCGAGGCTCATGACATGAGGAAAAAGCTCCTCCTCAGCACCGACAAGAAAAACTCTTGGAAACTCGAGACCTTTAGCTGAATGAAGCGTCATTAACTGCACCGCATCTGCATCTGTATCTGCCTGCGTTTCGCCAGAATCCAAGCTGGCCTGCGATAAGAATTGAAGTAATACGAGCGTTTCTTCATCTTCTGGCTCGAATGCACGACAGGCGCTTACCAACTCGTTTAAGTTATCGACTCGCGCTTGTCCTTTTTCGCCTTTTTCCGAACCGTGATAGGCCAATAATCCTGAGGTTTCAATCACGTCTCGCGTCAAATCAGCCAGATCAAGAGAAGTCGCTTTGCCTTCCATCTCACTAATTAAGTCAATAAATCCCACAACCGCAGTCTTGGCACGCCCACTTAATGCATCCCTCAAGGTCAACTCAACTGTTGCGTCCCAGAGACCTTTGCCTTCGTCTCGAGCAAAGGCCCGAATTTGATCAACTGTTCTCTCGCCTATTCCGCGAGGAGGAAAATTAATAATACGCTCAAAGGCCGTATCATCGAGTCGGTTTTGGATCAAACGCAGGTACATCAGCGCATTTTTTATCTCCAGACGCTCATAAAATCGCTGACCTCCGTATATACGATATGGTATTGCCGCCCTTAAAAGCGCGTCTTCAAGAACGCGTGATTGGGCATTAGATCGATATAAGATTGTCTGTTCTCCATACAAACCGCCACCGTCCACATGATTACTGATCCGATTTGCTACAAATCTTGCCTCGTCTTGCTCGTTAAAGGCAGCATATAGCTGAATCAGCTCGCCCTGACCTTGATCAGTCCAAAGCTGCTTCCCGAGCCTTCCACTATTATTAGCAATAACTGCGTTGGCGGCTTTCAAAATAATGTCAGTCGATCGATAGTTCTGTTCAAGACGGATAGTAGTCACTGGGGCAAAATCTGTTTCAAATTGGTGAATATTTTCTATACGCGCACCTCGCCATCCATAAATCGACTGATCATCATCGCCGACGGCCATTACCCATGTGTTTTTTCCCGCAAGTAGACGGATCCAAGCATACTGAATGGTATTAGTATCCTGGAATTCGTCAATCAACAAATGTTTAAAACGGTCTCTATAATGTGCTAAAAGCTCTGAATTTTCTTTAAGTGTCTCAAATGTACGCAATAGTAATTCGCCAAAATCTACTAGATTTTGGTCCCGACATCGCTGCTCATATTCGACATATAAGCGAATTAACGTATCGGTATAATAGTCGCTGCCAGTTTGTAAATGCTGCGGCCGCTGCCCCTCATCCTTACAACCGCTAATAAAACTTGCCACTGCGCGGGGCTTAAACTTGGCATCATCTAGTTGGAAATCAGCAATAATCCGCTTAAGCATGCGCTTCTGATCATCAGAGTCCAAGATAAGAAACTGCTCTGTTAGGCCAGCGTCTTTCCAATGCGATCGTAAAAACCGATGCGCTAGCCCGTGGAAGGTGCCAACCCACATGGTATAAAGGGAGCGACCAACAGTCTCCTCAAGCCGTTCACGCATTTCCCGGGCAGCTTTGTTCGTAAATGTCACTGCCAACAATGCGTGGGGAGACAACCCTGTATCGCGCATCAAGAAGGCCATCCGTTCGACTAAGACGCGGGTCTTTCCGGAGCCTGCGCCCGCAATCACGAGAGAATTTGACTCAGGTGCTGTAACGGCTTTCTGTTGTGGAGAATTTAATTGCATCTTCAAATTGTAACGGGTTTTATCTACTTGGGGAGATCAGTAGTAAAGCGAATCAATCGTATTTGCATAAATCTATGAACATTAAACATTGTCATTGTATAAATTTATCGATGTCATTAAGAAATACTCTTGGAATTAGGTTGAACCCACCCCCATACTTCACTCACCACCAAAGATCAGGTGAAACAGTAATGCAAAGCGCATGACACTTAAAAGGAGAAAAGACATGCAATTAAAAGGAACAAAAACTGAAGAAAGCTTAAAAGCAGCCTTCGGGGGCGAATCCAAGGCTAACCGTCGCTACCTCTACTTCGCAAACATGGCAGACATTGAAGGCGCTCCAGAAGTTGCCAATGTGTTTCGTAATACTGCGGAGGGAGAAACAGGCCACGCACACGGCCACATGGAGTACTTAATACAAGGAGGCTCAGGCGATCCTGAAACTGGGTTAGCTGCTGGCAATGTCGCTGAAGCACTTGAAGCCGCTATTGCCGGTGAAACTCATGAGTACACAGACATGTACCCAGGGATGGCTAAAGCTGCTAGGGAAGAAGGATTTGATGAGATCGCTGACTGGTTTGAAACACTCGCGAAAGCAGAGCGCAGTCACGCTAATAAGTTTCAAAAAACCTTAGATGCATACAAAGCAGAAGCAGAAGCATAAATTACCGCTAAACTAGGGGGCCCGCCCCCTAGTTTGCATGCCTCCACGGAGTTACAAATGCCAATGGAAATAAAGCGCGAGGGTAATCTTGAAGCGCCAACGCGGCACCCCATCGACTGGAAGAATGCTGACTATTACGACGAAGAGAAACTGAACTCCGAACTGGAACGTGTATTTGATGTTTGTCACGGGTGCCGTCGCTGTCTGAGCTTGTGTAACGCATTTCCGACTTTACTGGACCTTATCGATGACAGTGAAACAATGGAAGTTGATGGTGTCGCCAAAGAAGACTACGTCAAGGTGGTTGATGAATGTTATCTCTGCGATATGTGCTACGTCGCGAAATGTCCTTACGTGCCCCCTCACCCATTTAACGTAGATTTTCCGCACCTGATGTTGCAGGCAAAGGCGGTGAAGCATCAAAAAGACGGTATGTCTAACCGAGACAAGCTTCTCTCAAATACAGACGGTCTCGGTAAATTATCGGGCATTCCGATTGTAACTGAGACTGTGAACATGGTAAGTCAATGGAAGCCGGCTAGGAAAGTAACTCAAAGCTTACTAGGGGTACATGAGAATGCCTGGCTTCCCAAATTTGCACCAAAAAAACTTCGTCAAATGATCAAAGAATCAAGGCCTGTTGAGGTTAAAACCGGGAAGCGTACACCTGGTAAGGTAGCAATTTTCACGACCTGTTATATCAACTATAACGAGCCGGGAATCGGTACCGATCTGATAAAAGTCCTTGAGCACAATAATATTCCTTGGGTAGTTGCGGAAAAAGAAGCCTGCTGCGGCATGCCTAAACTTGAACAGGGTGACCTTGAAGCTGTCGATCGCTTGAAAAGGATTAACATACCCCACCTTGCAAGACTAGCTCGCGAGGGCTACGCAATCATCGCCGGAGTCCCTTCGTGTACATTAATGTTTAAACAAGAATTACCACTGATGTATCCAGACGATGAAGATACTCAGCTTGTAAAAGAAGCATTTTGGGACCCTTTCAATTACTTCGTCTCCAGAGTCAGAGATGGCTTACTTAGCATAGATTTCAAGCAAGGACTTGGAACGGTTTCTTATCAGGCACCTTGCCACGGTCGTGTGCAAAATATAGGCAAAAAAACCGAAGAATTTCTGAAGTTAATTCCTGACACAGAAGTAAAAACTACCGAGCGATGCTCAGGACACGCAGGAACATATGGCGTAAAAAAAGAATTTCACGAAACTTCAATGAAGATTGGTCGGCCAGTATTCCGTGCCATGAATCAACACAATCCAGACTACATTTCGAGCGACTGTCCACTCGGCGGACATCATATCGCTCAGGGCATTCGAGAAAATCACGATAATCAACCAGCCTTAGCCCACCCCTTATCGCTGGTGGCCAAGGCCTACGGATTAAATGAGGAATCAAAATGACTAAAATTCTACGAAACTCTCTGCTGTCTCTGGAGGAGTATGCAAAGCAACGCTCCGAAATTCGCACTGAAGCGATGCGATTAAAGCGCTTGCGAAGTGTCTTCGTCGGTCCTAGCATGACGCTGCAGTTCGAAAATGAGGCTACGGTAAGATATCAAATCCAAGAAATGTTGCGCATTGAGAAAACTTTTGAAGAAGACGGGATAGCCGACGAACTTGAGGCTTACAACCCCCTAATTCCAGATGGGACAAATCTAAAGTGTACGCAAATGATCGAGTTTCCAGATGAAGAAGAACGAAAAATCAAACTCGGAGAGCTCGTAGACATCGAAAATCGGACTTTTATCCAAGTCCAAGGCTTAGATCGCGTCTACGCAATTGCCGACGAGGATCTTGAGCGATCGAACAAGGAAAAAACTAGTTCAGTCCACTTTTCGCGCTTCGAATTTACTGCAGAAATGGTAGCCTCGATCAAAAATGGGGCGGCAATAGCTGTGGGCTCAGATCATCCAAATTATAATTATCGAGTAGACGAGATTGACCCAGAGACCCAAGGCTCCCTGACCGCAGACTTCGAATAGTTCAAAAGTACTCTTCAAACAGCTCTCAATAATAGAGAGCTGTTTATTCAAAATTCCCCCAGCTCAAGTAGTTTTTGTCGAAAAAAGGTGGGAAAACCAATACAGTATTGTAGTTATCCTGTCTATCGCATGGTCCTTATGGAGAAAATTATGAAAAAGAATGCTCTTGCTCTTGCTCTGGCTACAGCAGCCATCCTTAGCTCCTCTATTGTTTTGGCTGGTGGCCATGCAAAATCTGTCAAGTTAGGCGTCGTCCTCGGCTTTACAGGTCCCGCAGAATCATTATCTGAATCAATGGCGCGCGGCGCAGAGCTCGCGATTAAAGAAGTTTCCGCATCAAAATTATTGCTTGATAGCGCCACAGTAACGAATGTCCGCGCTGATTCAACTTGTGTTGACGCCTCAGCCGCCGCAGCGGCCGCCGAGCGAGTGATCACATCAGATAAGGTCGATGCAATCATTGGCGCCCTGTGCTCTGGTGCAACAATTTCAATATTGCAGAACGTAGCCATGCCTAAGGGCATTCTTCTATTTTCGCCATCAGCGACATCGCCAGCGCTCTCGACTCTAGAAGACAACGATTTGTTCTTTCGCGCATCACCCTCAGACGCTCGTCAAGGCCAAGTAATTTCGGAAGTTTTGCAAGAAAAAGGAATTAGGTCTATCGCCATGACCTATACCAATAATGACTACGGCAAGGGATTGTCAGACGCTATCCAGTCAAACTTTGAAGCCACTGGTGGCAAAGTAACGATTAACACCCCACACGAAGACGGCAAGGGCGATTATGGGGCCGAGGTTGCTGCACTTGCCCAAGCCGGGGGAGATATTTTAGTTGTGGTTGGATACCTAGACCAAGGCGGGAAAGGTATCATCCAATCGTCACTAGATGCTGGTGGTTTTGACAGGTTCTTCCTCCCGGACGCCATGATTGGTGAAAGTTTGGTCAAGGCTATCGGCCCTGATCTCAATGGAGCCATCGGAACGGTGCCCGGAACGGACTCAAACGGCGCCGAGATTTATGCAGAGTTAGCTAAAAAAGATGGTTTTACCGCTGGTCCATACTCACCAGAGGCATATGACGCAGCCGCTCTGACGCTTCTTGCCATGCAAGCAGCCAACTCAACAGATAGCGATATGGTCAAAGGCAAAATTTTTGAGGTAGCTAACGCACCTGGTGAAAAAATTCTTCCAGGTGAATTGGCAAAAGGACTGCAGATTCTTAAAGATGGTGGAGAAATCGACTATGTGGGCGCAACCGCTGTTGAGCTCATCGGTGCCGGCGAGTCCGCCGGTAGTTATCGAGAGATTCTCGTGAAAGATGGCAAAAATACAACAGTACGCTATCGCTAATTACCGAATAGAACGCGGCTCAGAGATTTCTTTTGGGCCGTTTTTTATTACCCACTCATGATTGTTATTGAGAATTTACACAAAAACTTTGGCGGGGTACATGCTGTCAATGGGGCGAGTCTATCGATTCAAACGGGATCGATCACTGGCTTAATAGGGCCAAACGGAGCTGGTAAAACAACTCTCTTCAATGTGGTTGCAGGCCTCTACCAACCAACATCCGGACGTGTTTTCCTCGATGGTCAAGATATCACTGGCCTCAAGCCAAACCAGCTCTTTCACAAAGGCGTTTTACGTACCTTCCAATTAGCACACGAGTTCTCGACGCTAACGGTTCGCGATAACCTTATGATGGTAACACCAGGACAGGCCGGAGAAAGTCTTCTTAATGCTTGGTTCAAGCCTGGACTAGTTAAAGCACACGAAGAAGAAATCAGAATTAAAGCTGATGAAGTGATTAAGTTCCTTGAAATCGAGCAAGTAGCCGATGAATTCGCAGGTAATCTTTCAGGTGGTCAGAAAAAGCTCTTGGAACTCGGCAGAACTATGATGGTAGACGCCAAGATTGTATTTCTTGACGAAGTTGGTGCAGGCGTCAACCGAACATTGCTCCACAAAATAGGAGATGCAATTCTCAAACTCAATGAAGAGCGCAACTATACATTCTGTTTGATAGAGCATGATATGGCATTTGTAGCAAGGCTTTGTGCTCCAGTAATCTGTATGGCAGAAGGTACGGTTCTGGCCGAAGGGTCTATTGATGAATTAAAAAAAAATGAGCAGGTAATCGAAGCATATTTGGGGACAGGTTTGAAACACAAGAAATAAGATGAGTTTTTTAATAGGGCAAGACATGACGGGGGGGTACGGTATAGCGGATATCCTACATGGCTGTTCAATTGGCGTCGAGAAAGGCGAAATTGCAGTTATCGTCGGCCCCAATGGGGCAGGAAAGTCCACAGCCATGAAAGCGATGTTTGGAATGCTCCCCCTGAGAAAAGGGTCAATAATCTTTGATGGCGAAGACATTACTCAGCTAAGACCCGAGCAGAGGGTAATAATGGGTATGGGATTTGTGCCTCAAACTCAAAACGTCTTTACTACTATGACTGTCGAAGAAAATCTTGAAATGGGCGCGTTCATCAGAAACGAATCAATTCAGGACTCGATCGCTCAAGTCTATGATCTATTTCCTATTCTAAAACAGAAAAGAAGACAACCTGCAGGCCTGCTATCCGGAGGTCAAAGGCAGCAAGTCGCAGTGGGCCGCGCTCTGATGACCAACCCTAAGGTACTGATGCTTGATGAGCCTACGGCGGGCGTTTCGCCTATTGTAATGGACGAGCTCTTCGGACGTATTATAGAAATTGCACGCCTTAACGTTGCAATTCTGATGGTTGAGCAAAACGCCAAGCAAGCATTAGAAATTGCTGATCGAGGCTATGTGTTGGTGCAGGGGGAAAATCGGTTTACAGATACAGGCGAAAAGCTCCTCGCAAACCCAGAAGTCCGACAAGCATTCTTGGGAGGATAACAGTGACTGATCTTCTGAATGCCATCGCGCTAATCGGTAATTTTATCATTATCCCTGGGCTTACCTACGGTTCGCAGCTCGCACTTGGTGCTCTAGGGGTGACTCTAGCCTATGGGATCCTGCGTTTCTCGAATTTTGCTCATGGGGAGACAATGGCGTTTGGTGCGATGATTACCATATTGACCACTTGGGGCCTTCAAACTATTGGAGTAAGTATTCAGCCTTTACCAACCGCGCTGTTGGCGATCCCAGTGGGTATTGTGGCCACTGTGATACTCACGCTCACGATCGACAAATTTGTATATCGGTACCACCGAGAACGTAAAGCAAACCCCGTGATCTTTTTGATTGTTTCCATTGGTGTGATGTTTTTTTTGGGTGGCTTGATCCGCTTTATTATCGGGCCTGGGGACCAAGTTTTCTTCGACGGAACTCGATTTATTTTAAAGGCGCGAGAATTCAAAAAAATGACCGGGCTAGATGAAGGATTATCGTTAAAAATGACCCAAGCCGTAACAATTGTTACCGCGATCATAATCGTTGCCTCTCTGTTCTGGTTCCTAAATCATACTCGGACCGGCAAATCGATGCGCGCATATTCAGATAATGAAAACTTAGCACTTTTATCGGGAATAAACCCTGACCGCGTAGTCATGATTACATGGGTTTTAATAGCCGCCTTAGCGACTATCGCAGGCTCACTCTACGGTCTTGATAAAAGCTTTAAGCCATTCGTTTACATGCAACTCCTGCTCCCCATCTTTGCGTCAGCAATCGTAGGTGGTGTAGGTAATCCGATCGGGGCAATTGCTGGTGGGTATGTAATCGCCTTCAGCGAGCTAATCATTACGTTTGCGTATAAGAAAATAGTTCTATACCTCGGGCCTGAAGGTCTGGAGGTTGACTCCTTAGTACAAATCCTAGGAACAGATTATAAAATCGCCGTTTCTTTCATTATTTTAGTGATCGTGCTTGTCATCAAACCAACCGGCATGTTCAGCGGGAAAACCATATGATAATGCGTATTTTTAATTCGTATCGCACAGAGGCTCTGTATGGGTTGATGGCCATCCTATTAATCTTGGTCGGCATCATTCAAAGTTTCTCAGTCACTCTAACCATTTTAAATTTATGTTTAATCAGCGCAATCATGTCGCTGGGAGTCAATATCCAGTGGGGTTATGCTGGTCTCTTCAATGTGGGCGTCATGGGATTTGCTGCCCTCGGTGGTCTTGCGGGTGTATTGGTCTCGATGCCCCCAGTTTCTGAAGCTTGGCAGGCAGGTGGCTTAGGCATCCTGCTTGGGCTCGTCATCACAATATCTACTGTTGTAGCATGTCTCTATACGTGGGTACGTGTCAGGCACCTCAATAAAAAGCGTTATTGGATCATAGGTGCAATTATTACCCTTGGGTACGCGCTACTCAGGCTCTTTTTTGACCCCGGTGTCGATGCTATCGAGGCCATCAATCCGTCCGTCAGCGGGAACCTCGGAGGACTTGGACTACCAATTTTAATAGCTTGGCCCATAGGTGGTCTTTTTGCTGCAGGCGTGGCATTCGTGATCGGAAAAATAGCGCTAGGACTCCGTTCTGATTATCTAGCCATCGCTACACTTGGAATCTCTGAAATCATCATCTTCTTCATCAAAAATGAAGAATGGCTCACTCGAGGCGTAAAAAACGTAAATGGGTTACCTAGACCGGTGCCTTACGAGATTGATTTGCAACAAGCCCAATGGTTCCAGGAGTTAGCATTAATTGTGGGGATGCCAACAGATGATGCTTCAACGTTCTTCGTAAAAATCTGTTACGCCCTTTTATTTATTAGCGTCATTGCGCTACTCCTGTGGTTATCCGAAACAGCGCTGAAGTCGCCTTGGGGGCGAATGATGCGAGCGATTAGAGATAATGAAACTGCCGCCGCAGCTATGGGTAAAGATGTTACATGGCAGCATTTAAGAGTATTCGTAATCGGCTCTGCTGTAATTGGTCTCGCAGGGGCGATGCTTACAACACTTGATGGTCAATTTACTCCGGTTGGTTATCAACCGTTGAGATTCACATTTTTAATCTGGGTAATGGTCATAATAGGCGGCTCTGGAAATAACTGGGGAGCCGTCCTAGGCGGTTTCTTTATTTGGTTTTTCTGGATAGAAGCAGAGCCAATCGGAC
Organism: uncultured Pseudomonadales bacterium; assembly: GCA_964520465.1. Taxonomy (GTDB): domain Bacteria; phylum Pseudomonadota; class Gammaproteobacteria; order Pseudomonadales; family Litorivicinaceae; genus HIMB30. Next base: position 9,475 of record CAZFNA010000004.1, on the reverse strand, counting down.
TCTGGATCATTGAAGTATTAACCACTGAGATGGATCCACAAAGTGCAGTCAGAGCTCACCTTTTAGAGGGGGCAGCCCATATGCGCTTAATGACCGTCGGTATTATTTTATTGATAGCACTGCGATATGCGCCCGAGGGTTTAATTCCCGAGCGAAAGAGGATCTAAGGTAACTTGCAGCAATCGTGTCATGAGCGTCACGAAAGTAACCCCGATGAGGGGTACAATTGTACTATCTTCCCTAGTTGCTCACGGTCGATAGACCAAATAAAAGGCAAGCTCAATCGCTCACACTTGTGGCAGCAGAATTGGTTGCGGATTTATAGTCCTTTCCATTCAGCCTTTCGCTTTGCAAAGAAGGCATCGATCCCTTCGGCAAAGTCGTCGCTCAAATAACAGCGCTCTATTAGGTCTGAATCGTTCGGCAAGTCAGATCTCAATAACCGGCTTAGGCCATCGCGTGTAGCAGACACTGTTAGTGGAGCAAGTGTCCTCAAGTGAAAAGCGAGCTCTCTAGCACGCCCATCAGATGCCTCGCAGTCTTCACAAATTTCACTTACAAACCCACTATGGGACAGAGCATCAATCGTCAAAAATTCTGCTGTTAGCAATAAATAACGGGTGCGAGACTCGCCCAATAAATGAACCAGCCGATTCAAATTGGCTACAGATAAACAATTACCTAGTGTACGCGCCATCGGCATACCAAACCTGGTATCTGGAGTGGCGATTCGTATATCTGCGGCAGCGGTAATGGCCGCTCCACCGCCAGCCACAACGCCATGTAAAGAGGCAATCACTGGAACAGAGGTCAACTGCACGGCATCAATCACTCGACCAATCATTGCCTCGTAATCAATTGCGTCCTGGGCTGAGTCGAAGTCATAAAAATTTGAAATATCCGTACCTGACGCGAAAGCTTTTTCACCCTCAGCGGTCAAAACTATGACATCAGCATCGCCCGGATCTACGCACAATTGCTCCAGCGCCTGATACATCTCGAAAGTTATCGAGTTTCTAGACTCGGGCCTTGTTAAACGATATTCAGCCACATGATCTTTAAATGTAATCACATAATCCGTCAAAGTTATGACCTATAAATAACATCAACCAAGTACATGGGAATCGATGGGATATAAGTGCAAAGCATCAACACCGCGAATAACACTGCGATAAAATAAATATTGATTTTCGAGACATCCCAAATATTGGCCCGAGCCACAGCACAGGAAGTTATCAAAACGCTCGCGACAGGAGGAGTTTGCTGGCCCAGCGCTAGGTTAAGAGTCACTACTAAACCAAAATGAATTGGATCAATGCCAGCAGCTTGAATTAGAGGAATCACGATTGGAACCACTAAAATAATCGCAGCGGCCGAGTGCAAGAAAAATCCAATGACCAGGAAGAAGACATTTAAAATTGCCAGTATCGCCCACTGGTTAGTCGTTATATCAAGCATCCACCGCGCAAATTCCTGAGGGATTTGTGCGCGGGTCAAAAACCCACCCATTACGACAGACGCTGCTACGAGAAGCATTACTACCGAAGTCTGTACGCCGCCATCAATCATCGCTCGTTTTAAATGTCTAAAATCCATCTTGGCATACCATGCGCTTACTATTAATGCTGCGATTACCGCAAGGCCCGCGGCCTCAGTTGCAGTAACGAAGCCACCAAAGATGCCCCCCAGGATAATGACAGGTAAAGTAAATGCTGGCAGTGCGTCAATCAATGTAGCCCACAAACGACGAAACTCGAACGCGTCTTCTTTTGGAAAGTTGTAGCGACGGGCAAAATAATACGCCATCCCCATTAAACCAAAAGCGCCCAATAAACCTGGGATAATCCCAGCAACAAATAGTTGCTCGACTGAAGTACCAGCAGACGTGGCATAAAGAATCATGGGGATGGATGGCGGAATAATAATCGCTAATGACGCAGACGATGAAGTTACAGCGGCAGCAAACGGAGCAGAATATCCTCGTTTCTTCATCTGTGGGATTAAAATTGACCCAAGTGCTGCTACATCCGCCACGGCGGATCCGGAAATTTCAGCAAAAAACAAACTCACACCAATATTTACCATGGCAAGCCCGCCCCGAACGAAGCCTATGATAGCGCTCACAAAATTGATAAGACGATCTGTTATTCCACCAGCATTCATTATGGCGCCGGCTAGCACAAACATTGGAATAGCAATCAAAGAGAACTTAGTTGATCCGTCGTACATATCTAAAGCAAGGGTAACAACACTATCTATACCTTCGGTAACTGCGAGACCAAAGATTGCTGCCACGGCCAGGCCCACCGCGATCGGAACATTCAAACAAATTAAAGCAATTAAAATAATAAACATGACAAACACAATCATGGCTTTATGCCCGCCTTTGCGAGTTCAGTTTCTACTTCTTCTTCAATCTCTGCATGCTCTAAAGAGATCCCGTCACAACATTTTTTAAAGTAGTCAGGAAAACTCAGAATTTCACAAAGTACAAATAATGCAGCGCCAATCGGTATAACCGATTGGGTAAATTGTATGGGAACCCAGGTTAAGGAAACCAAAAAATCACCCTCTAGTACCACAAGTACCTGATATCCCGTGTACGCCAGGATTATAAAAAATCCAACAACGACAGTTTCTGCAAAAATAACAGCGTACGCCCTCAAAGGCATTGGTATCGAGAGTAAAACCGAGTCAAACCCGATATGACGTCGATGGAGGGCCGCATATGCGCCACCGTAATAAGTCAACCAAGAAAGCTGAATCGCCGCAATTTCGTCATACCATGAGACTGAGTTTCCCGAAATCCTTGCAATCACCGCAAAAATCACGACACACGTGAGTGCAACCATCTGGATCAAGACGAACCAAACAAGCAGTTGATCCACAATTGCAGATAGTCGCTTCACGGTATACCCCTCAACTCTCAGAAAAGTGGCTCTGAAAGAGCCACTTTTATCCTGCCGGACTAGTTGGCTAGGCTCTGTACTGTTTTAATTAGTTCAGCTCCGCCATCAACTGACGATGAAAATTCGTCATAAATTGGCTTCGACGATTTAATAAATGCTGAGTTATCAGCGTTATTCACTTGGACACCAGCCGCTTTAATAACGTCAAGTAGCTCGGTTTCTAGCGCGGCTGCTTTTCTGTAGACAAATGTCTGTGTTGAAGCAGCACAGTCAGAGACCACCTTGCGAACATAGGCTGACTGCTTTGCAAGATGCTTCTTAGAGGCTAAAACATAGGCTGGTGTGTAAACATGGCCAGTAATAGACAGGTATTTCTGCACTTCTTGAAATTTCGCAGATGCAATTTGGGCATACGGATTTTCTTGCCCATCAATAACACCGGTTTTAAGCGCGGTGAATACATCTGAGAAGGCCATTGGAGTAGGATTAGCGCCATATAATTTAAACATTTTGACACGCCACGCACCTTTGGGCGTTCTGAGCTTTACACCATTCAAGTCTGCCGGAACATTTATCGGGCGAGTGTTGTTTGTTATGTGCCGGAATCCATTTTCAAAGTAGCCAACAATATGATAGCCCTTAGCCTGTGCTGCGGCCTGAAAGGCATCACCTAATTTTGCTTGGACTCGTTTCATGTGCTCGCGATCTTTGATGATATACGGCATCTCGAAAACACCGAACTCATCTGAAACAGAAGACATGACAGAAGAAGGTAGCGCAAAATCAACCTGCCCTAGCTTTAATTTTTGCAATAGTTCTTTGTCTTTTCCCAATTGCGAAGAACCAAAGGTTTGAACTTCGATTTTTCCGCTGGATTCGTCTTTAACACACTGAGCGTAGGCATTCACGCTGGCTTCAAATAATGAACCCGGCTTTCCAACGTGCCCAAACTTAAGTGTGACATCTGCAGCAAAAGCGGGCGAAGCCAAATTTGCTGCCAGTAGTGCCACAGATGTGGCTATTGAATACAAAATTTTCATACTTATCTCCGATTTCTTTTTATCCTAGGAGTGAATCTTTATTTATTGTTTTAGATTTTAAGCATAGGTTGAAAGACTATCTTAAAAACGAATAATATGCATATCGTATTTTGTATGCAAAATAACAACGGTAATAAATGAAAAACCAACCCAATGCTTCCGTAACGGTACCGAAAATAAATCAAATCGACCCAGATCAGGTACGTATCTTACAAAGACGCATCAAAAGCGAAACTCGATGCGATGTATTATTTTCTAAGTTTGATCGTGGTCGCTACGCGACTGATGCCAGCCACTACCAAATGTTTCCTCTCGGCGTTGTTGCTCCACAAACACTCGACGATCTTCAATCGCTCATCGAAATTGCCAAAGATGTTGGTGTTTGTTTAACAGGCCGAGGCGGTGGGACTAGTCAAAACGGTCAAACAATTAATCACTCTCTCATTATTGACTATTCCAAGTATCTAAACCAAGTCCTAGATATCGATCCTTCACACGCTCACTGTGTCGTGGAGCCTGGAATAGTATTAGATCACTTGAACGCTAAGTTAAAAGCTCACGGGCTCTGGTATCCAGTAGATGTTTCAACATCAAGTCGTGCAACGCTTGGAGGAATGACTGGAAATAACAGTTGTGGTTCAAGAAGTATTCGTTATGGAACCATGCGTGACAATGTAGACAGCGTAAAAATTCGCCTTGCCAATGGGGGTCTTGCGCAGTGGTCAAAGCTATCAGCGAGAGACCAAATCCTAACAGTAGATCATTTAAAGCATCGCACAGATTTACTGGGTCAGTTACTTCATTTAGGCGCAACACACAAAGACCTAATTGAAGCTCGACTTCCTCAGCTCATGCGTCGTGTTGGTGGATATAACGTTGATGCACTCATCCCAGATGGCCAAGGTGGCTCCGGATGTTGGCCGGGGACCACGCCCAACCCTTCACATTTATTTGTAGGGAGTGAGGGCACGCTAGGCTTATTCGAAGAAATTCACTTAAAGCTTTCACCAATACCAACCGCTAAAGTACTAGGTATCTGCCATTTTAAAACGTTCTATGAGGCAATGAATGCTGCTCAACATCTCGTAACACTTGGACCATCCGCCGTAGAACTTATTGACCGCACCATGATTGACCTATCTAGAGATATCCCAATGTTTGCAAGAACAGTAAATCTATTTGTTAAGGGTCGTCCAGATGCATTACTGCTGGTTGAATTCGCAGAGACGGATCAGGCGGAGAATCTTAGACGACTAGACCAGCTAGAACAGATGCTAGGAGACCTGGGACAACCAAACTCTTTAGTACGCGCAGAGGATCTAGTATTTCAAAAACAAATTTGGGAAGTTCGAAAGCAAGGACTAAATATAATGATGTCCATGCGCGGAAATTCAAAACCAATTTCTATTGTCGAAGACTGCGCAGTCGAACTGAAAGATCTCGCAGAATATACTCGACGATTAACAGAAGTATTTGAGAAACATGGAACAAGTGGAACTTGGTATGCACATGCTTCCGTTGGAACTCTGCACGTTAGGCCTGTTCTTAATCTGAAACAAAAGCTTGATGTCGAAGCACTTCGGGCAGTGGCAGAAGAAGCTTTCAAATTGGTGCGTGAGTACAAAGGATCGCACTCTGGAGAGCATGGCGATGGAATTGCTCGCTCTGAATTTCACGAATCCATGTTCGGCTCAGACATGGTTCGTTTATTCGAGCACGTGAAGCAGTTGGTTGACCCAACCGGCTTATTCAACCCAAATAAAATCGTAAATCCACCCAAGCACGATGATCGATCGCTGTTTCGTTTTGCTCCAGAATATGAAAATAAAATATCAATCCATGGTTCATTTGAAACAGCTTTTGACTGGTCAGAATGGGGCGGGCTCAGTGGTGCCGTAGAAATGTGTAATAATAACGGGGCATGCAGGAACACAGATGCCGGAGTGATGTGCCCGTCGTATCGAGTAACCAAAAATGAACAAGATGTGGTTCGGGGCCGAGCTAATACGCTCCGCTTGGCATTATCAGGTCAGCTTGGTCCCAATGCACTGACGTCAAAAGAAATGTTCGAAACCATGAAGCTGTGCGTTGGTTGCAAGGCCTGCCAAAACGAGTGTCCCACCAGTGTTGATTTAGCAAAAATGAAAACCGAAGTACTCTATCTGCGTAGTAAGCTACTAGGAATAGGCCTTCGCGACAAGATCATTGCATACATGCCGCGGTACGCAGGCTGGATAAGTAAAGCGCCCTGGATAGCAAATCTTCGAGACCAAATTCCTGGCATGGCTTGGGTAACTGAAAAAACCCTAGGATTTGCAAAAGATCGTAAACTCCCAGTGTGGGATATAGCTTATCGGGCACCCCTTCGAGAACCGCAAAGTACTCGGCAGGCAGTTGTCTTGTTTGGTGACACATTTAACCGTTCATTTGAAACAAAAAATTTATACGCCGCTCGGCAAGTACTTGAAAGTATGGGATTTGAAGTCATCGAGCCCAAGCCAGACCACCGACATATTTGTTGTGGACGCACGTTTCTTGCCACTGGATTAGTCGACCAAGCAAAAATTGAAGCAGCACGCTTTATTGAGACCGTCATACCTTGGATTCAACAAGGAGTAGCCGTTGTAGGACTGGAGCCCTCCTGCCTTTTAACATTGCGCGATGAATTTCAGGTACTAATTCCTGGTCCAGAAGCAGCCCTGCTAGCAAAAAACTCCTATTTATTTGAAGAGTTCGTTGAAGAACAGGTCATCTCAGGCAAATTCAATCTTTCGCTTGAAAAGGCCAAGTGCCGGAAAGTGTTAATCCATGGTCATTGCCATCAAAAAGCTGCCGGGGCTATGGGACCTTTGGAGTCATTACTCAAAAGAATCCCTGAACTTGAAGTATCTGTCATTCGATCATCCTGTTGCGGGATGGCCGGTCACTTTGGCTACCAAAAAGAAACGATTGAAGCTTCCTTAGCAATGGGAGAATTAGATCTACTTCCAGCCGTACGTAGTGCAGACCTGTCGACGCGGATAGTTGCCGGGGGCACTAGCTGTCGACATCAAATTGCTGACAACACCTCCCGTCAAGCAGAGCACGTTGCTATAGTTTTAGCAGAGCATTTATCAAAGGACTAACATATTGAATACAAACGTGATCATCAGGGCACCTCTTCACGTCCAGATAGCTGAACACCTCAGAGGTATGATTGACGAACGAGAACTGCCGCCAGGTGCGCGGCTGAATGAAACTGAGCTTTGTAACAATCTTGGCGTAAGCCGGACTCCTCTACGAGAAGCAATTCGAACTCTAGCTACAGAGGGCTTAATTGAGCTACAACCAAACCGAGGCGCAATGGTCAGTATCGTGACCCGAGATGATGTAACCGAAATCCTGCCGATCATGGCCTCCCTTGAGGGTCTTGGGGGCCGGTTAGCCGCGATCAATATGACGGATGAAAAAGTGTCCAAAGTTCGAACAATTCACGATCAGATGATTCGACATTATCTCGCCCACGAACTCCTGGAGTACTTTGAAACGAACCGTCTCATTCACGAATTAATCACTGAAGGAAGTGGCAATTATACACTTATCGAGATTATAAATAGTCTATCCGCAAAAGTGCGTCGTGCAAGATTTAGCGCTCAAATGACATCAGAAGGCTGGAGTAAAGCTGTGTCTGAACATGAAGAGATAATTCGAGCACTCGAAGCCAGGGACCCCAACCGACTTGAGAGAATCTTGATTCAACATGTTGAGACAAAACGCATAACTATCCTTGGAACAATCGATAATCCAACCAAGCACATCTAAGCAAAAAATTGTAACACTGCTCTCAATAACCTGTTTGGAAATACCAAGTATCATTGCAAGTAAAAGATCAAAGCCACTAATCAGTTATATCAGAGTTTTGATCGAGGCATCTTTCTATTCAAGTATCGATGTCGAAGCATTTTAGATGGCAAGAGTACATATTAAATTAATGACGATACTATTTTGAAAACGTAGCTCACAGGTTTCAGCGCTCATCAATAAATACAGTGCAGTAGTTGCACAAAAAAAATAACAAAAAGGTAAATTACCTTTTTTAATAGTCCGCCAAGCTAGTTCAAATAACGTAGTTTGACTTCAGGCTATGCACTGGATATGGTTATTGGATTACTGAATTTCTAATTAATTTGGGATTTTCGTTAATGGGCATCGTTCTGCTAATTATAGCGCTTGCGACCGGAGCCGGGGTGGGATTTTTTTTCCAAGACCCCTTGATCATTTTGGTGGTAACCGGTCTTTTAGCTGTTGTTTATATTACTTTTAAACGCATGCTTGATGTCAATCCTCAGACGGGTACTTCTTTACAAGATGACAGCCTGCCTGCTTCTATTTTTAGAACAGAATTCGACGAATTTGAATTCACCGACGACCGTAGACAATCCTCTCTCAAAAAAACACTGTTTACATTCTTAACCTACATAGCAGGTGTTCTCGTTGGCGACAAGCTTTTGCCGATACTGCTCGATTTACTTTAATTAATCAGGAAGTGATTCAAAATATCCGATTTCAGAAATTGCTTGGCATTGAATTAACGGAACTTCCTCGAAAGTGACCCACCACTTAAAAGGGTCATCTCCCGACCCCATTCCAAACTCACTGACTTCCTTCATCACATTAAAACGTTTTTTATCCTTAGAGGCGATTTCCATCAGGCTCGGCCAGCTATAGGCTCGGATATCTTTCGAATTAAAAGCATAACGAACTTTGGCAATCTCGGGACTGCCTATGCAATATGAAAACTGTTGCTCAGTAAACCAAACATAGCGTCCACGTGCCTTATACTCTTTTTTCATCGTCCGCCATTGCAAGCTGAGCTCGGCAGACTTCGGTTGATTCAGGTGAAGTCCCTCTGCAATGAAGTATTCTAGACGACAACCCTCCAATCCAATATAACTTGATGCCTCTATCTCTTTACGAAGGGGCATATGTGAGTAATGGTAAATCATGACAATAAAATAACCTTTTATTCATCAGATTGGAATATTTCACAAGCCCAAGCATCAGTTTCAATTGCTCCCACGATCTCTGCTCCAGCCATGTGAAACCCGAGACTCAACCCGCCAGCTCTAGCAAATATATGGAGATACACGAATTTTTTTTCATTGAACTATCTTTTATTTAAGTTTGTAAACCCATGAAGGGAAAAGGCCGCTTTCAGCGTTCAATATAGCTGGCGCACTAAACAGCCGATCATCTCACCTCTTACATCTTTTATAGATCGAGCAAACGTTCTCTGAGCCAAGGTCAAAACCTCGCAGGGAACGATAGCCTTCAGCGATTAGAACGTCGGCTATAGCCTTGTAGGTGAGTCCGTCAGCGTCCCTGAGTCGGATGATCTTGTCCAAAAGTTCGATCTGAAAGTGGGAGCAGACCCCGATCATCAGCCCTTTAGTCCGTATCACCAACTCGTATCGGACTATAAAACCTCGGTCCTTTTAGCCTCCCTAACGAAACTACTCCACAGTGACAGATTTAGCTAAATTTCTT